>JAFVEE010000098.1 GCA_017478085.1 Prevotella sp. | reverse complement strand
GAAGGTAATGGCACCTTCCGGGGTTTCGGCCTCAGTGGCTCCCAGTGGGGAGGTGTCGAGGTCGGCCTCGGAACATGCGGCGAATGCTAATGTAGCGAGGGCCGCTGTCAGATAGGTTAGTTTCTTCATAAATTTAAAAACGTTTTTAAAGTGTTAATATTATATTTTTGGGAATCTCTGGGACTTGTTGGGATTTATTGGGACGTTTTGGGACTTCTTGGGACGTTTTGGGACTTATTGGGACTTATTGGGACGTTTTGGGACTTATTGGGAGTTTTTGGGGGAACGGAGGGCGGCCTTTCGGCGGGCGAAGCCGCTGACGTCGAAGGTTCCACCGTATTCCCAGTCGTCGACGTGGGCGTCGAAGCCGGAGGCATCTTTGATGGGGACGGGGTCGACAGTGGGAGATATGGTGTCGTCGATGACCACGTAGACTTCGATGTTCTTGAGTACGTCGGCCTTTGAGAGGGCATCGCCCGAGGGGGTCTCGTAGTGGAGGCGCTTGCCTACGTTGAACTGGTAGACGGCTGTGGAGTCGTTGCGCAGCAGGAAGGCGAGGTTGAGCACGTTCTCGGTGCTGTCGCGGTCGACTATGCGCTCCTTGCCGAGTGGCAGTCCGAAGGTGGCGAGGTCGGCAATGATCCATCCGCTATCGTCGTCGAGGGGTGCCTTGAGATTGTTCATGGCCTGTATGTTCCACTCGGGCTCGGCCTGCGCCTTGGATCGTGCCTGCCACTTGTCCTGGTCGAGTAGCAGTGTTCCGGTCTCGTAGGTACGGTCTACGCGGTTCATCCAGAAGCCGTCGGCAAAGCCGCTGATGTTGGCCTCGGCACGGCGTATGTACTGGTAGCCCTTCTTGACGAGGATGCGCACGTAGAGGTGGGTGGTCATGGGGTCGATGATCTCGTTGTAGACGTACTGGGCGGTGTCGGGCGTGTAGATGTCGCGATCGCGGTAGTCTATGAAGTTGAGCGAGTGCTCTACCATCTCGCGTGTGATCTCGAAGGTGTCGACGGCTACGCCGATGGGGTTGTAGGGGTCGCACATATAGCTGAACTCGGCATCCCAGCGCTTGGGTGAGCGCACGGTGATGGGCTCTGCGCGGCATACGGCGCGTGAGTAGTTGTCGATGTCATCGAAGCGGGCGGAGCCGGTCCAGTCGTCTTCGGGGGTGAAGACCATGAGGTAGTAACGGCCCTCGGGCAGCTTGGTGACGTAGTATTCGCTCTGGTTGGGTATGACGCGCCGGAAGAGCTGGTCGCCATCGCGGTAGATGCAGATCTGGATGTCCTCGGCGTTGGGGGTGAAGCCGAAGGAGGTGAGCCAGTCGAAGTTGAAGCGGACGTAGGCCTCGTCTTGGTAGTAGACCTCGAGGGGACGGCGCACGCAGGAACTGATGACCACAAGGGCCAGGACGGCGAGGCTCAGGGACCGGAGGGGGGAGAGACCGCGATGAATCGCGGACCACAGGGACCGGAGGGGGGACAGGGGGGTCAAAGAGCGCTTTGTCATAGGCGGCCTCCTTTCTTTCTGAAGGGGCTCTCGAGGAGCCATACCAGTGACAGCTTTATTTTCGTGGGGCCAGCATAGAATATATGACTATTGTATTTCCAAATGAGGTGGGTGTCCTGGAACTCGCCATTGTAGTGGCGGCGGGGCCCCCAAACGGCACCTATAGAGGCCGATGCCTCGAGGTTCCAATGCTTACTGAGAGGCCAGCTGTAGCCGTAGGTGACGCCGGTGGAGATGAACTCTCCCTGGTCGCCGGTGCTGCTCCACTCCCAGTCGTACTTACCCGAAGCGAGGTAGAGGCCGGCAAAGTTGCCAGACAGTGCGGGGCGGCGTCCTGGGCACTTGCCCCACCACTTTCGCAGTTCGAGACCGACGGCCCAAATCTCGTAAGCGCGGCTGTTGTGATGCCATACGTACCAGGGGAACCAGTCTTCGGCCATGAGGCTCCACTCGCGGTCTTTTCCAAAGGGTACTTCCACTTCGAAGTTGAATGCCAGCACGGCATCGCCTATGAGGTTGGTCTTGAGCGCCCAGTCGGGGTGGAAGGTTCGCTCGTGGAATGGCGTCTCTGGCAGCAGCTCGCCTTCTGGCAGTGCCCACAGGGTATCGGCGTGTCCTTGCTTGGTCTTGTGTGCAAGTGTCTCGAAGTCGATGTGGTAGTCGGTGTGCCTGAGGTAAGGCATGATCTTGGCCAAGATGACAGCATAGTCAGCCGGGAATCGGCGCTTGATGCGTGCCAGTCGGGCATCGGGCTCCTCCTCTGTGTCGATGATGCGGAGGATGTCGTTCTTGTGGGGCAGGTCGCTGGCCGCCACGTCGCGGCGCAGTCCTTGCCAGTCCTCGGGCTCGTAGTCGGCACTGATGACCGATGGGCTGATGCCGTGGTGCTCGATGATATGGTCGCGCAGTGCTTCGGTACGTCCCTTGGCCAGACGGATGTTGTTCCAGTACGGGCCTTCGGGCGAGGCATAGCCTTTCAGTCCGATGCCGGTGATCTTGGTCTCAGGCTGCGCCTTCATCGAGTCGATGGTGTGGGCGATGCCTGCCAGTTCGCGTGCATTGTCGTGGTAGTCGGGCCTGATCTCGGTACGGTTGACGATGAAGTCGACGTGTGCCGTCTTGGCTATTGATCCACGAATGGTCTCGACGCTATCGGGTGTCACAATGATAATGGGGTGCAGTGCGAGCACTGTGTCGAGCCGCTGCTCGATTTCCCCCTCACATGCGTGATTCAGGCTGACATTGATGGTGATGATGGACTGTTGCATCCAATCTTCGTAGTCGACGGTCTGCACGTATCTGTACGGCAGTGGTGCTTCTTTGGCCCTGAGGCGTATGGCCCCAGTCTCCTGCAGGCGCACCCATCCTTCGCGCACGTAATAATAATAGGTGTTGCGTCCATAGACGCCCACCGATGGCAGCACTTTCGCCTTCTCAGGCGACGCGAGGAACGGGGCAACAAGCAGAACGTCATCGCTACCCACTTGCTTCCTGTCGAAGTTGAGCTCCATCATCATTTGCACCTTATCGCCTTGGCGTATCAGTCTCACGCTGTCGACGGTCATCGTATGGTTAGCTGCCTGGGCTGGTGCACCAATGAGGGTGATGATGGCTACAACCAGTAAGCACAATCTCCTCTGCAGCATTTGTCGGTTCAATATTTTAGTTAGACTGCAAAAATAAGAATAATTTTTTTATACAAAATAGAAACAGGGGTAGGTTTTGAAAAATACAACTTAAATTAACGAATTTTTCATTAAAAAGGGTGCTGATTCCTCAGCACCCTTGTACCCAGAGCCGGGGTCGAACCGGCACGGGTTGCCCCACTGGTGTTTGAGACCAGCGCGTCTACCGATTCCGCCATCTGGGCTTAGCGGGTGCAAAGGTAATGATAATTTTTTGAAAAGAACAAAAGTTTGTCCTAAAAATAGTGAAAATAGTTGGCTCGTTGGCAGATAATGCGTATCTTAGTGGCGTAAAACCA
Organism: Prevotella sp.; assembly: GCA_017478085.1. Lineage (GTDB taxonomy): Bacteria > Bacteroidota > Bacteroidia > Bacteroidales > Bacteroidaceae > Prevotella. The sequence continues at coordinate 17,312 of JAFVEE010000098.1, read as the reverse complement.
ACTTTTTATTGACTAATAATCTGAGATTATGGAGACAAACTCAAGCAACAACTACTGCGTAATCATGGCCGGAGGACGCGGCCGGCGACTGTGGCCCTCGAGCCGTGTAGACCGTCCGAAGCAGTTCATTGACTTCTTTGGGACAGGGCGCTCGCTCCTTCAGCAGACCTTCGACCGTTTTTCGCGCGTAATACCCTTAGACCATATTTATATTACCACCTCGCAGGAGTACCTGGGCCGCGTGCGGCAGCAGCTGCCCGACGTGCCCGCCGAGCACGTGCTGGCCGAGCCCGTGAACCGCAACACGGCGCCTGCCGTGGCGTGGGCTGGCCGCCGCATTCACCGCGAGAGCGACGACGCGCGGATCGTGATAGCCCCAGCCGACCAGGTGGTGCTGAACGAGGAGGCCTTCGAGCGCAACGTGCTGCACGGTCTGAACTTCGTGGCCACGAACGACATCATCCTGACGATGGGCATACAGCCCACGCGCCCCGAGCCCGGCTACGGCTACATACAGATAGGCGAGCCGACGCTGGCCACGGGCATCAGCAAGGTGCAGTCGTTCACGGAGAAGCCCGAGCGTGAGTTTGCCCGAATGTTCATGGAGAGCGGCGAGTTCCTATGGAACACGGGCATGTTCATGACGAACATTCGGCACCTGCGCGAGTGGTACCTGAAGGTGATTCCCGACATGCCCTCCCGTCTGGCTGACCTGCAGGGGCACTACTCGCTCGACGACGAGGCCCGCTACGTGCAGCAGCACTACCCGTCGTACCCGAACCTGTCGATGGACAAGGCGGCACTGGAGCTGAGCGACAATGCCTACGTGATGAAGTGCGACTTCGGGTGGGCCGACATAGGGACGTGGCACGCCATCTATGAGTACCTCCAGAAGACGGAGAACGACAATGTGGTGCTGGCTGACTCGGAGGTGGTGATGGAGGACTGCCGGAACAACATCGTGTGCCTGCCCAAGGGACATATCGGGGTGATCAACGGGCTCGATGGGTATATTGTGGCCGAATGGGGCGATGTGCTGCTGGTTTGCCCGAAGGGTGATTCCTCGGCCTTGATCAGGAAGTATGTGAACGAGGTGGGGATTAAGTATGGCGAGCGGTTTGTGTGATTGGGGCGGGTTGCGGCTGGTTTTGCGGCTGGTTTTGCGGCATAAAATGCCGCTGCAATGGACGAAGGCCGCAAAGGACGGCCTGCGAAGGGCGAAGGCTGCAAAGGACGAAGATGGCATGTGGAGGACCCTGTGAAGGACGAAGGCGGGGAGTATCCGCTAAAGCGGGCTTACCAAAACAAATAAAAACAGGGAAAACAAAAGAAAACCGATGGTCTTTTAACAAAAGAAAGACGAGGGTCTTTTAAAGGCAAGGGAAACAAAAGAAGAACGATTCTTTTAAAGAAAGACGAGGTTCTTTTGTTTCCCTTGCTTTTTGTGGTGACGGCTGGGGCTACATGTAGCCGAGCCAGCGGAGGATGTCGTTGAGGTTGGCAACGACCATGAGCAGGATGATGATGCCAAAGCCTACGTACTCGGCACGGATCATGAACTGCTCGGAGGGCTTGCGACGCGTGATCATCTCGTAGAGCAGGAACAGCACGTGGCCACCGTCGAGGGCGGGAATGGGCAGGATGTTCATGAAGGCGAGGATGATGGAGAGGAAGGCCGTCATGTTCCAGAACATGTGCCAGTCCCACATCGGGGGGAAGAGGCTGCCAATGGCCCCGAAGCCGCCCAGCGACTTGGCACCGTCGGCGGTGAAGACGTACTTCATATCGCCCACATAGCCCTTCAGCACGTTCCAGCCGTAGCGTATGCCGGCGGGGAAGCTCTCGAAGAAGCCGTACTTGACGGTGGTAGACTTGTAGAGGTCGGTGAGCAGACGGGGCGTGAAGCCCAGCTTCAGGTCTTCGGTGAGCACCACTTGCTTGGTGAACACGCCAGTCTGGGTGGCCTCTACAGGAACCTGAACCTCCTGGCTGCCAGCGACCAGCGTGGCGCTGTCGGCTGCTGTCTCGGAGCCTTTATAGACCAGCGTCACGGTGCGCACGGCCAGGCTGTCGTCGTGGGTCTCGGCCGAGGCCATCTGGTCGTGCAGACGGCCCAGCTCATAAAGGAAGGTGTTGTGAGAGTCGATGGGATGGCCGTTCAGCGCCAGGATCTGGTTGCCCTTCTCCAGGCCTAACTGTGCAGCGGGCGAACCCGGCAGCACGCTGTCGATAGTGGCGGGAATGTAGGGGCTGACGAAGCGGGGCTCGCTCTTCAGCATCTCGAGCATGTTGAGGTCGCCGGGCAGGCTCAGCACCAGGCGCTGGCCGTCGCGCGACACCTCGACCTCATGGGCAGCCGACAGCTGGCGGTACAGGTCGGCATCGAACTGCTTGAACAGCTTGCCGTCGGCAGCAATCAGATAGTCGCCATCCTTGAAGCCCAGCTCCTTGGCCTGGTCGTTAAACTTCATAGCCATCTCGCCTGCGGGGATGTAGGACTCGCCCCAGGTGAAGAGGATCATAGAGTAGATGAACAGGGCCAGGAGGAAGTTGACGAGCACGCCGCCAATCATGATGAGCAGTCGCTGCCAGGCAGGCTTCGAGCGGAACTCCCAGGGCTGTTCGGGCTGCTTCATCTGCTCGGTGTCGAAGCTCTCGTCGATCATGCCGGCAATCTTGCAGTAGCCGCCCAGCGGCAGCCAGCCCACGCCGTACTCGGTGTCGCTTTTCTTAGGTTTGAAACTGAACAGCTTGCCCCTCCACTTACCGACGGTGACGTCGAAGAAGAGGTAGAACTTCTCGACCCTTACGCCGAAGAGCTTTGAGAAGAAGAAGTGTCCGCCCTCGTGCAGGAGTACCAGCAGCGAGATGGCGAGGATGAATTGTAGTACGCGAATTAAAAATACTTCCATTTTCTATTTTTATAATAATTGATTTGCTATTCGTCGGGCCTCGGTGTCGGTTTGCAGATAGTCGTCGAGGGTGGGCTTAGCGATGAAGGTGGCGCGCTGCATGGTCTCGGCAATCACGTCGCCCATCTGCAGGAAGCGGCAGCGGTCTTCCAGGAAGGCGCGGTTCACCACCTCGTTGGCCGCATTCACGATGCAGGGCATGTTGCCGCCACGGGCCAGCGCCTCGTAGGCCATAGCCAGACAGCGGAACTTCTTGAGGTCGGGCTCGAAGAACTCCAGCTTCTGCGCCCGGAAGAGGTCGAGCCGCTCGCCGCTGAGCGGCAGACGCTGGGGGAACGAGAAGGCATACTGAATGGGCAGCCGCATATCGGGCACGCCCAGCTGGGCCTTGACGCTGCCGTCCAGGAACTGCACGGCGCTGTGGACGATGCTCTGCGGATGGACCAGCACCTGTATCTGACTGGCCTCGACACCGAAGAGCCACTTGGCCTCGATGACCTCGAAGCCCTTGTTCATCATCGAGGCCGAGTCGATGGTAATCTTCGCGCCCATATCCCAGGTGGGGTGGCGCAGGGCGTCGGCCTTGGTGACGTGGGCTATCTCCTCCATAGTCTTCGTGCGGAAGGGGCCGCCCGACGCCGTGAGCAGGATCTTGTCGATGGGGTTCTGGTCTTCGCCCACGAGGCTCTGGAAGATGGCCGAGTGCTCGCTATCCACCGGCAGGATGGCGGCGCGGTTCTCCACGGCCAGGCGGCAGATCAGCTCGCCTGCCACCACGAGCGTCTCCTTGTTGGCCAGACAGATGGTCTTGTGGGCACGGATGGCGTGGATGGTAGGCTCCAGTCCGGCGAAGCCCACCATAGCCGTGAGCACCATGTCGATGGGGTCGGCCTCTACGATCTCGTTCAGTGCGCGTGCTCCGGCATAGACCTTGATGTCGGGGCGGTCGCTGAGCAGGGCCTTCAGCTCGTCGTAGCGCTGCTCGTTGGCAATGACCACGGCGGCGGGGTTGAAGCGGTGGGCCTGCTCAGCCAGCAGCTGCACCTTGTTGTTAGCGGTGAGGCAGTACACCTCGTACAGGTCCTGGTGCTCTTCGATGACCTGCAGGGCCTGGGTGCCAATGCTGCCCGTAGAGCCCAGTATGGCTATTTGTCGTTTCTTCATAAGTCGAGAATACCTTCGGGAAGGTGTATCGTGATTTGTCGTTTCTTTGGGTCGATATGGGTGATGAGCTCGTCGTGGGCGGGAATGAGGGTGCCGTCCTCGAGCTCGAAGAGCAGGTTGGCGGTGCTGTCGTCAATCGAGGCGATGGTGCCTACCTGCCTGGCGGTCTGGGCATCGATCAGACGGAAGCCCACGAGGGCCTGCAGGGAGAGGGGAGCCTCATCGTCGGTGAGGGCGAGGGGGAAGTAGACGTCGCAGTTGGTGAGCTCGCGGGCGCGGTCCTGGGTGTCAACGTCGCAGAACTTCACCAGCGCGGTGCTGTCGGTGCGGAAGCGGTACTCCTCCATAAAGAAGGGCACCAGGATGCCGTCGATGTCGAGGATGAGGTACTCGGCATCGACACGGTCGAAGACGTCGTCGTCGAAGAGGAACGACACCTCGCCGTGAATGCCGTGGGGCTTGCCCAGGCGGCCAATGCGGTAGACTTCTTCTGGCTTGATCATTTTTTCTGCGAGGGGAGTTGGGACTAACTGGGAGGGGGTGGGACTGACTGGGAGTTTTTGGGAGTTGTTGGGACGGATTGGGACTAACTGGGATTGGGTGGGACTATTATTAATTATTATTGTTCGCGGGTGATTCGGGCGCCGAGGGCGTTGAGGCGGTGCTCTATGTTCTCGTAGCCACGGTCTATCTGCTCGATGTTGTCGATGCGGCTGGTGCCGTGGGCACTCATGGCGGCGATGAGCAGGGCGATGCCGGCTCGAATGTCGGGACTCGACATACGCTGGGCCCGCAGCTGTATCTTGCGGTCGTGACCCACCACCACGGCGCGGTGGGGGTCGCAGAGGATGATCTGCGCACCCATATCGATGAGCTTGTCGACGAAGAACAGGCGGCTCTCGAACATCTTCTGGTGTATGAGCACCGAGCCACGGGCCTGCGTGGCCACGGTGATGAGCACCGAGAGCAGGTCGGGGGTGAGTCCGGGCCAGGGGGCATCGGCCAGGGTCATGATGGTGCCGTCGATGAACGACTGCACCTCGTAGTGGCGCTGATGGGGCACCACGATGTCGTCGCCCTCTATCCGCATCTTCACGCCCAGACGGCGGAAGGCCTCGGGAATGAGGCCCAGGTTGGCCACCGAGGCATCCTTGATGCGGATGCCCTCGCCGCAGATGGCGGCCATGCCGATGAACGAGCCCACCTCGATCATATCGGGCAGCACGGTGTGCTCGGCCCCGTGGAGCGAGCTGACGCCCTTGATGGTGAGCAGGTTGGAGCCGATGCCGCTGATGCGGGCGCCCATCTGCTGAAGCAAGCGGCACAGTTGCTGAACATAAGGCTCGCAGGCCGCATTGTAGATGGTGGTGGTGCCCTCGGCCAGCACGGCGGCCATCACGATGTTGGCCGTGCCGGTGACGCTGGCCTCGTCGAGCAGCATATAGGTGCCCTTGAGAGGCGAGAGGTGGGTGGTGAGAGGCGAGAGGTGGGTGGTGAGAGGTGAGAGGGGAGAGGTGAGAGGTGAGAGGGGGGCGTTCGTCTGCGCTGTAATTTCGTAGACATCGCGATCCTTTACCTGCTGGAAGGTGGCGCCCAGCTTCTGGAAGCCCAGGAAGTGGGTGTCCAGACGGCGGCGGCCTATCTTGTCGCCACCGGGCTTGGCCACCACAGCGCGGCCAAAGCGGGCCAGCAGGGGGCCTATCATAAGCACCGAACCGCGCAGCTGGGCGCACTTGCGCACGAACTCGTCGCTCTGCAGGTACTCCAAATTGAGCGTAGCGGCCTGGAAGGTCAGCGCCCCGCCAGGGGCCGTCTGCACGCTGACCCCAATGTCGCGCAGCAACTGAATGAGGTTGTTCACATCGCGAATATTGGGAATGTTGCGAATGGTGACCTCGCTGGCCGTGAGCAAGGTGGCACAGATGACCTGCAGGGCCTCGTTCTTGGCGCCCTGCGGCCTGATGGTTCCCTTGAGCGCGTGCCCGCCTTCGATGATGAATGCCGACATAACAGGTGCTACTTCTTTTTCTTGTTACGCTTGGGCAGCATGGGCTCGTTGGCCAGCGGCGTGCGGTCGAAGCGGAAGTTGTTCAGGTCGAGCTGCACGGCCCCGTCGGTCATGCGGGCCATATCGTCGGCCACCTTCTCGTCGTCTATGGAGCCGTGGCCCCACTGCATAAGGTCGCGCTTCATCTGATTGGCCGTGAGGCGCGTCAGCTCGTCGCGCTCGGGGCCTTCGGGCATGGTCTTCAGCTTCTCCATCAGCTCCTGCACCAGCCGGCCATAGTGGCGCAGGCGAATCTGCGTCTGCGGCAGCTGCATGGGCTGGGGCTTGGTGTGAATCTTCTCGGCCTGGCTCACGTCGTAGGGCCAGTCAATGTCGAGCTGCTTGTGGCTCATGAGGTACAGGTGGTCCCAGAGCGTCTGCTTGTAGTTCACGTTCTCGCGAATCTGGGGCACCTTGTTCTCCATCTGCTTCACGATGGTGCGGGCGCACTGCAGGCGCTCTTCCTTGGTGGGCAGGGCGATGGCGCACTCTACCATCTTCTGGATCTCGCGTCCGTACTCAGGCAGCAGCAGCGCCTGGCGCTGGGTGTTGTAGTCTAATCCTTGTATGTCCATTGCTATAATAGTTTCTTGGGAAGTTTTGCCACGTAGTCCTTTAGGTAGAAGGGTTCGAAGTAGGCCACGTCTTCGGTCTGGCCGCTGAGCAGGCGGCGCTCGGCCAGGGGCTGCATCCAGCGGGCCAGGGGCTCCATGCCCTCTATGTAGCGGGCGTTGGGGTGACCGATGGCCTCCATGCACTTCTGGGCACCGGGGCCGAAGAAGAACACGGGGCGCTGGTCGAGCCACTCGCGGTAGGTGTCGGCATCGACCACGTCGGCCTGAACGGGTCGCACCGTCGTCAGGGCGCGGTCGTACACGCCGGCGTAGACCTCCATGCGGCGGGCGTCGAGCATAGGGCAGAGCAGGGCGTCTTCGGGGAGGTGAGAGGTGAGAGGTGAAAGGTGAGAAGTAAGCGTTGAGATGCTTAACTTTTCACTGAGCAGCACTGGCACGCAGAGCAGTTCGAGCGTGGGCACGGCGATGAGCTTCAGGTCGCGGCCGTAGCACAGACCCTTGGCCATCGACACGCCGATGCGCAGGCCCGTATAGCTGCCCGGGCCGCAGCTCACGGCCACGGCGTCGAAGGGAATGGCGTGGCTGTCGGTGAACGACATGGCCTCGTCGACCATCGTGCCCAGCCGCTCGGCGGCGCTGCCTTTCTCGGAGGTACGCTCCTCGTCGTGGTAGATGACGTGCGAGTCGTCGCTCACGGCCACCGAGCACAGCGAGGTGCTTGTTTCAATATGCAATATGCAAGCCACTTTTCTATCTACTTTTATTTATTATAAGGTGCAAAGGTACGAAATAATTGTGAAAACCCGCGATTCTTTAGGATTTATTTGTAACTTTGCAGCAAACTTTTAGAATAGATGAAAAAAGACATAGAGATTATCGTATTCGATGCCGACGACACGCTGTGGGACTGCCAGGGCCACTTTGAGCAGGTGATGCAGCAGCTGTACACCATGCTGGAGCCCTGGACCGACCGCGAGACGGCGGCCCGCGAGCTCTTTGCCACCGAACGGCAGAACATGCCACAACTGGGCTACGGTACCAAGGCCTTCACCCTCTCGATGATGGAGACGGCCATGCGCGTGAGCCGCTACGAGATGCCGGCCCGTCAGCTGGCGCAGCTGCAACAGCTGTGCTACGGGCTGCTGCACCTGCCCGCCACGCCGCTGCCCGAGGTGGTGACCACGCTCGACAGCCTGCAGCGTCAGGGCCGCCGCATGGTGGTGTTCACCAAGGGCGAGCTGCTCGACCAGGAGCACAAGCTACAGCGGTCGGGGCTGCTGCCCTACTTCGAGCATGTGGAGATCACGAGCGACAAGGGCCAGGCAGAGTTCCTGGCGCTGTGCCGCAAGCTGAATGTGGAGCCCGGGCAGATGATGATGGTGGGCAACTCGCTGCGCAGCGACATTGCGCCCGCGCTGGCCATCGGTGCGTGGGGGGTGCACATTCCCTTCCACGTGACGTGGGAGCTGGAGTTTCACGACGACTTCGAGCACCCGCGTCTGCGCCGCATAGCCCACTTCGGCGAGCTGCTCGAAATCTGCTGAAAAACAACGGAGGCTCCGTTAATGGTCAACGGGGCCTTCGTTGCGAATGAACGGAGCCTCCATTGCGTATCAACGGGGGCTCCGTTAATCATCAACGGAGGCTTCGTTACGAGAATGGACTTTTTCGCCTGCGGCGCTACGTGAATGACCGTGAATGAAACGTGAATGCCCCGTGAATTTTCTTTTTCGTCTGCGACGCTACATAAATGACCATAAATAACCATAAATTTTCCATAAATATTTATGATTAATTCATGTCCATTCACGATTATTTATGTAGCGCCGCAGGCGAAAAAGAAAATTCACGGAAAATTCACGTTTCATTCACGGAGATTCACGTAGCGCCGCAGGCGAAAAAAAGAAGTCATTCACGTTCCACCAGAGGCGAAGTGTTAATTATTTGTTAATTCTCGTGCCACTTGATTTGGGATTGCAGAAAATTGCATATATTTGCAGCACGAAATCGCAAAAGACAACGTAAAAGAAAATGAAAACAAAGAAATCTAACAGAACAACGAAGATGCAAGCGGCGACAGGCATTGTCGACACATCGCATCGGAAAAATGCACCAAGCCGCATAGTGGCGAGGTATGCAGTCTGAGCTGTTAGGTGTTCTTTGACTTATTGTTACATTTTTCTAATTAGGTTGTAGCTTCTGCGGCAAGTCCATTACACTTTATGGTTTGCTCCGATTACTAACGGCTACGTGGCAGCACGCGTCTGGGTGCGTGTGCATAGATGCCTGTGGCTACTCTTCTGAACGCTCTGCCCCACCGTAGGCAGATGCCTGTATCTTCAACACACAGGGCGCGGTGTGCCGTGCCCGCAACGAATGTTTTCACTTGATTATTGACCGAAAAACTTTGATTATGACGAATAGCACTTATCCCGTTAGCATTGAACTGCTGCAGAACGCAAGAACCTACGTAAAGTCGGACATAGCAGTGACGCTGACCCTGGAGCGCAGGGTGAACCACCAGGGTGAATACGACTTCAGCGTGTTTCACGCCGACAGCCTCTACTTCATAGGCACCACCGCCTATCAGCCCGACCCCGAGCAGGCTGCCAAGATAGCGTCCTTCGTCGACGACGATGACGACGATGACGATGACTACATCTTCAACGACCTGATTCGCGGCGAACTGGGCAACATGATTGCGAAGGAGGAGGAGCAGAAGGCCCGTCAGCGGGTGAAGGTGACGCGCAACGAGATCTCGGCCTACGTGCCCACGAAGAGCGTGTGGCTGCCCGGCGACTACTTCTTGCTGGTGCACAAGAAGGACGACTGGGTGCTGAAGATTGAGTTCCAGATAGACGACCAGCTGGTGGTGTGGCCCACGGACCAGTACTTCTGCAACAGGGGCAGCCTGGAGCACGAACTGGCCTCGAAGCTGGTGTACAGGGAGGAATGGATGCCCATAGCCACCTGTCCCGGCGGCAAAGAGCTGCGGCAGCGCTACATCAAGAAGGAACAGCTGGAGACGCTGAACGAGGTGCGCGCCCAAGGCGGCTACAAGCGCATGGGCTTCCCCCGCACCCGCGTGGGCAACCAAATCATCGTGTGCCAGGGGCCTAAGGATCTCACCCAGCCCATCGAGGTCTACGCCAGGCAGATCATGGGCAAGGGCGTGCGCATATACGACACGGCCCGGTTCTACAACCCGGCCAGCAACAACCCCTACGAAGACCTGAGCGACCTGGACGCCCTGGGCGCCAGCGACCTGTGCCTGCACAACATAGGCACGCTGATGAACACGGGGGGCAAGGTGATCACGGCGAAGATCGAGGAGAAGCTGCGCGAAGGCATGTACAACCTGCTGCTGCTGGCCACTGAGCAGGAGCTGGAACAGCTGTTCGAGGTGAGTCCGTCGATGAAGGACTTCTTTCTGGAGGGCAGCCGGGTGAAGCTGCACGATGCCAGCTGCTTCGAACTGGTGCAGCAGCTGTTCGGCCAGATCGACAAGCAGGAGCACAGGCTGAGCCCCCTGGCCAGCGACCTGCTGGTGCGCACGCTGATCACGGCCTACGAGCGGGGCAACACGAAGCGGTGGACGGGCAGCGACCTGAAGCGCTACGTGCTGGAGGGCATCAGCCTGCCGTTTGCCGAGCGACTGCTGCAACAGCAAGACGAGGGTATGCCCGTGATGGAGATGGTGAAGCCCGAGGACATTGACACGGAGCGGCTGCTGACCCCCGGCCAGACGGGCGACGAGGTGCTGGCACGGCTGAACGAGATGGTGGGACTGACCGACGTGAAGCAGAGCATCACCACGATGACCAACCGCATGCGCTTCTACGCCGAGCGGCGACGGCTGGGCCTGCACACCAGCGACGAGGCTCCGCACCACGCCATCTTCACCGGCAACCCGGGCACGGGCAAGACCACGGTGGCCCGTCTGCTGGGCAAGATATACCACTCGCTGGGTCTGCTGTCGAAGGGCGACGTGGTGTGCGTAGACCGCCAGCGCATGGTGGGCCGCTACATCGGCGAGACGGAGGAGAACATGAAGCAGATCCTGACCGAGGCGCGGGGCAACGTGCTTTTCGTCGACGAGGCCTACACGCTCTACAGCAGCGACGGCTCGAACGACTTCGGTCGGCACGCACTGAACAGTCTGCTGCCGGTGCTGGCGCAGAAAAATTCGGATGTGCTCATCATCTTTGCAGGATATGAGAAGGAGATGGACGCGCTGATGTCGATGAACCCCGGACTGCTGGGGCGGTTCCCCTATAAGTTCCGCTTTGCCGACTACAACGCTGACGAGCTGATGCAGATAGCCAAGGTGCAGCTGGAGCGCGACGAATATGTGCTGACGCCCGAGGCTGCCGACCGGCTGAAGAAGGCCATTCGCGACACCGTGAGCCACCGCACGCGCAACTTTGCCAATGCCCGCTGGGTGGAGCAGCTGGTGCAGAACGGCATTCTGCCCGCTATGGCCGACCGTCTGGCCGCCAGCAAGACGGCAGCCAGCCGCGAGGCTTATCAGCTGATAGAGCGGCAGGACGTGGAAGCGGCCTACCAACGATTCTCGATGGGAGCGCAGGAGCTGTCACGCCGCGTCAGCATAGGCTTCTGCGCATAAGGAGTAAAAAAGAGACTGGATCTTTAGCCGAAGAACTCGCCCTCGCCCAACTGCCGGTCGTAGCTGCTGCCATCGAAGCAGTGGGTACAGACCTGGCTCTTGGGCAGGCCGATGGAAGCAACGAGATCCTCGATCTTGGCAAACTTCAGCGAGGTGAGGCCCAGACGGCGGGCTATCTCGTCGACCATACGCCGATACTCAGGCGAGTCGGTCGTGGCATACTGGTCGAGCTTGGCCTTGTCGTCGCCCTCGAAGTCGCGAATGATGCGGCGGGTGATGAGCTCCAGGTCGCTCTTCGACGAGGTGAAGCCAATGAACGGGCAGCCGTAGACCAGCGGCGGACAGGAGATGCGAACGTGGACCTCCTTGGCACCGTTGTCGAAGAACTCCTTCACGTTGTCGCGCAACTGGGTGCCGCGCACGATCGAGTCGTCGCAGAACACCACGCGCTGACCACGCAGCAGGGCCTCGTTGGGTATGAGCTTCATCTTGGCCACAAGGTCGCGGCGGCTCTGGTTGCCGGGAGTGAACGAGCGGGGCCATGTGGGCGTGTACTTCAGCACAGCGCGCTTGTAGGGAATCTTCGAGCCTTCGGCAAAGCCCAGGGCCATGCCCACGCCGCTGTCGGGAATGCCGCACACCAGATCGGCCTCAACCTCGTCTTTCTCGCCCATCATCTTGCCGTTCTTCTCGCGCACGGCCTCGGTGTTGATGCCCTCGTAGCACGAGGCGGGGAAGCCGTAGTAGACCCACAGGAAGGAGCATATCTGGCAACGCTTGAAGGCGGGCTGCAGCACCTCGAGGCCATCGGCACGCAGGCGAACAATCTCACCGGGGCCCACATCGCGCAGCATCTTGTAGCCAAGGTTGGGGAAGCTGGTAGTCTCGCTGCTCACGGCGTAGGCTTTCTCGAAGTCGTCGGTGCCTATGAGCGACAGGCGGTGCTCCTCCTTGCGGCCAATGACGATGGGCGTGCGGCCCAGGAAGTCGCGGGCGGCAATGATGCCGTCCTCGGTAAGGATGAGCATGGAGCAGGAACCCTTGATCTTCTGGTAGACGCGGTTGATGCCGTCGACGAACGTGTTGCCCATGTTGATGAGCAGGGCCACAAGCTCGGTCTGGTTGATGTTGTTGGCCGACATCTCGCTCAGGTGCATGCGCTGGGCCAGCAGCTCGTCGGCAATCTCGCGCAGGTTGTTGATCTTGGCCACCGTGACCACGGCATAGCGGCCCAGGTGCGAGTTGACGATGATGGGCTGCGGGTCGGTGTCGCTGATGACGCCCACGCCGGCATTGCCGCAGAACTCGTCGAGCTCGTCCTCGAACTTGGAGCGGAAGTAGTCGCGCTCCAATGAGTGGATGCTACGGTTGAAGCCGCGCTCAGCGTCGAACGTTACAAGACCTGCACGCTTGGTGCCCAGATGTGAATTGTAGTCGGTTCCGTAAAACAAGTCGTTTACGCAACTCTTGGTTGAAATAGTGCCGAAAAAGCCGCCCATATTGGTTCTCTTTTGTAATTGATGGGCGCAAAATTACGAAAAAAACGGCATAAAGCCGTAGCCATATACCGTTTTTTTTCTAAAAGATGTCAATTCTTGACCAAAACCGCCTATCGATCGCTCTCAATGAGGCGCAGCAGATGCTCCACGGCCTCTTCTTCGGGAATGTTTTTCTCGACGCACTCCTTCTTGCGATAGAGCGAGATGCGGCCCCGGCCAGCCCCCACGTAGCCATAGTCGGCATCGGCCATCTCGCCCGGACCGTTCACAATGCAGCCCATAATGCCTATCTTCAGGCCCACCAGATGGCTGGTGGCGGCCTTGATGCGGCGAATGGTGTCTTGCAGGTTGTAGAGCGTGCGGCCACAGCCGGGACACGAGATGTACTCGGTCTTGGTGAACTTCACGCGGGCGGCCTGCAGGATGGCGTCGGAAAGAGAGGTGAGAGGTGAGAGGCGAGAGGTGAGAACGAGCTTCGTAGCCTTCCTGTCAATGAGCAGGGCCCCCACGGCCATAGCGGCCTTCAGCTGCAGCGTCTCCAGGTCGGGAGCATCCAGGATGAGCGTAATCGTATCGTCCTTGATGCTGGCCTCGGCCTCCCGGCGCAGGCGCGTGCACTCTGGTATCAGCTCCACCAGCTTGCGGGCCACGGGAATCTCGCATTCGGGCTCTTCGGAGAGCGATACGCGGATGGTGTCGCCGATGCCCTCGGTGAGCAGGGCGCCAATGCCCACGGCACTCTTGATGCGCCCGTCTTCGCCCTCGCCGGCCTCGGTCACGCCTAAGTGCAGGGGGTAGTGCATATCCTCGCGGTCCATCGCCTCGACGAGCAGGCGCACGCTCTGCACCATGACCACGGTGTTAGAGGCCTTGATCGAGATGACCACGTCCTGGAACTGCTCGCGGCGGAAGATGCGCAGGAACTCCATGCAACTCTCCACGATGCCCGCCGGGGTATCGCCATAGCGCGACATGATGCGGTCGCTGAGCGAGCCGTGGTTCACGCCGATGCGCACGGCGGTGTGGTGCTGCTTGCAGATGTTGATGAACGGCACCAGCCGCTCGTCGATGCGCTGCAACTCCCGGGCATACTCCTCGTCGGTATATTCCAGGTGCTTGAACGTGCGGGCAGGGTCTACGTAGTTGCCGGGGTTGATGCGCACCTTCTCGCAGTGCTGTGCGGCCACATCGGCCACGTGGGCATTGAAGTGCACATCGGCCACCAGCGGTTGCGGGTAGCCCTGCGCCTTCAGCTCACGCGAGATGTTTTTCATGTTCTCGGCCTCGCGGACGCCCTGGGTGGTCAGTCGCACCAGTTCGCCACCGGCATCGATGATGCGGCGGGCCTGGGCCACGCAGCCCTCGGTGTCGTTGGTGTCGGTCGTGGTCATCGACTGCACGCGAATGGGGTTGTCGCCGCCAATGCCTATACCGCCCACACGGCACTCGGTAGTCTTTCTTCTCTTGTATTCCATAGCGATTCTTATATAAAATAGGTGATCATTGTTCGTAGCCGCCAAAGCTGTTGCTATCGTCGTCGCCCCCACCCTGCTGGTCGTCGCGGCCCGGCTTCTTCTTCTGCGCCATATTGCCGAAGTTCCAGGTGAGCTGCAAATTGATGCGGGGGTCGCGCCAGTTCTTCTGGTGCCGCCAGAAGGTGGGACCCTCAGTGTAGCTCTCCCAGTGGCGGGTGTCGAACACGTCGCGCCAGTTCAGGGCCAGGGCGAAGGTCTTGTTGAGGAAGGTCTTGCGCAGACCCAGGTCGAGCGAGCCGTTGGCCTTGCGGTAGCCCTGGGTGATGACCGAGCGCGAGCGGTAGTTGCCCGTGGCCTGGAAGGAGATGTCGTAGGGCAGGATGACCGATGCCAGCAGGCGGGCATCCCAGGCAAAGTTCTCGTCGCTCTCGCCCGCCACGGGCCAGCCCTCCACGATGGTCGAGAAGCCGTCGAGCTTATAGTAGTAGCCATTGAGCGTGGTGGTCAGGTCGAGAATCTTCCACAGTTTGTCCTTGGCAATGACCTCGATGCCCACGCTCTGGCTCTTGGCCACGTTCAGGTTGGTCATATACATCACGTTCTGGCCAGAAGTGGGGTCGGTGCCCTGGTAGCGAATGCGCTGCATCACGTCGGTCGTGGGCCGGTAGTAGGTGCCCACGCTGAGCGTGTGCTGCTGCCAGGTCTTCAGGAAGTTCAGCGAGAAGGCGTTGGTATATTCGGGCGTAAGCTCGGGGTTGCCGAACTCGATCATCGAGGCATCGCGGGTGTTCTTGAACGAGTTGAGCTGACCGCCCCACGGACGGCGCAGGCGGCGCGTGTAGTTCAGCTGCAGCTGGGCGGTCTCGGTGAGTGAGTAGTTCAGGAAGAGCGAGGGGAACAGCTGGAAGTAGTCTTTCTGGAAGGGTGTCTCTGCTTGGTAGTAGTCGGTGCTCTTCGTGTCGACCTTCCAGTACTCGCCGCGCAGTCCGGCCATCACGCCCAGGGGGCCGAACTTCATATTGGCCGTGGCATAGAGGGCGTGCACGTCGATGTCGTAGACGAAGCGGTTGAAGAAGTAGGCCTCGTCGTCGTACTGATTGGTCAGCTGGTTCCATATCTGCGACTCCTGCGGCGTGTCCTCGTGAGAGAAGCGGCCGTTGTAGCCCGCCTCTACCTTCAAGTTCTCCGAAAGCTGGTTCTCGTAGTCGAGCTTGGCCTCCCACGAGCGGTTGTTGATGTTCATGGGGCGGTACTGCAGGGTGTAGGAAGGAGCCGTGCCATCGAAGTAGGTGGTGTCGCTGCGATAGGTGTTCGAGCCATCGCTCTGCCACTTGTTGAACGACACCGTGGCATCGAGCTTGTGGGTGCCCTGATCATTGAACTTATGGGTGTAGCCCAGTTCGCCGTGGTACATGTGGTTGTCGCCGTCGCCCGTGGTGGTGCGCACCATCTGACGGTTGTCCACGTCGTTGGCACCGTAGCGGTAGGTGGTCACATTGTCGTTGGAGCGGTTGCCCTGCATGGTCATGCCGCTGAGCGACAGGTCATCGTCCGTCGTGAGGTGGAAGGTCAGTCCGGCGCGGGCAAAGAGGCCGCCGCCGTTGTTGTTATCCTCGCCATCGGAGATCTGGTAGGAGCTGAAGGGCACCCCATCAGCCGCACGATAGTACTGCTCGCTCAGGTTGCCGCCATTGCCGCAGCGCTTGCGGTAGCCCAGGTTGGCAAAGGCATCGACCCACTTCGACGAGTAGTTGATGTTGCCGCCCACGTTCCAGCCCTTCTGGTTGTTCACGCCCGTCTGCACCGATCCGTAGTAGCCTGCGCGGCGGTCGCGCTTCAGAATGATGTTGATGATGCCGGCCGTGCCCTCGGGCGAGTACTTGGCCGACGGGTTGTCGATGACCTCGATGCGTTCGATGCTCTCGGCGGGTATCTGCTGCAGGATCTCGGCACGGTTGTCGCTGGTCAGTCCGCTGGCCTTGCCGTTGATCCACACCTCGACGCTCGAGTTGCCGCGCAGCGAGATCTCGCCGTCGGTGGTCACTTCGATGGAGGGGATGTTCTCCAGCAGGTCGGTCACCGAGCCGCCCGCGGCGGCCAGCACCTCGTCGACGGTGAAGGTCTTGCGGTCTACCTCCAGCTTCATCTGCGAGCGCTGGCCGGTGACCTGCACCTCCTTCAGCGTGTGCGAGTCTTCAGCAATATAGAGGGCATTGTAGTGCTGAGTGCGCTTCTGCGGAGTGATCTGAAACTGGCGGGTGACGTTCTTATAGCCCACGAACGACACTTGCAGGGTGTACTGCCCGTCTTTCAGACCGCCGATGCTGAACGAGCCCTTCACGTCGGTCATGGCCCCGCCAGCCAGCTTGCCGGCGGCATCGGTCACACGGATGTTCACAAACTGCATCACCTCGTCGGTCTGCTTGTCGAGCACGCGGCCTCGCACCACGCCCTGTGCCTGCACACCTGCGGCACCCAGCAGTAATAAAATAAGGAGTACAAATCGATTCATAACGCTTTTATTGACGCAGGAACACCCAGAAAGTTTAACCACCCGAGTCAAAATCAGCGCGACATGTAATAGAAAATGGCGGCAAGGATGAGAATGAGGTAGGAACAGCCCTTCCATATCTTGCCAAACACATAGCAGGTGACAAGCAGCAAGACCACCGTGAGAACATCTTTCGTGGTGAAGCGAACGGGAACGTAGTCGATCATCTGCTCCAGCTCGTCGCCATCCATTTCGTCTTTTCGCCTAACGGGCGCAAAGTCGTCGTCGTCAGATTGCGCAAAGCCCTGTAGCCACATGACCACAGTACACAATAATATATATATGCGCAGGGAAAGATTCTCCATAATGCTATATCGTACTCCAACCCAGAATCGGCGTTAATTTATAACTTATTGATATTCAATTTGTTTATTCATTTATGCACCGTAAAAGGTGTAGGAAAGGTGTAGAAAATGGCACTTACACCGCTGAAACTATTGCAGCATCGGACTCCACCTGCAT
>JAFVEE010000097.1 GCA_017478085.1 Prevotella sp. | reverse complement strand
CGGCATCGCCAGCCACGTTCCATGTTATGCCGTTGGTGAACTCGGCCATTATCTTCAGCGAATAGGTATCCCCAGGCTGCATGTCTGTCGGCACATCGCCCAGTGTGACATTCTTGGCTTTCAGCTGGCTGACGGGGAGGGGGTTCGTTTTTGCATACTCCTTATACCAGTCGAAAAGAGGTACGAAGCAACTCTCTGGGTCATTCCACCAGTCCAGCGTGCCATCCTCCGACGGCTGGTTCACTTTATAATAATAGTCTAAGTTGGGCATATAGCTGTTCCAGCTGACATTGCCATACTTATCCATCACTTCTTTTAGCGGTTTCCCGAAATCGGTTGTAGTTCCATAAGAAACGTCCCCGCCACTACCTTCTCTGTCACCAAACCATGCCAACTCTGTGATGATTAAGGGTGCGAAGTTACTCAATGTCAGACGTCCTCCTGTGTCCCAGTCCTTTTCAATACCTTTGCCGAAGTCAAATCCCGGATAGTAGTGGCTCTGATAGCCAATGTTCCCTCCTTTAAGTGGATAATCCACAAACCCCGTCATTGCTTGGGGAATAGTTGGCACGAAGATGACATTGTCACAGTGGGAACGGATTTTGTCCACCACGGGCTGCATCCAGTCTGTCCATGCCTTGCCAAAATCCTCATACACAGCATCATCATAATCAGGTTCATTATGAAGTTCAAGCATGACACCAGGATTGTTCCTAATGCGCGGATGGCTGCTTATATAGTCCCAATATAACAGCATTCGCTGCTGTTCCTGCTTGGAGGGGAAATTGCTATTCTCTATTCCCCACAACAAAGTATAGATTCCCCGGCTATGAAGAAAATCAATCATGGGAAGGCACAGTTCTTCGAAATACTTTTTGAATAGCTCGAAACGGGGGGTATTATCAGCAGAGTACTGGTTGATCCACCAATTTGTTGCAAGCATCAGCCTTACATAGTCCATCTTCCAGCCAACGGCAATCATAGAATCAATGGAAGCATATTCATGTTGCAGAAACGCTTCAACGTTGCCAACAAGTTCTGGCAAATCATCTATGTACATTACTTGTTCATATCCGTGCAGCGTCACGATGTCGCCCTTCGGGTTCTTCAGATACCGCCCGTCCACATGGAGCGGTTCTATGACATGAGGTGCGGGCTGTGCTTCGGTGACGGCGATGTCGAGGATGCTGAGCGAGAAGGGCGGCAGGGTGATGCTGCTCAGGTCGCTGCCCAGCGTGCCGCCATTGGTGGGAACCACCAGCGAGGGCTGCTCCATCGTGTTCTCGTCGGTGCCGTACTGTCCCTTCAGGCAGACGATGTTGCCGCCAGTGGCCTGCATATCCTTCAGTTCGAGGCTCAGGTCAATGGCCTCGCTGCCGGGATTGACCACCTTGACCAGTAGGCGGCTGGCATCGTCGCTGAGCTGCACCGACTGGTAGATGTGCTGTTCGAGCGGCAAAGAGAAGTTGTGAATCTCCTGACCGTCGAGCAGGCACACCACGTTCATACTCCTTACTTGTATTTCCACATCGTACCAGCGGCCCTCCTCAATGCTTCCCTCAACTTCGGCAATGGTGCTCTTCCTGCCGTCCTGACAGAGTTCCACACCGTGCTTGGTGTTGTTCCATCCGCCGAGGTTCCACCAGCAGAAGTTTTCGGAGTCCTGATAGTTGAAGATGATGAGGAACCCTTCGTCGCCGCTGTTCTTGCGGGCTTTCAGGCGGACTACGTAGTTGTCGGTGTTGATGTCGGTCAGGTTGACGGCCCGGCAGTCCTGTACAATGTCTGTCTGGCGCAGCATGCCGTCGGCCGTCTGCCAGCCTGTGCTGTTGAAGTTCCAGCCGTCGGTGAAGCCGTCGGAGATGAGTACGCGCCCGTCGGCATCGGTCACGGTGAAGTCGCGGAACGACGATGCCGTGTTCCACGTAGCCACACCGGCGTGGAGGTCCGTCTGACTGGCATTGACGAGGTTGCCCTCCTCGGTCCACAGCAGGTTCTGCTGGCCTAAGTATTGTGGCAGCAACTGCTGCACGTAGTAGGACGGTGTGCAGAACGTGCCGGCGGCGTTGAAGTGAATCATGTCGTAGGGCCAGCAGGGATCGCTCTCGTGGGTGAAGATAGGGGCGAAGGAGGCCATCGCGCAGACGTCGCTGTTGCGCTCCATACCCAGCATGTAGATGGCCTCGCCCAGTGCGCTGTTCACATTGCCATACTGGCCGTAGTCGCCTTGGTTGGCGGCATACTCGCCGTTGTAGACCTTGATGCCCAGGCTGCGGTCGTAGTTGTCATACTTACGGTAGTTCTGACGCATCCAGTTGTAGTGGCGGTAGTAGTGCTCGTCGACCAGCTCCACGGGGTGTGGGTTGCGCCATGTGGGGTTGTCGGTGCCCCATGCCTCTACATTGCCTATGAGCTTGATGTCGGGATAGCGGCTGCTGATGGCCTGCCGGTACATCTCGTAGCGCTCAGGATACTGGTAGCTGACGTTGCCGGGCTGCTCCACGTCCCAGTCGCTCTGGTAGTTCTCGTTGCCAATCTCAATGAACTTCAGGCCGTAGGGCTCGGCATGTCCGTTGGCTATGCGACGGGCACCCCATGTGGTCGAGGCGTCGCCGTTGGCATACTCTATGGCGTCGAGCACGTCCTGCACGAGGGGCTGCATCTGGTCTAAGGGGATAAAGTAGTCGTGGCCCAGCCCGACATTGACGACGAACAAGGGGGCTGCACCAAGGTCCTCACACAGTTGCAGGTATTCGTCGAAGCCCAGGCCGTCGCTTGAGCGGTAGCCCCAGTTGTGGTTCCAATGCCCAGGCCGCACCTCTATGGGGCCGATGGTGCGCTTCCATTGGAAGGCATTGTCGTAGCTGTTGCCGGCACCTTCCACATAGCAGCCGCCGGGGAAGCGCAGAAACGAGGGGTGGGTGTCGGCCAGCAGCTGTGCCAGGTCGGGGCGCAGGCCGTTGGGGCGGTCATGCCAGGTGGACGGGAAGAGCGACACCACGTCGAGCTGCATCTCGCCACTGACCGTCGACAGCAGGGCAAAGCGGCCCTTACCGTCGGAAGCCGTGGCGGTGATGGTGGCCGTCAGCCTGACCCACTGCCCCGTTACGGGACGGCCTTCGACGTCAGCCTCGCCACAGACGGTGTTGAGGTCTTCGGAAAGCAGACGGGCCCGCAGACGACCGGTGAAGTCGCCCTTGTTCTGTCGCATGAAGAAGGTCAGTTGGTAGGTCTGTCCGGCCACGATGTTCATGCCCCAGAAGCCCTCGTTGACGACGCCAGCGGGAGAGGCTTCCGAGGCATCGTGTGCGGTGAGCCGCAGCGAGTTCCGCTGGGCGTCGTTCAGCGGGTTGTCGGCGGTTACCTCGAAGGAGGCGGCACCATAGGTATCCCAGCGATGGGGCCAGGAGTCATCGTCTTCGAAGGAGCGGTTGGCAATGAGTTCGGCATAGAGACCGCCGTCGCCAGCATGGTTGATTTCCTCGAAGAAGAGTCCGTATTGGTACGAGCTGGTCTCGGGGCCCTTTTGGGTTGCGTCAATGGTCATGGTCACGTGGTGGCGGGCTTCAGCTTCCTGCGCCGACAAGGATTGTACGGGGCAGCCGCCAGCCAGTGCCAGCAGACAATAAAACGTAAAAAGAGTCTTTCTCATAAGTCACGATCTATAATAAAAACTGAACACCTCAGGTGTACACTGTTGTACACATAACGTGTACGCCGTGCACACCTGAGGTGTACCAATCTTTTCCACAATCCCTGTCCTGGATGTGGGCATACTTCTCAATATTATTTACCGTCGTATCCCCATTTCAGGTAGAGTGCTCCGTGCACGAAGCCTGCACCGAAGGCGGTGAGAATCAGGTTGTCGCCTTTCTTGAGCTGCGGCTCATACTCCCAGAGTGCCAGAGGAATGGTGGCGGCCGAGGTGTTGCCGTAGCGCTCAATGTTGACCATCACCTTCTCCATCGGCATTTCCAGACGCTTGGCCACGGCCTCGATGATGCGCATATTGGCCTGGTGTGGAACCACCCACGACAGGTTGTCCTTGTTCAGCCCGTTGCGCTCGGCTATGAGGGCGCAGTCGTCGCTCATATTGGTCACGGCATAGCGGAACACGGTGCGGCCTTCCTGATAGGTGTAGTGCAACCGGTGGTCTACGGTGAAGTGGCTGGGCGGGCATACAGAGCCGCCGGCCTTCATGTGGAGGAAGGGCAGGCCCTTGCCGTCGCAGCGGAAGTGGCTGTCCAGCACGCCGACCTCTTCTTCCTCGGTGGCTTCGAGCAGCACAGCGGCTGCACCGTCGCCGAAGAGCGGACAGGTCTGGCGGTCCTTGTAGTCAGTGACCGACGACATCTTGTCGGCACCAATCACGATGATCTTCTTCTTTCGACCACTCTGAATCATCATGGCTGCCTGGTCCAGTGCATAGAGGAATCCGCAGCAGGCAGCCCAGAAGTCGAAGGCGTAGGCATTCTTCAGTCCCAGCTTGCCCAGCACGATGCTGGCCGTAGAGGGGAACTTATAGTCGGCGGTCGACGTGGCTACGATCAGCGCGTCGATGGTGTCGGGGTCTACGCCTGTGTTTTTGATAAGTTGCTTGGCAGCTTTGCGCGCCATATACGAAGTGCCGAGACCCTCTTCGGTGAGGATTCGGCGCTCCTTTATTCCCACGCGCGTCATAATCCACTCGTCGTTGGTGTCGACCATGCGCGACAGCTCCTCGTTGGTCAGGATATAGTCGGGCACGTATCCACCCACGCCGGTGATGACTGCGTTAATCTTGTTCATTCTTACTCAGCAACTTCTTCTTCCTTCTTGATAGCTACCTTGCCGCGATAGTAACCGCAGGTGGGGCATACGGTGTGATACACGTAGTAGGCGCCACAGTTGGGGCAGATGGCCAGTGCGGGCATCTGGGCCTTGTCATGGGTACGACGCTTCGCGGTACGAGTCTTCGATTGTCTTCTTTTAGGATGTGCCATTTTGTTCTACAATTTTTACAATGTTACTATTTTACGATTTGTTCTCTTTTAGTTTCAGCAGAGCGCTCCATCGCGGGTCTATGGCCTCGTCGTTGGCGTCCGCATCGCTGCTTCGGGCAGCCGAGTGCTCGCTGAGCACCCGCATCATAGCATCGTTACAATCGCCAGGTTGATGAACGTGCTGGATGGGTACCGCCAGGGCTATAGACTCATAGATGAACCATGCCAGGTCGAGTATTCCTTCTTTCTCGTCGATGGTGATGACTTCATCTTGCTCGGAGTATTCGCTTCCCAGCTTCACCACGAGCACCAGTTGGGTGTCGATGGGCTGCTGCATATCGTCTAAGCAGCGGTCGCAGGGAATGCGAACTGTGCCGCTGATGTCCAGTCTCAGGTCGAAAAAGCCGACGGCCTTGCGTATAGACCCCGACACATGCAGTGACCCGCCACGGATTTCAGCCTCGTCCAGAGCGTCGAAGTACTGGTCATCAAGGTCATAGGCCAGAGGCGTCTCGTCCTCGGTCAGTGCCTTCAGGTCAATCTTAAACCGCTCTAAACTACACATTTACTCTTCTGTTTTGGGCTGCAAAGTTACAAACTTTTTTCCGACCAGCGGCACATTATTCTTTTATTGGCCGTTTATTTTCCTTTTTTTAACGTTTCCGCGTTGCTATCCTGAAGGGCATACATATCATTCGCAGCGGGGGTATATTTATGGTGTAATGCTATTCGGGTGTCGATAATCACAGATTCATAATCTTCTCCACTGACAATCCAGTAGCTTTGGCAATATCTTCTGCCTTCATGCCCATCAGCTTCATATTCTTGGCTGTAGAAATAATACCTTCCTCTCGGCCTTCCTCCCGGCCTTTTTGTATGCCTTTGTCCATACCTTCCGAGTAGCCTTCGTTGTGTCCCTCGATGTATCCCTCGCCACGGGCGGTGATCATCTGGTTGCGCAGGATGGCGCGATCCATCAGGTAGCGGTCGTAGAGGATGCCCTCGTCGCGACCCATGCGCATGCGGTCCAGCTTCTCGCGGGCCTCGCGTAGACCGGGGGCGTCGGCATCCTCGGGGATGTCGGTGGTGGAGAGAAAGTAAAGCCACTGGTCGAGCGAATTGCGGCTCCAGTGGTTGAAGTCGTTCACCTTCAGGATGATGTAGCGCGGATAGAGGTCGCTCACTGCCTCGGCCTTGAACTTCTGTTTCTGGAAGGGCGACAGCTGCAGCACGTCGTGCTTGGTGAGGCCGCAGAACTCGGTCTTGCCTTCATAGACGCAGTCCTCGCCCTGGCCCAGGTCGAAGTAGACGATGTTGATGCTATACACGCGCTTCACGTGCTCATAGTTCTCGCCGCTGTCGATATACTCCGTGACGAGCTTCGAGGCTCCGAAGAGCATGCGCTGGAAATAGGCAAACTCCGGCTCGCCCTGCACCTCAATGAGCAGCAGGTCGCCAGCCGAGTCCTCGGCCAGCAAGTCCACGCGGTTGGACTTTGCTTCCTCGCGGTCTTTATTTCCCTCGCTCTCCAGAAGGCGCTTGATTTTGATGTCGGTTTTCAGTACAGTACTGATGAACCCCTCCAGCACGTCGTGGTTCGCTTTCTCGCGGAGCAGGTGCTTCAGGGCCCAGTCGAAGCTGATGAATGTACGTTTCTTCTTTGTCATAGTTCTACTTATTTGGCCACGAAGATACATTTTTTCTGCATCTCATCCTTTTGTTGTCATAATTCCAATATGGTCAACATATCCTGCTTGGTGGCGTAGGATATGGCAGTTTATAGGCTGTCGATTGTCTCAACTGTCAGTCCTGTATATTTCGCTATCAGTTCAGCAGGCATACCGTCTGCTTTCATCTTCTTTGCCAGTTCGGCCCTTTCTACTTCACGGCCTTTCTCCAGACCTTCGGTCATGCCTTGATTCACGCCTTCTATGTATCCCTCGCCACGGGCGGTGATCATCTGGTTGCGCAGGATGGCGCGGTCCATCAGGTAGCGGTCGTAGAGGATGCCTTCATCGCGCCCCATGCGCATGCGGTCCAGCTTCTCGCGGGCCTCGCGTAGACCGGGGGCGTCGGCATCCTCGGGGATGTCGGTGGTAGAGAGAAAGTAAAGCCACTGGTCCAGTGAATTGCGGCTCCAGCGGTTGAAGTCGTTCACCTTCAGAATGATATAGCGGGGATAGAGGTCGCTCACGGCCTCGGCCTTGAACTTCTGTTTCTGGAAGGGCGACAGCTGCAGCACGTCGTGCTTGGTGAGGCCGCAGAACTCGGTCTTGCCTTCATAGACGCAGTCCTCGCCCTGTCCCAGGTCGAAGTAGACGATGTTGATGCTATACACGCGCTTCACGTGCTCGTAATTTTCCCCGCTGTCGATATACTCCGTGACGAGCTTCGAGGCTCCGAAGAGCATGCGCTGGAAATAGGCGAACTCCGGCTCGCCCTGCACCTCGATGAGCAGCAGGTCGCCAGCCGAGTCCTCGGCTAGCAGGTCTACGCGGTTGGACTTCGCTTCCTCGCGGTCTTTATTTCCCTCGCTCTCCAGAAGGCGCTTGATTTTGATGTCGGTCTTCAGTACAGTACTGATGAACCCCTCCAGCACGTCGTGGTTCGCCTTCTCGCGGAGCAGGTGCTTCAGTGCCCAGTCGAAGCTGATGAATGTACGTTTCTTCTTTGTCATGGCTGCGTTATTTTGCCCACAAAATTACGATTTTTCCCCGAACCGCCAAAGCTTTTCGGGGAAAAACTGAAAAATCGTTGTGGAGAATCTTTATGTTGATGAGTGGGATGATGGTCGTATCTACAGTTTTCCGCCGCGGCGAATGCGTTTCCCGGGCTGGCCCGGCGGGGTGGGGGGCGTGTCCTGCACCAGGGTGCAGCCACTGGTGAACGAGCGCTTAATACTGCCGCCGCTCATCGGCTGACGGTGGCCCGCCGGGGTGTACTTGCACACCACCTCCTTCACGTGCTTCCTCACGTGGAAGTCCTCGGGGGTGTCCACGCTCTCACTGCGTATGCTCAGGTAGAACTTGCCCAGCTCGTTCAGGTTCACCACCATACCGTCCTTCAGCCCGTGGGCCACCACGTCTTCCAATGCCGTGAGCACGGCCCTCACATCGGCCCGCGTCACCGTGCACCGCTCCTGAATCTGCCGCTCTATGTCGCTCATCGTCAGCTCGCCCTGCTTCACAGTGTGGGCATAGTACTTGCCGTAGGCGCTGTTGCTCTTGATGTTGTTCTTCTGCAGAGTAAAGTGTATTGCCATAGTCTTCTGTAGTTTGTATGTTACTTTTTTTGTGGCAAAGATACTCATCTTTTTTGTAACCTGCAAGTGGTTGTGTTGTAATGAATAATGTGTTGTGTTGCAATTTAACTTAAATTACCAAACAATTTAAATTGTTTTGCTCATCAATTTAATTTATTTTGCCAGGCAAATTAATTTGGATTGCAAAATAACCGAGCGCATTTGACAACACAGCCTGCCGTGTTTGACAATACAACCAATAGTTCGTACCAGCAAAACAACCGCTCCAAACTGCAATGATACGCGCGAAAAAACTGTTAAATCCGTTAAATCCGCAGTCAAAAAGCGTCGCGATGCGCCATTTCTTCGTACCTTTGCAGCTATGATGAATCCCAGTACCGACACCCGCTTTGCAGCCGCGCTGCTGCGCTGGTTCCGCGAGAACGGGCGCGAGCTGCCTTGGCGCGGCACCCGCGACCCCTACGCCATCTGGCTGAGTGAGATCATTTTGCAGCAGACGCGCGTGCAACAGGGCTGGGAGTACTGGGAGCGGTTCATGCAGCGCTGGCCCACCGTCGACGCGCTGGCCCAGGCCACCGAAGACGAGGTGCTGCGCGAGTGGCAGGGGCTGGGCTACTACAGCCGTGCCCGCAATCTGCATTTTGCTGCCCGTCAGATCGTGGCGATGGGGCAGTTTCCTTCGACCATGGAAGGCATTCGCTCGCTGAAGGGCGTTGGCGACTATACGGCAGCGGCCATCGGCTCGATGGCGTTCGACCTGCCAGCCGCCGTGGTCGACGGCAACGTCTACCGCGTGCTCAGCCGTCATTTCGGCATCAGCACCCCTATCAACAGCACCGAGGGCAAGAAGGAGTTTGCCCAGCTGGCACAGGCATTGCTGCCCGAAAGCGCGGCCGCGGCCTACAACCAGGCCATTATGGACTTCGGGGCCATCCAGTGTACGCCCCAGTCGCCCCGCTGTCTGCTCTGTCCGCTTCAGGAGTCGTGCGTGGCGCTGCACGAGGACAGGGTGGGGCAGTTGCCCGTGAAGCAGAAGACGCTGAAGATTCAAGAGCGCCACCTTATTTATATATATGTAAGGTATAAGGGCCAGACCGCCATCCACCGCCGGGGCGAGGGCGACATCTGGCAGGGGCTGTGGGAGCCGTTATTGGTTGAGAACGGAGAGGTGAGAGGTGAGCTGCTCAAGCGGGGCGTTCGCCACGTACTGACCCACCGCGTGCTGTTGTGCGACTTCTACCTGTGGGAGCCTGAGGAGCGGCCTGCCCTGCCCGATGGCTATGTCTGGGTCGACGAGGCTGACATAGACCGCTACGCGCTGCCCCGTCTGGTGGAAAAGCTGTTGGAACTGCTGCCCGTTCGTTGAAAAAATCGGGTCATTTGTCGATAAATACTTGCACCATTAGCCGAAAATGGTTAACTTTGCACCGTATTTTTTATTTTTAAGTATTCAAGATAGAAGTTGCGATATGATGAAGAAAGGATTGTTAACTGCGCTTTGTGCCGCTATGACCTGCCTTGCTGCCCTGGCACAGACGCTGAATGTTGAGGTGGGCCAGGTGGTCTATCAGGTGCCTGCCGCCCAGGCTGGCGAGATGGTCTACCAGAATGGCGAGACGCTGACCATTCTCGAGAAGGAGTATGCGCTGAGCGACATCAGCCAGATTTATTTTGACCAGACCGAGGTCGATGACAACACCGTGCAGGTGGTCTACGACGGCACGTCGGCCCGTGTCTATGTGGCAGGCAACATCGCGCAGTACATCACGCCCACCGTCAGCGGTGCCCACGTGAGCATTGAGCAGAGCAGCGACGTCGACGACACCGTAGGCGAGATCACTTATACGCTGAGCGGTTCGACAACCGACGGCGAGTTCTACATGACCGGCTCTTACAAGGCCACCGTGGAGCTCGACGGGCTGACGCTTACCAACCAGAACCCCGTCTACAGCGGTGCCGCCGTGTGCATCATGGACGGCAAGCGCATAGACCTGAGCGTGAAGAAGAACACCGAGAACACGCTGACCGATGCCGCCACCGGCTCGCAGAAGGCCGCGCTCTACTGCAAGGGCCATCTGGAACTGAAGGGGCAGGGCACGCTCAACGTCTACGGAAAGCTGGCCCACGGCATCAAGAGCGCCGAATATATGCAGGTGCGCAAGTGCACGGTCAACGTGCTCAGTGCCGTGAAGGACGGCCTCTCGTGCGATGAGTATCTCCTCATCGAGAGCGGCACGGTGAACATCAAGGGCGTGGGCGACGACGGCATACAGTGCGACATCGACGGCACCACGTCGACCGGGCAGACCACCGACCACGAGGGCGAGGACTCGGGCAACATCTACCTGCAAGGCGGCACCATCACCATTGCCACCACGGCCGTGGGCACGAAGGGCATCAAGGCCGCTGGCGACATCGTGACCAGCGACAGCAGCTCTGAGCTCACAGTCACCGTGACCTGCTCGGGTGGCGTCGATACCAGCAACAGCAGCGACCTGACGGCCAGCGCTGCCATGAAGGCCGACGGCACCATCACCATCAGCGGCGGCACGCTCGCGCTCACCAATACCGGTCAGGGCGGTCGCGCACTGAACTGCGACGGCGCCATGAACTTCACCGGCGGCACCGTGACGGCACGTGCCGAGGGTTCCAACTACGGCTCGTCCAGCGGTGGTGGCGGCTGGTGGGGCGGCGGTTCATCGTCGAGCAACCACAAGTATGCCAAGGGCATCAAGGCCGACGGCAACATCACCGTGAGCGGCGGCACGATCACGGCCTACTCGAAGAACCACGAGGGGCTGGAGTCGAAGGGAACCATCACCGTGACTGGCGGCCAGGTATATTCTGAGGCCAGCGACGATGCCATCAACTCGGCCAGCGACTTCACCATCAGCGGCGGCTACGTGTGCGGCTATTCCACTGGCAACGACGGACTCGATGCCAACGGCAACTTCTACATCAAGGGCGGTACCGTCTACGCCATCGGCAAGTCGTCGCCCGAGCTGGGCATCGATGCCAACACCGAGGGTGGCAAGAAACTCTATGTGCAGGGCGGCAACATCGTGGCCATAGGCGGACTGGAGTCGGGCTTCAGCAGCAGTCAGACGTGCTACCAGTCGTCGTCGTGGAGCAAGAGCACCTGGTATGCCCTCTACAACGGCAGCAACCTGGCCCTGGCCTTCAAGACACCGGCAAGCGGCGGCACCCCGTTGGTCGTCTCGACTACAGGCACGACCACGCTGAAGTCGGGTGTGAGCGTCTCTGGCGGTACAAGCATCTTTGGCGGCATGGCCAATAGCGGTGCTACCGTGAGCGGAGGCTCCAGCGTTTCGCTCTCGTCCTACAGCGGAGGCAACGGCGGCGGTGGTGGCCCTGGCGGTCCTGGCGGTGGCGGCCGTTGGTAACTCTAATGGAACACGAAGACACAATTTAATGGAACACAAAGACACGAAGACACAAAGTTTTTTCCACCCGGTGGCTATTCCTTTGTGTCTTCGTGTCTTTGTGTTCAGATTAAATCCGTGAAATTCCGTTGTCGCTAATGATTGACGCTCTCCTTGTTCTTCTGCCAGATCTCAATCGAGTTGATGATGTTCTGCCACAGAATGTAGCAGCCGGGGCCTACTGATGACAGCGGGTTCAGGTAGGCCACCGACAGCCAGATGGCAAAGGCCGTGTTCTTCTGTCCCAGTGCCTGTCCGGCCTCCTGTGTGTGCTGGAAGAAATGGCCAATATAACGGCCCACCGAGAACTGCACCACGCAGACTACCAGCCCCAGCAGGGCGATGGCCGTGAGCAGCCACACCGAGGTCTGGGCATGCACAATGTTCTTCACCGTGGTACCCGTGACGATGAGCAGCGAGCAGGCCCAGAGATAGTAGCTCAAATCCTTCACCGCCACGATTTTCTGGTGCAGGCGGTGCAGATAGTGCTTCACCACGTAGGCCAGCAGCATAGGCACGATGAGCACCAGAAACACCTCGTAGAGAATCTTGATGAAGGCAGCCCAGAAGGTGATGTGGGCCGAAGGCTCGATGAGCGGGAAGCACACCGGCACCAGCAGCACGGTGATGAAGTTCGAGAGGAAGGTGTAGGTGGTCATCTGCTCCAGCGAGCCGCCCAGCTTCTGCGTCACCACGGCGGCGGCAGTGGCACAGGGCGCAATGACGCACATCATCAGTGCCTCCGTGAGCACCAGCTTGTCGCCCGCCAGTCTGAACTGCAGGATGACGGCCATCAGCAGCCCGATGATGATCAGTTGGAACACGCCCACCCAGAAATGCCACGCCACAGGCCGCAGCTTGCGGAAGTCGACCTTGCAGAACGTGACGAACAGCACCAGAAACATGAACAGCGGCAGGATGGCCGCCATGATGGGGTCGAAGAACCGCGCCGCCTCGTCCAGCTGCGGCGTGAAGGCAAATAACAGGTAGATCACCGCCCCCGTCCCCATCGCCACAGGCAGCGTCCAGTCTTTCAGAAATCTTACAATATCCATATTCAGCGTGCAAAATTACGAAATATTTGAGACTTTCTACTTGCTTATTCGCAATTATTTCTTAACTTTGCACCATCAACCTAATAAAAACAAAGAAATAATATGTTTGATAAGGAACGCGGGCTGTACATTGCCCATTGCGAGAGCGGAGCACTCTCGATCGTAGGAAAGATGGCTAACCGTCATGGACTGATAGCCGGTGCCACGGGCACGGGAAAGACGGTGACGCTGCAGGTGATGGCCGAGACCTTCTGCCAGGCAGGCGTGCCCTGCTTTATGGCTGATATGAAGGGCGACCTGAGCGGTATCTCGCAGGTGGGCAGGCTGAGTGGGTTCATTGAGAAACGACTGCCTGAGTTTGGCATTGAGAACCCGCAGTTCCAGAGCTGTCCCGTGAGGCTCTACGACGTGTTTGGCGAGCAGGGCCACCCTATGCGGGCCACCGTGTCGCAGATGGGGCCGCAGCTGCTGAGCCGTCTGCTGGGGCTGAACGAGACGCAGGACGGTGTGTTGAACATCGTGTTCCGCATTGCCGACGAGCGCGGTCTGCTCATCCTCGATATGAAGGATTTGCGCTCCATGCTCGACTGGGTCTCGAAGCACGCCAAGGAGTACACCACGAAGTATGGAATGATTACCACCGCCTCGATAGGAGCCATTCAGCGTGCGCTGTTGCAGCTGGAGGCACAGGGGGCCGACCACTTCTTCGGTGAGCCGTCGTTCGATATTCAGGACCTGATGCAGTGTGAGGGCGGCAAGGGCGTGATGAGTGTGCTGGCTGCCGACAAGCTTATGATGCAGCCCAAACTCTATTCTACGTTCCTGCTCTGGCTGCTCAGCGAGCTTTACTCCACGCTGCCCGAGGTGGGCGACCTGTCGCTGCCCAAGCTGGTGTTCTTCTTCGACGAGGCTCACATGCTGTTCGATGGCACCAGCAAGGCTCTGCTCGACAAGATTGAGCAGGTTATCCGTCTCATCCGCTCCAAGGGTGTGGGCATCTATTTCATCACCCAGAGCCCCACCGATATTCCCGAGAACATCCTGGGTCAGCTGGGCAACCGTGTGCAGCATGCCCTGCGTGCCTATACGCCGAAGGACCAGAAGGCGGTGAAGACGGCTGCCGACACCTTCCGTGCCAACCCTGCCTTCAAGACCGACGAGGCCATTATGAACCTGGAGACGGGCGAGGCCCTGGTGAGCTTCCTCGACGAGAAGGGTGCTCCTACCATGGTGGAGCGTGCCAAGATCCTGTTCCCGCTTTCGCAGATTGGTGCCATCACCGAGGGCCAGCGGCTCGACCTCATCAAGCAGAGCCGCATCTTTGGCAAGTACGACACCCCGGTAGACCGTGAGAGCGCATTTGAGGTGTTGATGGCTGAAGCCGAGCAGGCTCTTGTAGAGGCTGATGATGAAGAAGAGACGAAGGCTTTGAAAAAGGCTGACAAGGCGGCCAAGGCCAAGCCCGGCATTGTAAGCAAGGTGTGGAAGGCCGTGCTCACGGCTGTCACCTCGACGCTGGCCACCATCCTGGGCACCTGGGTGAGCAACAAGGTGAGCGGTAAGGAGACGAAGTCGAAGACCTCGGCCAAGGAGAAGGTGGTGAAGAATGCCACCAGCGCCGCTACTCGTACCATCACCCGCGAGCTGACACGCGACATCCTGGGCAACCTCACCAAACGCTAATTAGTGGATTATATTTCGCTCAATTAGTGAAAAAGACTGAAGTTGACGCTGCCATACTGGCGGTGGTCGAAGAAGCGGGGATGCTGCGCGAAGTCGTGATCCTTGCCATGCTCCAGCACAAAGATGCCACCTTCCTTCAATATCTCCCCACTCTCGAAGACTATGTCGGGCAGGGTGGGGAGCTCTTTTAGGGCATAGGGCGGGTCGGCAAAGATGAAGTCGAACTGCTGGTGACAGCCTTTCAGAAAGCGGAACACGTCGCCCCGCAGGGGAAGCACGCCCGGTGCCTGCAGCTTCTTCACGCAGTCGCTGATGAAACGGTGATGGTCGCGGTCGGCCTCTACGCTCACCACCTGCTGACAGCCACGCGAAGCCAGCTCGAGCGTGATGCTGCCCGTGCCCGAGAAGAGGTCGAGCGCCGTGCAGCCGTCGAAGTCTATGTAGCCCGCCAGCACGTTGAAGATGTTCTCCTTGGCAAAGTCGGTCGTGGGCCTTGCCTTGAACGAGCGGGGCACCTCGAAGCGGCGCCCCTTGTATTTTCCGGTTATGATTCTCATCGTCCTTTCACGAAAAGTGTCTGTAGGTCGTAGGGCATGTTCTTGATCTCCGTCACCTGGGCGCGGTTGAAGTCGGCCACGGGGTTGATGATGTAGGCTTTCTGCAGGTACTTCCTCAGCTCAGCTATCAGCCATTGCTGCTCGGGAATGTCGCCCACGATGTGCAGCTCGTCGTACTGTGGCTGCAACTGCAGCTGCTTCCACACGTAGAGCAGGAAGTAGAGTGCGTCGTGGGCCTCCTTGGCACCGAACGAGTTGCAGAACTTGAAGCGGTTCTGCTGGTAGCTGAACACCTCGAGCCGCTGCTCGTGGAAATAGCCGTAGAGCTTATGGCGCGTGCCGGTATAGCTGCGCTGGTGCAGATGCCGCCAGACGGGGGTGATGACCGACAGCAGGCGTACGTCCTGAAAGTGGTCGTCGATGACCAGCCGCAGGTCTTTGTTCATCGAGAACACCGACACGGCATTCAGGTCGGGCAGCACGTTGTAGTAGATGGCATCCTGCTCCTTGCGGGGATAGGCGTGGTGGTGCCACTGGTCCATATCGCCCACCTCGAACAGCTCGATGGGCACCATCAGCACGTCGCTGTCTACGAGCACGCGGGCCCTCCGTGGGGCCTGCAACAGCAGGTCTGACGTGCGGAAGGCCTCACGCAGGTTGGCCGCCATCGATATGCCGCTCTTCACCACGTAGGGCTCGAACACCACATTGCCGTCGTTGCCGGGCATGGAAAACGACAACGTGCCCCTGCCCACGCGGATGGTGATGCGCTGGCTGGTGGCGCTATTCGCTATTTTTAACTGGTCTTCTTGCTCTGTTCCCATTTTTCTTTTTATCTTTGTGCCTGCAAAGTTAGCACAAAATAAGCGAATTAGCAAATTTAAGCACAGAATTTTGATACACGACGAACTGAAACTACTCATTACCCAGACCCTGGGCCACCTGCCCACCGCCGACCAGCGGGGGGCCATCGACGTCTTCTGCCAGTTCATTACCGACCGCCGACAGCAGGCCGTCATGGTGCTTCGCGGCTCGGCTGGCACGGGCAAGACCACGCTGGCCGCAGCCATCGTCAGGGCCCTGCTGCAGCTCAGGCAGAAGCTGGTGCTGCTGGCTCCCACGGGCCGTGCGGCCAAGGTATTCTCTCTCTATTCGGGCCAGGCAGCCTTCACCATACACCGCCGCATCTATCGCCAGCGTTCGGCGGGCGACCTCTCGTCGTTCAACCTGAACGACAACCTGCATACTGACACCCTGTTCATCGTTGACGAGGCCTCGATGATCAGCCGTCAGCCAGCGGGCAGCACCTTCGGCTCGGGCAGCCTGCTCGACGACCTGGTGCAGTACGTCTACGGGGGCCGCAACTGCCGCATGCTGCTCATTGGCGACACGGCCCAGCTGCCCCCGGTGGGCGAGGACGATGCCCCCGCACTGAGCACCGACGTGCTGCGTGGCTATGGGCAGGAAGTCTACGACTTCGACCTGCTCGAGGTGCTCAGGCAAAGTCAGGAGTCGGGCATCCTGTGGAATGCCACCTACATTCGCCAGAGCCTCGCCCAGCCCTTGGGCCTGCCCTGCCTGCGCATCTTTGCCGACATCAGCGTGGTGCCGGGCGACGAGCTGATAGAGTCGTTGGCTGGCAGCTACAGCCGGGTGGGCATCGACGAGACCATCGTCGTCACCCGCAGCAACAAGCGGGCCAACATCTACAATGAGGGCATTCGCCGCACCGTGCTCGACCGCGAGGAAGAGCTGTCGCGTGGCGACCAGCTTATGATTGTGAAGAACAACTACTCGGTTTTCCCGGGGAATGAGGCGCGGGGCGTGAGGGCCGGGAACAATAGCGCTGGCGCAGAAGGCGAACTCGCCCGCCACCCATCGTTCCTGGCCAATGGCGACCGCTGCGTGGTGCAGCGGCTGCGCAACGTGCAGGAGCTCTACGGCTTCCGCTTTGCCGACGCCACGCTGCTCATGCCCGACTACGACGACTACGAGTTCTCGGCCAAGGTGCTGCTCACCACGCTCACCGCCGAGGCTCCTGCCCTGACCCGCGACCAGCAGGAGCTATTATATAATAAGGTGATGGAAGACTATGCCGACATTCCGCTGAAGGCCGAACGCATCAAAAAACTGAAGGACGATGCCTATTACAACGCCCTTCAGATTAAGTTTGGCTACGCCGTCACCTGCCATAAGGCCCAGGGTGGCCAGTGGGCCCACGTCTACATAGCCCAAGGCTATATGACCGACGATATGCTTACGCCCGACTATCTGCACTGGCTCTACACGGCCCTGACCCGAGCCACCGAGCGTGTCTTCCTGGTCAACTGGCCTGCCAAGCAGATAAGCGGAGCTTAGTACGTCATCTTCGGCTCCAGCTCCTTGGCCTGGTCGATCATCTTCTGCACCTCGACCACGGCGGGCACGCGGCCACAGATGTGGCGCTGCTCGTTCAGCTCGGCCAGCTTGGGCTGCAGGTTCTCGGCCACGCGGTGGCGGAACTCCTTCACGGTGTCTACGCCAGCGGCCTCGAGCAGCTCGGCAAACTGCGGGCCTACGCCGTTAATGCGGTACAGGTCGGTGTGGTTGGTCCAGCGCAGAATGAGCTTCTCGCTGATGCCCGTAGCCTCGGCCAGCTCCTTGCGGCCCTTGGGTGCGGCACACTTCTCCAGCAGTTCACTTGCCTTGTTGATACCGGCGGCGACGAGCTTCTCGGCGTACACTTCGCCAATACCTTCAATGTCAATAATCTTGTAATCCATAATCAGAAAGGTTTTAGTTATACATTATTCCTCGGTGGCAGGCTGGACAGCGCGGAAGCTGGCCAGATCCTCAGCCTTGAAGTTCTTGATGTAGGCGGCCTTGCCCAGGATGTTCTCCTCGGCCATGCGGATGTAGACATTGGCGCTCTTCTCGAACAGTTCGGGGCAGGCGGCGGCATCGCGCAGGATGAGGATCGACATCACCAGCTCGGCGGTCATGTCGTAGAGGCGGCGGGCCAGGAAGTCGAAGGCCTCCTGGTTGTCCAGACCCTTGGCGTAGGCCAGGGCCTCCTCGTAGACGGGGACGAGCTTCTCGATGCGGGTCTTGAGGGCTGTTTCCGTCGGAAAAGCGACGGACACTTCGGCCTGTGGAGAAGCGACGGACACTTCGGCCAGCATGTCCTTGATGTTCTGCAGCATGGTGCCGTTGCTGATGTAGCGAATGGCGGCCACCACCTGCAGCTGCGTGGTTCCCTCGTAGATGCTGAAGATGCGGGCATCGCGATAGAGGCGCTGGCTCTTGTACTCCATAATGAAGCCCGAGCCGCCGTGGATGGAGATGGCATCGTAGGCATTCTGGTTGGCATACTCCGAGTTCATACCCTTGGCCAGCGGCGTGAAGGCATCGGCCAGGCGCTGGTACTTCTTCAGCTCCTGCTTCTCCTCGGGGGTGAGCTTGCGGTCGCGCTCGATGTCCTCGAGGCACTTGTACACGTCGACGTAGCAGGCCGTCTGGTAGAGCAGCGAGCGACCGGCATCGAGCTTGGCCTTCATACGGCTGAGCATATCGTAGACACCGGGGAACTCGATGATCTTCTGTCCGAACTGGGCGCGCTCCTTGGCGTAGGCCAGTCCCTCGGTGTAGGCCTCCTGGCTGAGACCAACGCTCTGGGCGGCGATGCCTAAGCGGGCACCGTTCATCAGGGCCATCACATACTTGATGAGGCCCAGACGGGTGCTTCCGCACAGCTCTGCCTTGGCGTTCTTGTAGGTCAGCTCGCAGGTAGGCGAGCCGTGTATGCCCAGCTTGTGCTCAATGTGGCGCACGTCTACGCCACCGTTGCGCTTGTCGTAGATGAACATCGACAGACCGCGGCCGTCCTTCGTGCCTTCCTCCGAGCGGGCCAGCACCAGGTGGATGTCGCTGTCGCCGTTGGTGATGAAGCGCTTCACGCCGTTAAGACGCCAGCACTGCTCCTTCTCGTCGAAGG
>JAFVEE010000096.1 GCA_017478085.1 Prevotella sp. | reverse complement strand
GGTTCAGAAAGTAGTAGCTGCCCTGGTTGGCCAGCTGCCACACCATATCGGTCTTGTCCACATACGTATAGCCTTCGCGGCGAATACGCTCGAAATTCTGCACCCCGATGGGGTACTTCACGAAGCTCTTTTCCATCATATCGCTTTGTTTTTCGGCAAAAGTACGAAATATTATTCAATTGGCAAAGTGAAAGGGCGAAAAAAAATGTTGCTATTCAACGGAGCCTCCGTTGCAAATCAATGGAGCCTCCGTTACAAATCAATGGAGCCTCCGTTGAAATGTAACGAAGGCTCCGTTGAATCGTAACGGAGGCTTGGTTCTGTGTGCCTTGCGCTTGCTCTCTTACTGCATGTCGTAGACCACCTGCATGAGGCGCTTGCCCAGCTCGTCGGCCTCGGCCATGGTCTGGGCCTCACTGTAGACGCGGATAATGGGCTCGGTGTTCGACTTGCGCAGATGTACCCATCGGGTGGGGAAGTCGATCTTCACGCCGTCGATGTCGTTGACCACGGCCTCGGGATCCTTGGCAAACATCTCCTTCACCTTGATGAGGATGGCATCGACATCGGTGTCGGGAGTCAGGTCGATGCGGTTTTTGGCTATCTGGTAGCTGGGGAAGGTGGCTCTGAGCTGACTGGCCGTGAGACCTTTCTGAGCCAGCGACGACAGGAAGAGACCTATGCCCACCAGGGCATCGCGACCATAGTGGCTCTCGGGGTAGATCACGCCGCCATTGCCTTCGCCACCGATCACGGCACCCACCTCCTTCATCTTCGTGGTCACGTTCACCTCGCCCACGGCAGCTGCACTGTAGCGGCCGCCATGACGCTCGGTGACATCGCGCAGGGCGCGGGTGGAGCTGAGGTTGCTCACGGTGTTGCCCACGGTGTGGGCCAGCACGTAGTCGGCCACGCTGACCAGCGTGTACTCTTCGCCAAACATGCGGCCATCCTCGCAGATGAAGGCCAGACGGTCTACGTCGGGGTCGACCACGATGCCCAGGTCGAAGCCGCCCTGGCGCATCTTGTCCATGATGCCCTGCAAGTTCTTCTCCAAGGGTTCGGGATTATGGGCAAACTGTCCCGTGCACTCGCCGTTCAGTATCTCGAAGTCGACACCCAGGGCGCGGAACAGGTCGGGCAGGATGATGCCACCCACCGAGTTGATGGTATCGGCACAGACGCGGAATTTACGCTGGCGTATGGCCTCAACGTCGACCAGGCGCAGGTCGAGCACCGACTGCACGTGGCGCTGGTTCATGGTGTCGTCGGTGATGACGCGGCCCAGCCGCTCCACGGGGGCATACTCAAAGTCTTCGGCCTCGGCCATGCGCAGCACCTCGGCCCCGTCGGCCGCCGTCAGGAACTCGCCCTCGCGGTTCAGCAGCTTCAGGGCGTTCCACTGGGTGGGGTTGTGCGAGGCGGTGATGATGATGCCGCCGTCAGCCTCGTGCCAGCGCACGGCCAGCTCGGTGGTGGGCGTGGTGGCCAGACCAATGTCTATGACCTCATAGCCCATGCCTACCAGCGTGCCGCACACCACGTCGCGCACCATGGGGCCGCTGATGCGACCGTCGCGGCCCACGACTATTCTGCGCCCACCGATAAAGGTGGCGTAGGCCGTAGTAAACTTAACGATGTCAAGGGGGTTGAGCGTATCGCCCGTGCGTCCGCCGATGGTTCCGCGGATGCCAGAAATAGATTTAATCAGTGTCATGAGTTAGGGGAACGTTGGAATGTTATTTCATAGAAATAGGGATAGACGTTGCTTGTGGCCGTGGTGTGGCCCTGGGTGTGGGGCACGATGAGGCGCACCTTCGATATGTCACCCGTCTCGTCGGGATAGCCCACGTTGATGTAGTTGAAGGGTACCAGCCAGCCTGAGGGCACCGATGCGCTGTAGGCCGAGTACATAAGGCCCGAGGTGAACGATGCGGTATAGGTGGTGCCGGTGCGCGATACGGTCATCACGTCGGGGTCGTAAGGCAGCAGATAGTTGGTGTAGGTCACGGTTGTGTCGAGCACGCTGACCTCCAGGAACCTGATGTACAGCTCGGCGGTCTGGTTGTCATTGAGCGGCTCGCCGCAGCCCTTGCGTATGATCTGCATATAAACGCCCGTGTTGTTCATATACACGTATTCGTTGCGGCTCAGGTCGGTCACGTCGCCGTTGGCATGGAAGGTGCTCTCGTCTATCACGTTGATGCCCCGCAGGGCGATAAAGTCGCTGATGCCATCGCGCTCTTTTTCCTTCTGGTCGGCATAGGTCTCATAGTCATTGCACGACGTAAGCAGCGTGCAAAGGCCAGCGACAGCCACCAGCATCCAGATAATCTTCTTCATTTTTACCATATTCTATATACAATATGGCTGCAAAGGTACAAAAGATATTGAGAAAATGAGAAAATGAGAAAATGAGAAATGGTATGGTTAATAATATTTAACCGTTTTTTCCTCAATTTCTCATTCTCTCATTTTCTCAAATTCTCATTTTCTCAATTTCCCAGCAGTTCCTTCTCGAAAGCAAGGATGGCCTGCTGGGCAACCTGCACCGCCTCGTCGATGGAGCAGTACAGGCGTCCGCCTGAGGCGTTCAGATGGCCACCGCCGTTGAAGAAGCGTTCGGCCATCTTGTTGCAGGGGAATTGGTCGACCGACCGCAGGCTGACCCACACCAGGTTGTCTTTCTCGGTGTCCTCGCGCAGCGATATGCTCAGTCGGTGACCCTTGATTTGCAGGGGCATGTTCACCAGGCCTTCGGCATCGCCCTTCACAAAGTGGAAGCGCTTCAGGTCGCTTCGGGTCAGGGTGAAGTAGCTGGCGTGGCGCTCCTTGTCGACCACCAGCTTCTCGTACATCACGTAGCCCGACAGGCGCAGGCGGTTCTCGGAAAAGTTATGGTAGACGTTGCGGTAGATCTTGTCCTTGTTGATGTGCTTGGTGAGCAACTGGCTGATAATGAAGAAGATGTCGGGATGGCTCGAGTTGTAGGTGAAGCCGCCCGTGTCGGTCATCATGCCGCAGTAGACGGGCACGGCGAAATGCTTGCCCAGCCCCTCGAAGCCGCCCAGTTGCCACACCAGGCGGAACACCAGCT
Organism: Prevotella sp.; assembly: GCA_017478085.1. Classification (GTDB taxonomy): domain Bacteria; phylum Bacteroidota; class Bacteroidia; order Bacteroidales; family Bacteroidaceae; genus Prevotella. The sequence continues at coordinate 9,634 of JAFVEE010000096.1, read as the reverse complement.
CGCAGGTGCTCGAGGCTTCTGGCTTTGAGACCGTCAGAACGGTTTGCACGTCGGGCCCCAGGTGGTGGTCTATGAGTACCTTCTTTGCGGGCGAGGTATCGAGGGCTGCCTTCATCTCGTCGACCCGCGAGGTCGTGTTGAAATCCAGACAGAACACCAGGTCGGCATGTTGCAGCGTCCAGTCGCACCCCTCGCGGTGCTTGTCGTAGCGTATGATCTTCTCGCTGTTGGGCATCCATTGCAGGTAGTCGGGGAACTGATCAGGGACAAAGATCTGCACTTCCTTGCCATACACCTGGTGCAGGTAGTCGGCCCAGCCCATACACGAACCCAGCGCGTCGCCATCGGGGCTCTGGTGGCACGTGCAAACTATGGTATCGCTCTCGTTGATGAGTTTCTTCAGCAGGTCGGCCTGCCGCTCGGTAAGTATATCTTTCAGCATAATGGCTGCAAAGGTACAAAAAAAGTTAGGAGTTAGCTTGTAACTCCTAACTTAAAATAGCTTAAAAAAGTTTGTTGGGGTAGACGCCCTCGTCGACGAGGCGCTGAATGCGGTCGACGGTGGCCTGACGGTCGGCAGCGTAGGTCACGCCGAACCACTTGCTGGTGGTGTCGAGCACCTCGCAGGTGGCCGTGCCCTCGGTGATGAGCTTATTGACCATGAGCGGGATGAAGAACTCGGCCTTCAGGTTCTGCATGTTCTTCGGGTCGCTGAGGAACTCGCGGAAGTAGGCCTCGCTGTGCTCGAAGTAGTCGGGAGTGAAGCCCCACATATTCATCGAGACGGGCACGTTCTCCTCCAGCGGCTGCCACTCGCCCTGCTCGTCCTTGAAGCAGATGGGGCCGTCGGCCGGCACGCGCATAATCTCGGTGCGCTCCACCACGTCGGTCAGGTGGCGCTTGTCGTCGTAGGCGCACACGCCACGGGCCACCGAGCCGTTCTCGCTGAGCGTGTTGCAGCAGCGGAAGCCCACCATGGCATACTCGTTCTTCGAACCTTCGGGCAGGTTGCTCAGGAACTTGCCAATCTGCATAAAGGCATCGCGACCGTAGAAGTCGTCGCAGTTGATGACGCAGAAGGGCTCCTTGATCACGTCCTTGCCCATGAGCACGGCGTGGTTGGTGCCCCAGGGCTTTACGCGGCCTTCAGGCACGCTGAAGCCTTCGGGCAGGGCATCGAGGGCCTGGAAGCACAGCTCGCAGGGCACCTGGCCTTCGTACTTGGCAAGAATCTGGGTGCGGAACTGTTCCTCGAAGTCCTTGCGGATGACCCACACGATTTTGCCGAAGCCTGCCTGGATGGCATCGTAGATACTATAGTCCATAATGGTCTCGCCGTTGGGGCCCAGACCGTCGAGCTGCTTCAGGCCACCATAGCGGCTGCCCATACCGGCTGCAAGTAAGAAAAGGGTTGGTTTCATTTGTCTGTTGTTTTAAAGGTTAAAAATAATATGTGGTTGCAAAAGTACAAAAGAGTTAGGAGTTAGGGGTTAGGAGTTAGGAGTTTTTAAGCATTCTTAACTCCAAAATCTAAAAGGGATACCCGATGGCGATGTGCAGGGTATGCATATCCTTGAACTTCTCGATGTTGAAGTAGCCCGACTTGCTGGTGGCGTAGGGCACGTGCAGGCCGAAGCCCCAGTCTACGCGCAGCACCAAGAACTCCAGGTCGTAGCGCAGGCCCACGCCCGTGCCGGTGGCCAGCTGGGTGAAGGGGTTCGACAACTGGAACTTCGACTCCTGGAGCAGTCCCGACATCACAGTGTGGGCCAATGCCTCATCCTCGTCCATGTCATCAGTTAGCTCGAAATCCCATTCGCGTGTGCTCCACACGTTGCCCGCATCGAGGAACACGGCCCCGTAGAGGTTGCCGAAGAGCCGACGGCGATACTCCAGGTTGGCCACGAACTTCGAGTTGCCCGTCTGCATGAGATAGGACATCTGCCGGCTGCCCATATAGGGGAAGCGACCAGGGCCAATGGTGCGCACGGTGAAGGCACGCAGGCTGTTGGCACCGCCCACATAGAAGCCTTCGCTATAGGGGAAGTCGCTGCTATTGCCGAACCACCACAGCAGACCGGCGTTCACGTGGCCCACCAGTTGCGACCGGGTGTCTATCTGCCAGGTCTTGGTCAGGTCGGTCTCTATCTTGAGGAACTGCGAGTAGGGGTTCTTGAAGAGCGTCTTGTCTTTCTCGTTCCACCGATGGCCGCCTGCCAGATGCCACAGGGCCGTCACGTTGCCAGCCTCCTCGATGGTGGTCTCCCAGCGTATGGGATTGGTCTTCGACGAGGGACTGACGTAGGCGTAGGTGTAGCGCATCTTGGGGATGAAATAGTCGCTCATCGTGGCCAGCAGGTAGGGATTCTCTTCGACCACTTCGAGGAACTTGTCGGTATAGTTGTTCATGTACTGATACTTCAGCGTGAGGGGCGAGAACTCATGGCGGCTCTGCTCTGACGACTGCCAGCGATAGGTCCACTCGCCCGACACGATGTGCATCTTGTAGAAATCGGGACGCTGTATGATGTCGGTGCTCACCTTGGCGATGGTCCAGGGCGAGGAGTAGAACCGGCGGCGGGGACGGCGCACCTGCTGCTTGCCGAACTTGGGGAACAGGATTCGTGGAAACTCGAGCGAGGCATCGGCACCATACTGGTAGCTGTTCATTTCGGAGCCACTGCCCTTCACGTCCCACTCGTAGGACCCGTGCAGGTTGACGTCGAGCTTCTCGCCGCCCCTGAACAGGTTGCGCCGCGTGAAGCCAATCCTGGTCTCTGGCCCCAGACGGCCAATGGTGCGGTTGATGAGGTTGGCCTCGAAGTAGACGTCGTAGGGCTTGTCGAAGATGCAGCTGAGCGACAAGTCGAGGGTGTCGGTGCCCGGACGGGGCGTGAAGAGGAAGTCGGTCTGGCTGAACACGCCCGACGAGTTGATCTTCTGCATAGACAGCGTGTAGTCGTCGTAGCTGAAGGCCTGGCGGGGCCGCAGCTTCATATTGCTCAGGATAACGCGGGGGCGCAGCGGTGGGCGCTTGCCGCTATAGAGCACCTTCAGGAAGCGGCGGTCGGTAGAGTCGGTCAGCTGTTCGCGCATGGTGTGGCGCAGGCTGATGCTCATCTTGCCGATGTACCACTTCTTCAGAATGTCGGGAGAGAGCGAGTCGGCCATCTGCAAGCGCAGACGGGCCTTGTAGGCCGTCCCGAAGGTGTCGGCCAGATAAGAGGCATAGCTGGGCGAGTAGTAATAGTAGCCGTTGTTGCGCAGCAGTTGCGAGATGCGGGTGCGCTCGCCGTCGAGGTTGCCCACGGCGAAGGGCGTGCCTGCCGCTATCTTCGCATCGGCCTTGGTAGAGTCGATGAGCTGCTGCATCGCGGCAGGGAAGCCCACATACTGCATCGTGTCGACGGTGAAGAGGGTGTCGAGCCTCACGGTGTAGCCTATCTTGGCCTTCTTCGGGTTCTTCTGCGGCACCTCGGTAAAGGTCACGTCGCCGTGCATATAGCCGTTCTTGCGCAGCACCGAGCGGGCCACTTGGGCACGCAGGCGGGGGTTGACCTGGCTCATGAGCACCGGGGGCTTGCCAAACGACTTGCCCAGCCACTGCTTGAACTTGCCGCTCGAGTCGTGGGCGTAGTTCCAGATCCACAGGCTGTAGGGGAAGGGCGTGCGGTAGTAGCTGCTGCCAAACAGGGCTCCGTTGGGGGCGGTGGCCAGGGCGGCCTCGATCTCCTCCTGCGTCTGCACGAAGTGGTCGCCGGGCTCGTAGTCCTTATATTCTATCTTCGTCAGGCCCACGAACAGCTGGTCGTCGTCGGGAATGTTCTTTGTGGTGGAGCAGGAACATAAAAGACAGCACAGGATAACGTATGTGGAGAGTGCGTTGCTATTCATTGCGTTTTGATGGTCTGTTCGTTGTTGATGGAGTCTTTGCTTGGGCGGTCACGGGGCTGCTGAGGTACGTTCCTCTTCTCGTTGCCCCAAATCTTCAGGATGTCCCAGAACTTGTCGAGCTTGCGCTTCCAGATGTAGCCGCCGCCATACTCGCTGGTGTAGCCCTCTAACCAGTCGTAGACGTTTTGGTTGTAGAACAGTTTTACGTACTGGTTCGACGTGGGGCTGAGGCGGTACTCCATCGTCACGTTGTCGAAGAACGACTGCTTCTCGCCCGCCTGCGCCTCGCTGCCGGTAGACACCTTGCCGCCTATCTGTACCTTCAGCCGGTTGTTCCAGAAGCGCTTGGCAAACTTGAAGGAGTAGTCGGTGTGCATCGTGCCGCTGGCATCGGTGGTGTTGTCCAGGCCGATGCTCAGGTCGAGCGTCTTCAAGGCGTTGCCCGTAATGTTGTTAATCTCGCTCTGCAGGAACGAGCTCAGGGCCGAGTTCATCGAGAAGCCGCTGGTGTTGCCATCGGCCAGATACATGCCGGTGGTGAGCATCGTCACGGCCAGCTTGCCCTGCTGCTCGGCGTTCATGGCGTTCAGCTCGCTCTGCACCGACATATCCTCGGGTGCCGAGATGATGAACTGCAGGCCCATATCGTTGAGCGTCTTGGTGATGACCACGCCGCAGTCGAAGGCCACGCTGCGGCTTGGCTGCCCCTCTTCGGCCACGCTGGCCTTGGTGCGCTCGGTGGCCGTGAGGTTCAGCCGTGGGTTCATCGGGTCGCCGGTGAACTCCACGTAGCTGCCATCCTGCAGGGTGAAGGTCTTCAGCGGAATGACGGGCAGCGAGTACTTCATCTCGCCGCTCTCAATGGTGTAGCGCCCCGTCAGCGAGATGCCGTCGTCAGAATATCTCATGCGCAGGTCGCCGCCGCCGAACAGGTCTACGTAGTTGCTCTGGTCTACATTCAGTCCGCAGAGCACGTGAACGCCCGGGTCTATCGAGATGTTCAGGTTCATATCGAGGCCCTGTGGCGTGGGCTTCTGCACCACCGTCTGGGTAGAGTCGCTGAAGTCGGTGAATTTCACCAGCTCGTCCATCTGGTTGTCGGTCGACAGGGGCGAGTCGAGCAGCAGGTAGGTCAGGTCGGTGGTGCCCAGCACGTTGAGGCGTCCCGTCATCTTCAGCTGGTCGAGGCGTCCCTGCATACGGGCGAAGAAGTTGATGAAGGCCTTGCCGTAGGCCACCGATTCCTTGGTCTGCTTCGAGTTGACGAGCTGGAAGTTCTGGGCCCTCATGCGCAGGTCGAGCGTGATGCGGTCGGTGTCGTGGAAGTCGATGTCGCCCATGATGTTCAACGGGTTGTCGTTGTAGGCATACATCGTGAAGTTCTCGAGCAGCAGTTTCGAGTCGATGATGCGCACGGGGTCGTTGTCGAAGCGCAGGCGCACGCCGTAGGGCTTGCTGATCAGGTAGGCATCTTCCAGATACACCTCGCCATCGACATCGGGCCTGTTCAGCGGCCCTTTCACCTTCACCTCGCCTTCGGCATAGCCCTCCAGGCCCAGCAGCTGGTCTGGCACCAAGCCGTTGACGATCATCATGGGCGTGTGCTCCAGTACCAGGTCGGCATTTAGATAGCCAGCCCTCTCGTTTCGGTATTCACCCTTCAGCGTGCATATCTCCTTCTCTTCCAGCATCATACGGCCATCTATGGCGTGGGTGTCGTCCTCGCGCTGTAGGTACACGAACTCTGTGCTCAGGTTGCCAATGGGGTTCTGCTCGTAGATCAGGTTGCTCACCTGCATATCGCTGACCACCGATATTTGCTTCTGCTGGTTCATCATCAGGTGGAAGTCGCCGTCGAGCATGCCACCGATGCGGGGCAGCACGTAGGGCAGCACGCTCGTGGTCTTCTCCAGGTCGAAGCGGTAGAGGCTCACGGTGAGGTCCTGAAGCATGAGTGAGTCTTGGTTCTCTGAGTATATTTTCACGCCTGTCCCGTCGTCGGCTATCAGGTCTATCTTGGCCTGTAGCTTGTCCTGGTGGCCAATAAGCAGGAAGTTGTCCTTGTTCAGGTTGAACTCCTTGTAGCCAATGGTGGGGCGCTCGGGCAGCAGGTGCAGGTTGATGCCGTCGGCCACCATGTCGGCGCGGGCACCTATGCGCAGGCCCATGTTGCCCCGCTCGTCGTAGAAGCGCACGCCCACGTTGGCCCCATGCTGGTGAATGTTGCCGTCGACCAGTGCCTTGAACACCATTTGCGGGTTCCTTCGGTTGTTGGCCACGCGCCCCTGGAAGGTCAGCCCGTGGTCGGTGTCCTTCAGCGTCATGAGCACGGTGTCTATCCGGGTGGAGTCTGCGTTCAGCCCGAAGAGATGGGCCTCGCCGTTGATGCCACTCGTGGGCGACGTGGTGAGATTGGCCGCCATATCCTTGAAGTCGATGTTGTTGCTGGCCCGCAGGATGGCCGCGATGGGGTTCTCGCGCCCACTGGTGAGCTGTAGCCGCATGTTGGGCAGCAACCGTTTGATGGCCACTTGGTCTATCACCTTGTTCTCTATCTGCGCCATGGCCGTGTCGGCCAGCGTGGTCAGCTGCTTCAGCAGTTGCTCATAGCCGCCGCTGGCATCCATCTTCACAATCAGGTTGCCGCTCTGTATGCGGGCCCACGTGCTGTCGGGCTGGGTGCGCACGTACAGGCCGAAGTCCTCGGGGTGGAAGTTCTGCTTCTCGTCGCGCAGGTACAGCTCGTTGAGCAAGGCCCGTGCCCAGTGTTCCTGCTTCAGGTTGCTGCCTATCTGCACGCGGCCGTTGCCCCCTATGGCCAGTGGGTCGGCGGCCAGTCCTAAGCGGTACAGGTCGAGCTTGTGCAGGTCGAGGTCGGCTGTGCCGTCAATCTGCTGGGTGGCAGTGGCTCCGCGACCGGTGCTGCTGATGGTGGCATTCACGCTGGCCAGACCCTCGAACAGCTGGTTGCACCCCGAGAGGTCGGCCTGCAGGCGTCCGCCATTCAGCTGGGCCGTGCAGTAGATGCTGTCCAGGTTCAGCCGTCCGTATTGCAACTGCCTGATGTCGGCCTCGGCCCTCAGTCGCGTGCCCTGCTTCAGGAAGTCGAAGCCCTGGCCCTTGGCCTGCACACGGGCGGTGATGAGGCCGAGCGAGTCCTTGGGCATAAAGGCGTGCAGGTTCAGCTGATGTATGTCCACGTTGGCATCGTAGGCCATTGTGCGCTCGTCGAAGAAGCCCTTCAGCGCCACGCTGCCCTTGCCCTGGCGGGCCGTCAGGTTGGCGGTATAGCGGCCGTTGCCGGCACTCACGCTGCCCCCCATCTTGATGCCTGACGGAATGCGCAGCCCTTTCATTGTCTGCGGGTCGAGTAGGGCAGTGGCAAAGCCCAGGTCGTAGGTCTCGGCTTGAAGGTGGAGGGAAGAGAGGTGAGAGGTGAGAGGTGATAGGTGAGAGGTAGTCGGTGAGAGAAGGCCAGCCACGCTGACCTGGCCGTCGAGCTTGGCGTGCAGGGCGGTGGGCAGGTCTATCTCCATCTGCCCGATGCGGGCCTGCTGCATATTGCCGTCTATCTGACCGCTGATGCTGAGCGGCCACTCCGGCCACCGCTGGCGGAAGCGTTCGGGCATGTCGGCCAGGAAGAGCATCAGGTCGGGCTTGCCCAGTGAGGCCTTCAGGTTGGCGTGCAGCTGACCGGGGCTGACGCTGTCCATCACGCTGAAGTCGACCTCGGCCTTCGCGCGTATATTAGAGTAAGGTGTGCTCAGCAGCAGGTTGGGCAGGCGTATGCCCACGGAGTCCATCAGCACGTTGCCCTGCAACTGGCTGATGGCCAGTCCGCTCTGCTCGCGCAGGGCAGCATTGCGTATGCGCACGGCCAGGTTGGGCGAGCTGAAATGAATGGAGTCAAGGCCGATGTCTATGCTGCTCAGCGCCAGGTGATTATAGTCTATGCCTGCGGCTGCTTTTGGCTCGTAGGGCAGGTCGTAGGTGAGGGCACCCTCATGCCAGTCAGCCGAGCGCACGGTGTAGAGTCCGTGCAGCAGGTCTATCACCCCTTCCTGGACTTTCAGACTGCCCATCAGGGCGCTCACCAGCATCGAGTCGCCTGGCAGATGCACCTCAACCCGTGAGCGCAGAATGCTCAGGCTGTCGGCCCTGATGAGCCAGGGTGTCTCGCTCGTAGTGGTGTCTACCGCTGCCGTGTCGCTCAGCAGGATGGTCACGTCGGCATCGGCTATCTGCGCACCGTTCAGCTCTACCGTGCCCTCCGTCAGGTCGATGCCTCGCGACTGCACGTACAGATGGCCCACGTGGCCCCGCACTTGCAGGTCTGAAATAAAGTCGTAGGTATTGATCTGGGCGTCGTTCAGCTCCAGCTTGTTCACCACCACGCGGCTCTCCAACAGCGGGAGCAGCTCTACGTGGGCCACGGCCCGGCCTATATTGGCAATGGTGTCGCTTTCTGGCTTCACGACCAGCACCCCGTCGATGCCCAGGTTGAGCGGGAAGTCCAGGTCTACGTGGTCTACGGTAATCTGCAACCCCGTCTTTTCGGAAGCCACCTCGGCCACCTTGTCAACCACCCAGTTCTGCACCGGAGGCAGATAGAGCAGCACGCAGAGTATTGTGAACAGCAGAAAGGGGCTTAGCAACAATCCCCCGATCCACAGGAATGTCTTTCTCATTGTGCCTGCAAAATTAGCGATTCTATTTGAACTGGCAAAACTTTTGGCTTTTTTTCTGCATTTCTTCCGGCATCACATTTTCGTCCTTTTCCTTATGCACTTATGTCCCCGTATTGTCTTGTTTTCGTTACACAAACTTTTGCGAGAATCGCTTTGCGGTCAGCAAATGGCCTTTTTGCTTGAAATTTTTAAAATTTGGAGTAAGTTTCCAAGTCTCTGAAAATCAATTGTTTGAGTTCTGCTGTGTTGAGAATCGCTTGACGGCCCTCTCATAACGAAGGCTCCGTTACGTCGTAACGACCGCTCCGTTGTTTTCCAACGGGTGCTTACCTGCATGGCAAAACGCCCCTCTTTCTCTGGCAAACGAGCCCTCCGTTGCATCGGCAAGCCCCTCGTTTTCCCCTTTCATTCCCCGTTTTTCCCAGTCAAACCCACCATCCGCGCTTCTATTTCGCCATTTTCTTTTGTCTTGATTTTCGAAAAAACAGAACGCTCCGTTGGCAGTTTCCTTAGTCTGCCTATAAATTATTTTCCTTTTTTTTGGTGGGAAAAAAAAAAGCGTTAACTTTGCAGCATCAAAGTGAATTTATGATGAGTGAAAAATAAACTCAATGATGATTTCACAGAGGAACACTGGGATGTCTTTTTCGAAGGTCATCAAACAGTAGAACCGCCATAAGAAATAATCGAGTTGGATCAAGCTTTTGCGAACAATTCTGGTCGGGTAATCTATCCTATGAAGAAGTGGCTGTAAAAAGTGTTCGAAAAAGTGTATGTGAATGGAATGTTGAACTAGAATAACAAATGGTGAAATATATGACATAGCATAGACGACACAGGGGAGAACCAAAGGCGGTGCCAGGCACTGCGCTCCCAAGAGGGATTCTACAAACAATCAGTTATTAACCCGTGAAACGGAAACTGAGCGTCGCTAATCCCGTTCGAGTCTTTTTAGATACTTGAGCTTTCTGCTCTTGTCTCTCTCAATACGAAACCGCCAAATCTTCGCACATGAGAGCAAGCAGTTCAGAAGGTTCACGCCCGATGGGGCG
>JAFVEE010000095.1 GCA_017478085.1 Prevotella sp. | reverse complement strand
TCGTCTGGATAATCCTTTTCCCGGGTAAAGTATTATCTCCTTGAGTCGTAGATGACGTTCGGACAATGTGTAGATGACGTTCCTTTCAAGGACGGGTGGCATTCCGCTGAGTCACGATGCAAAGGTACTGCTTTCCAAGAAGGTATCTGTGCCCATTTGTGCCTATTAGTGCTCTTTGGGTGATTAGGGCTCGCACAGATACGCCACGATCAGTTCCACCTCCCGCCGGGTGAAGTGCTTGGCGCGGGGCGGCGAGTTCAGGGCACGCAATTTCTCACGCAACTCCGTGTTGTAGTTGATCCAGTAGTTCAGGTTGTTCATCGCCCCTTTCTTCGTCTGTGCGTCGGGAAAGTAGAGCATCGCCAGTTCCGACTTCCCGTAACTGCGGATCTCGAATGGCTTCACCGTCGGGCCATTCTTGGTTAATAACTGCAATAGTTCTTTCAGTGCTTTTTCCGTCATAGGCAAATGTTTAATTATTGAAGTTTCACTTTTCCCTTCCCCGCCACATTGCCACATTAAAAATGGAAATCCTCATGCGTACCGTATAGGCGCGGGCGGTATGCGTGAGAAAGTCTTAGAACAATGTGGCATTTGTGGCATCAGAGGCGCTGCCGCCATAGACCGCATAGATCTCCTCCAGCGTCACGGAGCAGGTGTCCTCAACGGCATTGAGGGCGCGGATTTTCCTGTTGTTGCGGATCTCATTCGAGTCATAGGGCACTACGCAGAAGCCGCGCAGGTTGCCGGAACGTCCCTTCCTGAATTTCAATTTTGTCATCATACGGCCCAGTTTGTTGTCAGTCAGCCGTGGCAGCAGGTTGCCGCCGATGGTCTGCATGATCTCTGCGGAGGTCACGAACTCGCCGTGCTCGCCCTCCCTCGGCAGGCGGTAGTGGCTCAGGATCAGGTCACGCTCATACTGCGCCACCTCGAACCGCTCGTTGTGGCGCGCCTGCAGATCCGTCTCCGGCCCGTCGTCGAACCAGTAGCGGAAGCCCTGGCGGTAGAGGGCGTATGCCTGGGCGAAGATGGCGCGGTGGTCGAAGGGATAGTCGCGCGGCGAGAGGATGCTCTCCACCTCGAACGGCAGCCACCGCCGGGTGCCGGTGGTATCATTGATGAACTGCAGGTTGTTGCCCGTGCCGCAATACGAGGCGATATGCTTCCGCCGCTCGGCGAAATGGGCGTAGGCCCTCCGCTCGGCGGTCTCACGCGTGGTGACGGCCCATTTCAGGCGGTTCATCTCCGAATCCTTCATCGTGTCGAGTTCCTCGCAGCAGATCAGCCCGTATTCCGACAGTTTCAGCACCTCCTCCTTCCGCATCTCGCCGAAACTGGTGTTGCTGTGGAAGTAGGGATGCAGTTCCGGCGGCAGCAGTGCATTGAACCAGGTGGTCTTATAGATTCCCTGCCGCCCGACAAGCACAAGGATGACCTCATTGACCACCGCGTCGTTGATCCATCCCGCCACCATCCCCACGAGCCACTTGCGCAGCCAGATGTAGAAGAGCAGTTGCTCCTCGCTGCCGCCCTTCACGGTGACCGTCGTGGCCAGGTCGAGGATCGGGTTGCCCTGTCCGTCCCAGGGCGGCAGGCCGTCCAGGTATCGGGTGAACGGGTTGAACAGCGGCACGTAGTCGGAGCGGATCACCTTCCAGATGTCGTTCTCCCTGACCTGCTTCCAGTTCGACAGCGTGCCCCAGAGGGAGTCGACGAACCGGTCGCTGACCGTCTGCCAGTCGGTGGCCGACCGCCATTCGTCCAGCGGCGACGCACCTGAGGGGTAGAACACGCTGGAGATGGGGGCCATCGGGTCCCGCTCCGGCACGCGAAACTCCGGCCTGCCAGTGATTACGTTATATCGTAACAGCACGTTCTCGCTGAGGAACTCCCTGATCTCTTCCGGCGTGGCGTAGGTCTCCTGCCACGGCTTCTTGTGTTCCCCTCCCTTCTGAGGGGAGGGGTCAGGGGCGGGGTCGCCCTTCTTTCGTTTCTTTCTTTTCTCTTCCATAGATTGTTTTTAATATAGTCCTCGCAATAACTGGGCAAAGATAAGAAAAAACTGATAGTTTTGCAAGACATCCGAAGAATCCGTGTCACAACATTCCTCAAACAGAACAGCCCGCAAACGCCTTTGTACAGGACGTTTGCGGGGAAAAATGAAATTGTGTCACAACTATCAATACATTCTGTAAAGTGCCCGATAGATGCTCCGCGCCTTGCCGAGGTTCGTATGGGTTTCCAGATATTCACAAAGTTGCAGCCTACTGACCTTGAAGACGGGAATCTGTCGGGACAGCACGAGGCAGAGGGCACGGATTACGTGCCATTTTCGGTCGAGCAAGAAAGTGAATTGTGATGTCTTCGTCGGTTGGATTATTTCAATCGAGTGTTTTTGCCAGTCGGTTATCAACATCTTGTAGTCATCATACTGGGACAAATTGACCAGTTTGATCAACGGTGTGTCGTCTTCCCAATGGCATCGTCGTCGTTTCTTTGGCTTGTAGGCAGCCAAGATGCGCTGCTTCTCTGCCCTTAGTTGGTTAATCACAGTCTGATGTTCTCTGATCTGGAGATCGATACGTTCAACCTCCTGTTGCCAGGCACCTGGTACCCGACAGCGATTGTTTTTTTTCCTGTTTCATTACTTTTGTTTTTAAAATGGCACGATCATCACTGACCGTGCCATCCGAGCATTAACATAATTTATTTATAAGAACTTTATCTGTTTTCGACATATTTATGGAGCGTCTGGCGAACGGCTCCCTGTCCGGCGTAGAGTTCACGCACCATAACCTCAATCCGTTCGCCGAGTCCTGCTTCGTAGAGGTCGAGGCCGAACACGTCCTTGCGACTGTAGAGTTTCTTCAGCGGGCTCCAGTCCTGATCAGGCCTGCCAATCTCCAACGGGGCGACGATGGCCTGCAGTTCTGACAGCAGGGGGTCGGGAGAAGGCTCAAACGGAGTGAGGTCATCCTTGAGTCCCTTCAGATAGCGGGCATAGCCTGCCAATGTGAGGGGAATCAGAACCAGGTTCGACTTGTCGAGGCCACGGGCCAGGTACTTCTTGATGGTCTCACCGAAGCGGATGGGCAGTTTCTGTGAGGTGTCCATCGCAATGCGCTGTGGGGCATCGGGCATAAAGGGGTTCGGTAGACGGCGATTGATGACGGCGCCGATGAACTCATAGGGATTGAGCACGCCCGGATCGACCACCACGGGCATCGCCTCCATATAGCCGATCTTCTGGATGAAGGCACGCATGTCCTCGTCGGCCATCTCAGCGGAGATGAGCGTGTAGCCCAGCATACAGCCGTAGATAGACATCGCCGTATGAAGCGGGTTCAGACAGGTGGTCACCTTCATCGTCTCCACCTTGTCGACGGTCTCGCGGGTGGTGTAGAGGGCACCGCCAAGGTCGAGTGGGGGACGGCCATTCGTGTAATTGTCCTCGATGACGAGGTACTGTACTTCCTCAGCATTCACGAAGGGTGCCGTGAAGGTGTGCTTCTCGGTCTCGATATAATCGTTGTCCTCGAAACCGTCGGCAGCCAGCAGTTCCTTCACTTTCTCGTGGGGACGTGGGGTGATCTTGTCGATCATCGACCAGGGGAAGGTGATCTTCGTCTCGTCTTTCAAATAATTGACAAAGCCTGGCTGAACAAGACCGTCAGTAAGCCAACGCTCGGCGTAGGCGAAGACGCCAGCCTTTACTTTGTCGCCATTATGTGAACAATTATCCATCGACTGGATTGTCAGCGGTCGTGAACCAGCCAGCCAACGTTCATAAAGCAAAGCGGTCACTTTACCCAGAGCGAAAATGGGGTTGAGTCCACGCGCCAAGTCGGCTTCATTATAACTATAGCCCTTCTCGGTGATGGTGAACGAGATCATCTGCAGGCTTGGATTACGGAAGATGTCGACCAGACGCTGCCAGTCGGGGAACTGAGGATCGGCCTTGAGGGCCTCCGTCACACTGGCGATGACCTTCTTCTCGATGCTGCCGTCGCTGCAGAGGTTGACGCAGAGTGAGAGGTTGTTATAAGGGGCGTAGGCCTTGTCGATCACCTCGAAGTCGAAGGTCTCGGCAACGATCACGCCTCGGTCGTACTTGCCCGTGTTCAGGGCGTCGTTGAGAATGGCTGCAGGGAAGGCACGGAAGATGTTACCACCGCCGAAGTGTACCCATGTCGGTTCCTTGGCTGTCTTCTCACGGAGTGCCTGGATGTCAAACTTTGGGAGTTGGTAGCCCTTGGCTTCCCACTCTGTGGCGTTGAACGAGCCGGAAAGTATATCGGTAAGTTTCATATTAAGTATTTTAGGCATGGATTTCGCGGATTAACACGGCTTTTTTATCCGCGTCCCCGAAGGGGCCGTGTAATCCGTGCCAAATTAAAAATCAATCAAAGAATCCGGGTTGTTTGTATTCGATGCCCAGTTCGCGGTCGACTGTGGCAAGGATGCCCTGCACCTGTCCGAGGGCGAACATACGGCCAAGGAGCGTATAGCCGGCATTGTGACCGTGGCTCGACTCGTCGAGGATGCCGCCAGGCTCGTCGGTGAAGGTCATACCGTGGTCTACGCGCATCGGCAGTTCCGGATTTTCCTTCTCGAAGATACGGCAGAGTTCGATGAGGTCGGCACGTCCGCCAAGGTGGCTGGCCTCCGTAAAGTCACCGTTGGGGAAGATGTGGCAGGAGCGGAGGTGAACGAAGTGAGTGCGGCTGGCAAACTTACGGGCCAGTTCCACCACGTTGTTATAGGCACCTGCCGAGAGGCTGCCAGCACAGAAGGTAAGGCCGTTGTGCTTGTTGGGCACGGCATCGAGGAACCACTGGATATCCTCTTCCGTACGGACGATGCGTGGCAGACCAAGAATCTCAATAGGGGGATCATCGGGGTGGACGCACATATTCATCTGATATTCCTCACAGGTCGGCATAATGGCCTCGAGGAAGTACTTCATATTCTCGCGTAACTGTTTCTTGTCGATGCCCTTGTAGAGATCAAGGAACTCGCGGAACTTCTGGATGGGTGCCTCGTCGTTCTCCGAGAAATTGCCACTGACGAAGCCTTGCGTCTTGATGACGATGTTCTCCACCAATTTGTGGTCCTTCTCAGGCGTCATCGTCTTGGCTATCTCGTCGCACTCAGCCAGCACGTTGCGGCCTTCTCCCACGCCCTCGGGGAACTTGAACTGTGCCCACTCCTCACGTGCGCCCTCGCGCTTCAGGATATAGATGTCGAAGTAGGCGAACTCGGCGTAGTTGAAGTAGAGGTTGGTGGCACCGTTGGGGTTGTTGTGGAACAGGTCGGTGCGGGCCCAGTCGAGCACGGGCATGAAGTTATAGCAGATGCAATGGATGCCCTCTGCCGAGAGGTTGCGCAGCGACTCCTTGTAGACCTCGATCTGTTCGTCGCGGTCGGGACCACCGTACTTGATGGTCTCCACGACTGGCAGTGACTCAACAACGCTCCAGCGCATGCCGTAACTCTCTATATACTCACGCAGGTCGCGGATTTTCTCACGCGTCCATACTTGCCCTAAGGGCACGTCGTGGAGGGCCGTGACGATGCCCTCAACGCCTATTTGTCTCAACATGGCAAGGGTGATCTTGTCCTTCTTGCCAAACCATCTCCAAGTTCTTTCCATAGTAATTATTTGTTGTTATTGAGTTGATAATTTCAAAAAGCACTGCAAAGATAGCGTTTTTTGCTGAAAATGCCAAGGAAAAAGCCATAAAAAGCCACATGGAAACCTTAATTGCCCCGTCGGTGAAAAAATCTGGCGCCAGATTTTTCAAAATCTCGGCCTCTCACGAAAAAATCTCGGCCGTTTTTGAAAAAATCTCGGCCTCCCATGAAAAAATCTCGGCCCCGCAGAAACAGGGCTCGCCAGTCTAGGAAAAATGGGCGGCCTGCGGCCCTGTTATAATATTTTGTCTTTACATCGTTTGGCCATAAGAAAAAAAATGCTTACCTTTGCACGCTAAAATAAAGAACCAACAAATTAGAGTAAAAATGGCAAAGAGATTCGCCGAGCATAACGGCTTGAACCTGACACAGGTGAACAATGAGATACTGGAGAAGTGGATGAAGGAGGACATCTTCCATCGCTCTATCGACGAGCGGGAAGGCTGTCCTCAGTTTGTTTTCTTCGAGGGTCCCCCCTCGGCCAACGGTCATCCTGGCATCCACCACGTGCTGGGTCGTGCACTGAAGGACACGTTCAACCGCTACCGCACCATGCAGGGCTTCCAGGTGAAGCGCAAGGCCGGCTGGGACACCCACGGACTGCCCGTGGAGCTGAGCGTGGAGAAGAGTCTGGGCATTACCAAGGCTGATATTGACAACCCCGAGTCGCCCCGCTACATCTCGACGGAGGACTATAACCAGAAATGCCGCGAGAACGTGATGACCTACACCAAGGAGTGGCGCGAGCTGACCGAGCGCATGGGCTACTTCGTGGACTTGGATCATCCCTACATCACGTACGATAATAAATACATCGAAACGCTCTGGTGGCTGCTGAAGCAGTTCTACCAGAAGGGCCTGCTCTATAAGGGCTACACCATCCAGCCCTATAGTCCCGCCGCCGGTACGGGTCTGAGTTCGCACGAGCTGAACCAGCCCGGATGCTACCGCGACGTGAAGGACACGACGTGCACGGCGCTGTTCAAGACCCACCCCCTGCCCCTCCCTATAGGGAGGGGAGGAGATACCTGGGGATCCTGGTATTTCCTCGCATGGACCACAACACCGTGGACGCTGGCAGCCAACTCGGCGCTCTGCGTAGGCCCGAAGATTGACTACGTGGCCATCGAGACCTTCAACCCCTACACTGCCGAGCCCATCACGGTCATCCTGGCCGAGGCCCGTGTCTCTGCCTACTTCAAGGCCGAGGGCGAGAACGCCGACTTCGACGCCTACAAGCAGGGCGACAAGGTCATCCCCTGGCGCACGGTGGCCCACTATAAGGGTACCGACCTCGTGGGCATGGAGTACGAACAGTTGATGCCCATGATTAAGCCCATGGGCGACGCCTTCCGCGTCATTCCCGGCGACTATGTCACCACGGAGGACGGCGCCGGCATTGTGCACATTGCGCCCAACTTCGGTGCCGACGATGCCTTTGTGGCCAAGCAGGCAGGCATCTGTCCTATCGTGCTCATCGACAAGAAGGGCAACGAGCGCCCCGTCGTCGACCTGCAGGGCAAGTACTACGTGGTGGACGACCTTGACGCAGACTTCGTCAGCAAGTATGTCAACGTTGACGAATGGAACAAGTTTGCCGGACGCTACGTGAAAAACGCCTACGACGACACCCTGACCGACAAGGACGAGACCCTCGACATCAGCATCTGCATGGACCTGAAGGCTCAGGGCAAGGCGTTCAAGATAGAGAAGCACGTGCACAACTACCCGCACTGCTGGCGTACGGACAAGCCCGTGCTCTACTATCCGCTGGACTCGTGGTTCATCAAGAGCTCGTCGATGAAGGAGCGCATGAGCGAGCTGAACAAGACCATCGGCTGGCATCCCGAGTCGACGGGCAGCGGCCGCTTCGGCAACTGGCTCGACAACCTGAACGACTGGAACCTCTCG
>JAFVEE010000094.1 GCA_017478085.1 Prevotella sp. | reverse complement strand
GGCACCCGTGCCCCAATAACCCTCTCGTGAATGTTCCGAGATATAGCGACCAATGCCATAGTAGAGCGACAGTTGTTCGCCATTGATCATCTGTGCCGCACGGGCCTGACTCTGCAGGATAGCCGCCTTGATGGTCTTAACTGCACTTTGCAGTTCTTGGGTTAATGCTTTGCTGTTATTTTGTTCTTCCATATTCAGGTTGTCGTTCTTCGCGGTCTTTGTATAATGTGGAGTCTCCATTGTTTTAAGTCGATTTGTAAAAATTTGGCGTTTCGTCTGCAAATTTAATAAATTAATCGCAAAGCAACAATCTTATTTGCATTTAATTGTAAACTTTGTGCATATCACTCCAGTAAGTCGGACATCGCTCTTTTCGCTTTTTTAGGATATTCAATCGCCTTGTTCTCAAATTTTTGTGCTACCTTTGCATCTTGAATTTGGATAATAATCGTATAATGAAATTCAATGACTAAAGACGAGAAACGACAAATACAGCGGCAGAGGCTGATGGACAATAAGGTCTATCAGTCAATGCAGTGGCTAACGCGTTATATGGATCGCTACTATTTGGACGCGCTCATCGGGGTGATACCGGGATGGGGCGATGCGATAGCCTTGATTAGCGTGGTGCCGTTCGTCTATTTCTCGCTGCGAGTCATCAGGAGCATCCCGCTGACGCTGGCAGTACTCAACAATGCCATGCGAGATGTCCTGCTGGGTATGATACCATTCTTTGTGGGCGACATCATTGATATTTTTCACCGTGCCAACACGAAGAACCTTGCCATGATTCAAGGCTTTGTTGATGGCGACGATGCCATCATCAAGCAGGTGAACCAGCGGGCTTTGCAATCGGCCATAGTCCTCATCCTTCTTCTGCTGCTCATTGCCCTGATGATCTGGCTGCTCATATCTTTTGGCAATTATCTATGGCAGTTGTCGATGGGATAACCAACGATTTCACCCAACCATCAAACTAATAATGAGATCACGATGAATATTCAGGAACTACAAAAGCTATATGCACGGCTGCCGCAGGTGGCCGCACTGGCCAAGGCCATCGACCATAGCAAGGCGCAGAACATTTTTCTGGAAGGACTGGTGGCATCAGGCGCACCGATGCTGTTCAGCGCCCTGGCCACGAAGAGCCGGCACACGCTGCTCTTCGTGCTGCAAGATGCCGACGAGGCTGGCTACTTCTATCACGACCTGACGCAGGTGATGGGCGACGGGCAGGTGCTCTTCTTCCCCTCGAGCTACCGCCGCGCCATAAAGTATGCGCAGAAAGATGCCGCCAGCGAAATTCTGCGCACGGAGGCACTGAGCCGGTTGGCAGCCCGGCACGCATCGGGCGATGCCTCTTGCCTCTACATCGTGACCTACCCCGAGGCCATTGCCGAGATGGTGGTGACGCGCAAGAACTTGGACGAGCGCACGCTGGCCCTGGAGCAGGGGCAGACGGTGATCGTTGACGACATCTGCGAGCAGCTGCGCCAGTTCGGCTTCCGCGAGGTTGACTACGTCTACGAGCCGGGACAATTCGCCCTGCGCGGCAGCATCCTCGACGTGTTCTCCTTCAGCAACGAATACCCCTTCCGCGTAGACTTCTTTGGCGACGACATCGACTCCATACGTACCTTCGAGGTCGAGAACCAGCTGTCGCGCGACCGCCAGGAGCGCATCAGCATTGTGCCCGAGATGGCCAGCGTAGAGGAGAAGGAGTCGCTGCTGCGATTCCTGCCGCGCGACACGATGCTGGTATTTAAAGATTATATGTACGCGCGCGATGCCATCGACCGCACCTACCAGGAAGGCTTCTCGTCGCAGGCTATGATGGAGCGCATGGAGGGGGCCACCGAGGTGGAGCAGCACGAGATAGAGCGCGAGATGCGCCGCGAGAGCCAGATCATTACGGGCGGGCAGTTCGTGAGCGACAGCGAGCCCTTCCGCCGCATAGAGTTCGGCTATCGCCCCTCGGCCCTGCCCAAGGCCAGCATCCGCTTCAACACATCGGCCCAGCCGCTCTTCCACAAGAACTTCGACCTGCTCACCAAGACCTTCGAGGACTATCAGCTGAAGGGGTACACCATCTACGTACTGGCCGACAGCCAGAAGCAGAACGAGCGGTTGAAGGAGATTCTCTTGCCCCTCACCGCTGACCACTCGCCTCTTTTCACTCCCGTAGACCGCACGCTGCACGAGGGCTTCGTCGACAACGACCTGCGGGTGTGCTTCTTCACCGACCACCAGATCTTCGACCGCTTCCACAAGTACAACCTGAAGAGCGACAAGGCACGCAGTGGCAAGGTGGCCCTGACGCTGAAGGAGATTCAGCAGTTCGAGCTGGGCGACTACGTGGTTCACGTGGACCACGGCATCGGCAAGTTCGGCGGCCTGGTGCGCATGCCCCTGCCCGACGGTGGCCATCAGGAGATGATCAAGATTCAGTATCAGCGGGGCGACAGCATCTACGTGAGCATTCACTCGCTCTACAAGGTGTCGAAATACAAGAGCCAGGACGACGGGCAGCCCCCGCGCATGTCGACCCTGGGCACGGGCCAGTGGGAACGGCTGAAGGAGCGCACCAAGAAGCACATCAAGGACATTGCGCGCGACCTCATTCGCCTCTATGCCGCCCGTCGCCACCAGAAGGGCTTCGCCTTCAGCCACGACTCGTACTTGCAGCACGAGCTGGAGGCCTCGTTCCTCTACGAGGACACGCCCGACCAGCTGAAAGCCACACAGGACGTGAAGGCCGACATGGAGACGGCACGCCCAATGGACCGCCTGGTGTGCGGCGACGTGGGCTTCGGCAAGACCGAGGTGGCCGTGCGCGCGGCCTTCAAGGCCGCCGTCGACGGCAAGCAGGTGGCCGTGCTGGTGCCCACCACGGTGCTGGCCTACCAGCACTTCCGCACCTTCCAGGGCCGGTTGAAGGATATGCCCGTCAGGGTGGACTATCTGACGCGAGCCCGCACGGCCAAGCAGACCAAGGAGCTGCTGAGCGACCTGGAGGCAGGCAAGATTGACATTCTGATAGGCACGCACAAGCTCATTGGCAAGACGGTGAAATTCAAGGACCTGGGCCTGCTCATCATAGACGAGGAACAGAAGTTCGGCGTGAGCACGAAGGAGAAGCTGCGCCAGCTGAAGACGAACGTTGACACGC
This sequence comes from Prevotella sp., assembly GCA_017478085.1. GTDB lineage: Bacteria > Bacteroidota > Bacteroidia > Bacteroidales > Bacteroidaceae > Prevotella. The sequence continues at coordinate 13,192 of JAFVEE010000094.1, read as the reverse complement.
TGACGATGAGCGCCACGCCCATACCGCGCACGCTGCAGTTCTCGCTCGTAGGAGCCCGCGACCTGAGCGTGATCCAGACACCGCCGCCCAACCGCTACCCCATACAGACGGAGATACACACCTTCAGTCCAGAAATCATTGCCGATGCCATCAACTTCGAGATGAGCCGCAACGGGCAGGTGTACTTCGTGAACAACCGCATCAGCGACCTGACGCACATTGCCGAGATGATTCACAAGTACATTCCCGATGCCCGCGTGGCCGTGGGTCACGGGCAGATGAAGCCCGAGGAGCTGGAGCAGATCATACTCGACTTCTCGAACTACGACTACGACGTGCTGCTCTCTACGACCATCGTAGAGAACGGCATCGACATTCCCAATGCTAACACCATTATCATTAATAGTGCGCATAACTTCGGGCTGAGCGACCTGCACCAGATGCGTGGCCGCGTGGGCCGTGGCAACCGCAAGGCCTTCTGCTACCTGCTGGCCCCGCCCTTGGCAGCCCTGCCCGCCGATGCCCGCCGGCGCCTGGAGGCACTGGAAAACTTCAGCGACCTGGGCAGCGGCATCAACATTGCCATGCAGGATCTCGACATTCGCGGTGCCGGCAACCTGCTGGGTGCCGAGCAGAGCGGCTTCATCAGCGACCTGGGCTATGAGACCTACCAGAAGATTCTGAACGAGGCGATGGTGGAACTGAGGAATGAAGAGCCCACCCCCAGCCCCTCCCCAAGGGAGGGGAGATTGGTTAGTGTCAATACTAATGATCCAGAGAACAAAAGTAACCAGCTCCCCTCCCTTGGGGAGGGGTTGGGGGTGGGCTCCTTTGTCTCCGACTGCACCCTGGAGACCGACCTGGAGATGTACTTCCCCGACCAGTACGTGCCCAGCGACTCGGAGCGTATGCTGCTCTACCGCGAACTGGACAACACCCGCAACGACCAGGAGCTGGAGGCCTACCGCAATAGGCTGAAAGACCGCTTCGGCCCCATTCCCCACGTGGCCGAGGAGCTGCTACAGGTGGTGCCCCTGCGCCGCTACGGCAAGCAGTTAGGGTGCGAACAGATCATGCTGAAGCAGGGCCGCATGTTCCTCTTCTTCGTGGCCAACCCGCATAGTCCGTTCTACCAAAGCAATGCCTTTGGTCGCATACTCGACTACGTGGCCCAGCATCCCGCCCGCTGCAACTTCCGCGACCAGCAGGGCCGTCGGTCGCTGGTCATCAGCCAGGTGCCCACGGTCGAAGAGGCCGTGCAAGTGGTGAGAAGCATTTCAGACAAATAGATGCTGACTATTTTCGGTAGTTCTTCAGGCCCGTTTGCAGGAACTCTACATATTCGCTGATGTCCTCGTCGTAGGAACGCAGGCCGTTCAGGGGCTTGCCCGTGACGGGGTCGAGCAGCACGTAGTAGGGCTGGGTGTTGGCACCAATCTTCAGGCGCTGCAGGTAGCTCCACTTGTCGCCTATGGTGCGCAGCGTGCGCTGCTGGCCGTCAACATCGGTCACCTCAATGGGCTGGGGTAGGGGGGTCTTGTCGTCGACGAAGAGCGAGATGAGCACATATTTATTATTAAGGATGTCCTGCACCTTGGGGTCGGTCCAAACGGCGGCCTCCATCTTGCGGCAGTTCACGCAGCCAAAGCCAGTGAAGTCTACCATGACCGGCTTTCCCTCGGCCTGAGCGGCGGCCATGCCTTGGTCGTAGTCGGTAAAGCGGGCTTCGACCGAACCCTTATACAGGTTGAAGTCCTGCGTGTTCATAGGCGGCGAGAAGGCCGAGATTGCCTTGAGCGGAGCACCCCACAGACCGGGCACCATATAGATGGCAAAGGCCAGCGACACCAGGCCCAGAAAGAACTGGGGCACGTTGGTGCGGTGTTCGGGCTCGTCGTGCGGGAACTTCAGCCAGCCCAGCAGGTAGATGCCCAGCAGGGCGAAGAGGGCTATCCAGAGCGACACGAACACCTCGCGGTCGAGCAGGTGCCAGCCGTAGGCCAGGTCGGCCACGCTGAGGAACTTCAGTGCGAAGGCCAGTTCGATGAAGCCCAGCACCACCTTCACGGTGTTCATCCAACCGCCCGACTTGGGTGCCTGCTTCAGCAGCGAGGGGAAGAGGGCGAAGACGGTGAACGGTATGGCCAGCGCAATGGCGAAGCCCAGCATGCCAATAGTGGGGGCGATGATGTCGCCCTGGGTGCTGACGGCCACGAGCAGGAAGCCGATGATGGGGCCCGTGCACGAGAACGACACGAGCGTCAGCGTGAAGGCCATCAGGAAGATGGAGAGCAGGCCGGTGGTCGACTCGGACTTCTGGTCGATCTTGTTCGACCATGAACTGGGCAGCGTGAGCTCGAAGGCCCCGAAGAACGAGGCAGCAAAGACAATGAGCAGCAGGGCGAAAAGAATGTTGAACACGGCATTGGTCGACAGGGCGTTGAGCGCCGAGGCACCGAAGAGTAGCGTCACGGCCAGGCCCAGCAACACATAGATGACCACGATAGAGGCACCATAGGTCAGGGCCTCGCTGATGGCCTTCGACCGCTCCTTGTTTCGCTTCAGGAAGAACGACACCGTCATGGGTATAATAGGCCACACGCACGGGGTGAGGATGGCCAGGAAGCCACCTAAAAGTCCCTCGAGGAAAATCATCCACCACGACGTGGCCCCGTCGGTGCCGCCACTCTCGAAGGCGCGAAGGTCTTGGGTGATGGGAGACCATAATGAAGAAGTGAAAGCCCCCTTGGCATCCTCAAGTGTGTTGGCCGGCTCTACGGCATCCGAAGGGGCATCAGTTGTTGTTGAGGAGTCCTTTTCAATTGCTGTCGGCGTGTCTGTAGAGGCTTCTTCTGGGGTGGTAGGGGTGGCCTGTACTTCGGCGGTTTTCGGCGATTCACCCTTCCCCTTAAACTCTACTTGCGTTGGTGGCAGGCACATCTCATCGTTGCAGGCACCATACTCTAAGTAGCAGCTGATGTCGTACTGAGGCTTGGTGAAGCGAATTTTCTGAACGAAGGCACCACTATGCTCGAAGAAGCGCAGCGTCATGCCAAACATCTCGTCGTATTGCTCCATAACCTTGCCTCGCGGTGTCAGCTTGCCCACCAGTTCGGCCCCCTGCATGCGCTCGGTGTGCAGGGTGGCCTCAATGGGCCCGTCCTGCCCCAGTTCGGTGCTGTAGACGTGCCACCCAGGATCGATGGTGGCGGTGAATACGATTTCGGCTTGATCGCCCTTTAGCATGTTGAGGGCCGACTTGAAGTGCACGGGGTCTGCCATCTGTGCTTGCACGCAGAGCGCAAGCAGCAGTAGCGCGAGCAGTGAAAAGACTTTCTTGATCATCGTTAGTTTTATGTGTGTCAATAAATTTTCGGCAAAATTACGAATAGTTTGCGACATTCCCAAACTTTCTGCTCATTTATTTGGCGGTATGTCCGTTTTTTGCTACCTTTGCAGAAACAATCAAGTGACTTCTATGAGCGATTTCCTGAGCCGATTCCAGAAGTCGGCTTTCATTTCCCAAGACCATACCAGGCGCGTGGGCAGGGTGGCGGTGCTGTTCAGGCTGGACTTTGCCAATGGTGCCACGGTGACGGTTGTCGACCAGAAGGGACAGCCCGCCATGCCCGACTACCGGCTTTACCAGGGCGAGGTGTTCAATGTGTTGCGCATGATGAGCACCATACGCCAGGAGCAGGCCATGCGCATTAGCTGGGGCGAGGCAGACGAGCGCATTCGCCTGGCCGACTATCCCTACCTGCTGTTCGCGCTGCTTAGGTGCGACAACCTGGTAGACAGTCAGTTACAACCCATCAGCGTGAGCAATGCTGAGGCCGCTATTGTGCTTAGCATCGACGAGAGCGATAATATGTGCACCCCACGTCTGCAGGCCCGCACCGAGGGCATGGCCCCGCAGCCGTTCAGCCTGCTGAGCGATGTGTTCGCCCTCATTGGTCAGACCGTTCACCCCATTGCCTCGGTGGGCGAGAACCACCAACGGCTGTCGTTCTTCATCGAGAGCTTCCCCCGCCAGCTGCTGGAGCAGTACCTCTCGGTATTTTATAGCTATGTCGACAATGTGATGCTCGACTTTGCGGGCTACGAGCTGGTACGGTCGGAGCAGACCGTGCCCACCATTCCCACGGTGGTCATCGAGAAGGTCGATGCCGACATGGCCCTCTACCTGCGCCTGTCGCACACGCTGCAGGGCATGCAGGCCGACTTTGGCGAGCACTTCGACCTGACGTGCGTGGCCCAGTTGCAAGACATGGAGCGGCGCGTGGTGCTGCGCAGCATTGTGCAGAGCGACTTCGGGCAGGAGGTAGAAGAGCTGTACAAAACCATCATTGGCTATGCCCCCACGAAGGCTGATGCCAAGGAGGTGTGGCAGCAGGACGGCGAGTTTATCATTCCCCAGGCCACGGCGGGCCCCTTCCTGCTGCAGGCCCTGCCCAAACTGGTGAACCACTACCAGCTGCTGGGGGCCGAGAAGCTGCGCGAGTACCGCGTGAAGGCTGTGAGGCCGAAGATGAAGCTGGGCCTGAGCAGTGGCATTGACTTCCTGGAGGGTACGGCCACCGTGAGCCTGGACGGCGAGGAGCTGTCGCTGCGTAAGTTCCTGCAGCAGTACAACAAGCAGAAGTATATCACGCTGAGCGACGGCAATCGCGCCCTGATAGACGAGGGCTACGTGAGGCGGCTGGAGCGCATCTTCAAGAAGGCCGGACGTAGTGGCGACGACAAGATCAAGGTGTCGTTCTTCGACCTGCCCGAGGTCGAGAACCTACTACAGGAGAAACTGCAAGGCGAGGCCTTCGAGCATCATCGCAAGTTCTACGAGGGCTTCAACAGCCTGGCCTCGCAGCGCTTGCAGACACGCGGTGTGCAGGCCACGCTGCGCAACTACCAGAAGGAGGGCGTGAAGTGGATGAACTACCTCTACGAGAACCATAAGGGCGGCTGCCTGGCCGACGATATGGGCCTGGGCAAGACGCTGCAGACCATCACCATGCTGGTGCGCGTCTACTCGAAGAAAGCCAGCACGCCTCCCTCGCTGCTGGTCATGCCCCGCTCGCTGCTCTTCAACTGGCAGGACGAGTTGCACAAGTTTGCCCCACAGCTCACCTATTATATTTATTATGGTGGGCAGCGCGACCTCGACGAGGCTATGAAGCACCAGTTGGTGCTGACCACATACGCCCTGGTGCGCAACGACGTGGAGCAGTTGCGGCAGCGCAAGTTCCACTACATTGTGCTCGACGAAAGTCAAAACATCAAGAATCTGGCCTCGCAGGCTACACAGGCCGTGATGCTGCTCGACGGCGAGCACCGGCTGGCGCTGAGCGGTACGCCCATCGAGAACAACCTGAGCGAACTATACTCGCTGTTTCGCTTCCTGAACCCCGCCATGCTGGGCTCGGCCGACGAGTTCAACCGCGAATATGCCTATCCCATACAGCGCGACGGCAACAAGGAGGCCACCGAGAGCCTGCGCCGCAAGATATTCCCCTTCATGCTGCGTCGACTGAAGAAGGACGTACTCAAGGAACTCCCCGACCGCACCGAACAGACACTCTACGTTGAGATGGACGACGACCACCGCCGCTTCTACGAGCAGCGCCGCCAGTACTACCAACAACTGGTGGGGCAGAGCATCGACGAGCAGGGGCTGGAGCGCTCGCAGATGGTTATGTTTCAGGCCTTGTCAGAGTTGCGCCGCATCTCGTCGGTGCCCGAGAGCCTGACCGATGGCACCGTGGCCTCGCCCAAGATTCCGCTGCTGTGCGAATCGGTCGAGGAGGCTGTGGCTGGAGGTCATAAGGTGGTGGTGTTCTTCAATTTTATTGCCGGCATCGAGCTGGTAGGCGAGCGGCTGTCGCAGCTGGGCATAGACTATGCCACGATGACGGGCTCTACCCACGACCGCCGTGCCGTGATAGAGCGATTCCAGCAAGATGCCAACTGCCGCGCCCTGCTCATGACGCTGAAGACGGGCGGCGTGGGGCTGAACTTGACCGTGGCCGACACCGTCTACATTTTCGAGCCGTGGTGGAACAAGGCCGCAGAAGAACAGGCCATCAACCGTCTGCACCGCATAGGGCAGAAGGCCAAGGTGATGAGCTATGCCCTCATCACCCGCGATACGATAGAGGAGAAAATACGCCAGCTGCAGCAACAGAAGAAAGACCTGGCCGACAGCCTGATAACGGGCGACCAGTCAATGACCAAGCAGCTGACAGAGGAAGACATCAAGTTTATTCTGGGATAGACAACACTCGAAAACGAACGTATGAATGACGAAGACAAAAAGACCAAGGTCTTGATGCAGGCTATCTTTGGGTACGAACCGGAGGAGATAGAGACCGACCCGATTATCCTGTATGAGCCCGACAGCGGCCTGCTGGCCGATGCTGTCGACCAGCTGAACAGCCGCTACACCAAGCAGCAGATATGGGAGATGTGCCGCGTGCTGCACCCGTGGCTGCGCTCGCGTGGCAGCATCTTCAAGAAGACCGCCGAAGGCCGCCGCGTGCCTTATACTGAGATGAGACCCCTCTTCAGCCAGAACTCGTACAAGCCCGATCTTGTGAAGGCCCTGGCCATTGTCCTCGTAGAGCCGCGCAACCTGCAGCTCTACGTGGACGCGATGGAAGAGCCGATGCGCCAGCTGTGGCGCAGGGTGCTGCTGCAGGTGTACGTGAGACAGAGCCAGGCCAAGAAGATACTGGGCACCAGCAAGGCCATCATCTCGTTGTCGCGCTCCTACTATTACGGCAACACGCCCACGTGGGCACAGGAGGGCTTCGCCTTCTTCTCCATTGCACGTGCCCCAGGCACCACGGTGAAGTATGGCTATCGTGAGACTGAGAGTTTCATTAGCATCAGCACCACGATACATCAGTTTTTCTTCCCAGTGTTCTTCCCAGATGTGGCTGGAAGTGACGTGGCCCTGACCGAGCTGCCGCCCGACGAAGATCTGAAGCTGTTTGACTGCGAGGCCGAGAGCGTGGCCAAGTTCCGACTGATGCAAGGACTGTTAGAGCAGGGGGCTGTAACTGTGAGAACCAGAGGGGTGGCGCAAGGTGAGATGAAACGGGTGGCTCAGAAGATTGGCCTGCAGGAGTTCTTTCCCGATGCAGCCTCGCCTTTGGAGCAAATGCTGCACGTACGCTTTTACGTAGAGATGCTAACGTTAGAGCATACCTACCTGCGCCGTCGCGTTGGCGGCAAGACCAAGAGCCTGGCCGACTATGCCTCGACGCTGCGCAATCTGCACCAGCACATAGATGAGGTGGACTACTTCCTGACAAGCGCATTGTTGCCGCACATCAAGGGACTGCGCAAGCCGCAGTTGCAGGTCAACAAGTGCTGGAAGCTGTACCGTTTCCTCGCAATGTGGATGGCAGAGGAGCCTGAGCGGTGGGTGTCGGTCGAAGATGTGTTTATGAAGGCTACAGACCTGTCGAACTCAGAAGAAAAGAAGTATGGCTTTATGACGATGGTGTTCTCGACAACAGACCTGAAAAACGACGTGGAGGTGGTGAACGAGATGAGCGGGCGGTCTATCGACGTGAGTTCGTTCGTAATGGAGTTCGGCTACACGGTGCTACAGGCGGCCGCCTTTATGATGTGCAGCCTGGGTATGGCCCAGCTGGTAACGGGCAAGCCCGTGCGCGACGTGGTGTCGCCTTTCGCCCGGGCCCGTTACCTGCGGCTCACGCCCCTGGGCCGCTACACACTGGGCATCGATAAGACCTACGAGCCACCCCATATAGACCAGAAAGCCTACTTCGAATTGGACCCCGACCGGCTTATCATACGCTCGCTCGAAGATCCCAACCCCTATGCCCAGTTGCTGCGCGACAGCTCGGTGCCCATCTCGAAGAACCGCTACGAGACGTCGGCCAGTAGCTTCCTGGCCAAATGCTCCAGCCGTGAGGACGTGGAGAACAACATCGCCATCTTCAAGCAATTTATCAGTAGCGACCTGCCCCCATTGTGGAAGCAGTTCTTTGACTCGCTGCTGCTGCACTGTAACCCTCTTGAGACCGACAATACGGCCTATCGCCATTACCGCTTGTCGCCAGAGAATACCGACTTGATACGCCTCATCACCACCGACCCTGTACTGCGCAGTCTCGTCATCCGTGCCGAAGGCTACTTCATCCTGGTACGGTCAGACAATCAGCGCAAGTTCGAGGAACAGCTGAAGAAGCATGGCTACTTGCTATGAACGCCTTCTGAGGAACTGTATGGCCTGTTCTATGTGGGGGTACATGAGCTCGTCGTTCAGAATGAACGGAACCACCTTGCGGAATTCGTCGTGAATCTGGCAGATCTGTGGCGACGATTTGAGCGGCAAGCGGAAGTCGAGGGCCTGGGCGGCGTTGAACAGCTCGATGGCCAGCACGCGCTCGGTGTTGTAGATGACCTTGTAGAGCTTGATAGCCGCATTGCCACCCATCGACACCAGGTCTTCCTGGTCTTGGCACGACGGTATGCTGTCGACGCTCGAGGGCATGGCCAGACTCTTGTTCAGGCTGACGCACGATGCAGCGGTGTACTGGGTAATCATGAAGCCGCTGTTAACCCCCGGATTGGCCACGAGGAACGAGGGCAGACCACGGGTGCCTGATACCAGGCGGTAGATGCGGCGCTCGGAAATATCGGCCAGTTCGCTCATGGCAATGGCCAGGAAGTCGATGGGCAGGGCGATAGGTTCGCCGTGGAAGTTGCCTGCCGAAATGATTAGGTCGTCGTCGGGACAAACGGTGGGGTTATCGGTGGCCGAGTTGATTTCGATGTCGATAACCGATTTTACGTAGTTGATGGTGTCCTTCACTGCACCGTGTACCTGCGGTACGCATCGGAAGGAATAAGGATCTTGCACGTGGGCCTTGATGTTGTTCAGTATCTGGCTGCCTTCCAACAATTCTCTCATTCGGCGGGCCGTCTCTATCTGTCCCAGATGGGGGCGAACGGCATGCACGGCATGGATGAACGGCTCAATGCGGCCGTCGAAGGCATCGAGACTCATGGAAGCAATCTTGTCGGCCCAGTCGCTTAGCCGCTGCGCTTCGAGCAGGGCCCACACGGCAAAAGCACTCATATTCTGTGTGCCGTTGAGCAGTGCCAGTCCTTCTTTCGAAGCCAGCTCAATGGGCTTCCAGCGCTTCTTGCGGCATAGCTCCTCGCCGCTTATCACCCGGCCTTGGTACTCAACTTCACCCAGTCCTACGAGCGGCAGGCATAGGTGGGCCAGGGGCACAAGGTCGCCAGAAGCGCCGAGCGAGCCCTGGCGGTAGACCACGGGGTAGACGTCGTTGTTGAAGAACTGCACCAGGCGTTGCACGGTGTCGAGTTTACAGCCAGAATAGCCGTAGGAGAGCGACTGGATCTTGAGCAGCAGCATGATTTTCACTACGTCGTTGGGCACTCGCTCGCCTACGCCGCAGGCATGGCTCTTGATCAGGTTGATTTGCAGCTGGCTGAGTTGGTCTTTGCCTATCGAGACGTTGCATAGCGAGCCGAAGCCCGTGGTCACGCCATAGACGGGTGCGCCGTTCGAGGCTATCTTCTTGTCCAGATAGGTGCGGCAACGGCGAATGCGCTGGCGAGCATCGTCGGAAAGTTCCAGTTTTTCGTCGTTCCTGATAATTTCGCCGATGCGTTCAATGGTGAGGTGATCGGCCGAGATGAGATGTGTTGTCATAGATGATTTTTTCGTTATGATTGTGATTGGGGTTAGGGATGCACTTCGCGTAAAAGCTCTTCAATGAGTGCCTTGTGGTGGCCAGGCAAAATGATGTGATGGTTGCCAATGGGGTTGGTGAGGAAGTAGGAGGTGACGCAGGGGGTGGAAAGGCTGATGACTTGCTGGGTGCGGCAAAGGTCGGGCTTGGCCTGGGTGCACTCGAGCGTGCCTTCGTCAACAAAATAGCGTTGCAGGTCGCCCGACACCTTGAAAATGGTGACGGGGCCTTCGGGCATATGGCCGCGAATGCCAACGCCGATGCCTGACTCGAAATGGGTGTCCAGTTCGTAGCGGTCGACCATGTTCAGGGGGATGGTGCAGTGGGCAAACAGCATTTGGCCTGTCTGTGGGTTGATGCTGGAGGGATTAGCCTGGAACCCGCTGACGCCCGTCAGCACGCTGGCAATGGTCATCGAGAGCAGGGCAGGTACATCACCCTCGCACCCAGCCACTATGCCCTCGCCGTTGAGCTTGGCCAAAGCCAGACAGCCCGTGTTGTGGACGGCTGACAGCAGGTCGAAACAACGCAGAGTGAAGCCTTGCAGGCGGTGACGCTCAACGATGGCCTTCAGTGCATTGTGTATCTGGTTGGCTCCTTCAAGGGGAAGCGTCCCCTCTTTGGGGGATGGGATGCTGTTGTTGGCAAGGGTACTATTAACCTCGTTCAATAATTCCTGCATGGGAATATCCACCAGTTCTATGCCCAGCAATTGCTTCACTCGTGCCTTGTCAGCTTGGCTGGAGATGAGCCAGTCGGAGGGCTGGCCTATGATGCCCAGACGGTAATGCTGTAGCTGTTGCCTTGCTTCAGCTGCTTTTGATATGATGCTGATTCTCTTTGAAATATACGCTGCATCTCCATGAATGATTTCACCTCGTAAGCCATGCTGTCGTAAGTAGGACAGAATCTCCATAGAGGCGGCGAGCGAGTTGCTTTTGCCCGATGTCAGTAGGTAGAAAGGCTTCGCAGACTGGGCCTGCAACTGGGGCAGCATTTGCAGGAAGATGCCCTCTGTTCCGCCCGTGCGTACATATATAAGATCGAGGGCGTGAGTGCCGTAGCTGGCATAGTCGCTGCCTAGGAAGTCGAACTCAATATGAAGGCTGGAAAGAAACTCGCTGGTCATGCTACCGACCGCTTGCTCGTCGTGGAGCTCAGAAGTGAGTGTATAAATAGCTGTTTTTTTCATAGACTGCAAAGTTAGTGCTTTTTCTGCAAATAAATGCAATTTTAATAAAGAAAGTTTGCGAAATTGAAGAATTATCAGTAATTTTGCCAGCCAGAACATCTTTTTGCTGCATAGGCAAAAGTAAGTTTAACGAAAAGGGAGAGAAAAATGAAGGTACTTTTGATTAATGGAAGTCCGAAGGAGAACGGCAATACGTTTCTGGCACTGAGTGAAGTGGCAAAGACGTTGAACAGTGAGGGAATCGACACTGAGATGATAAGCATTGGCAAGCGGGCCGTTCAGGGTTGCATAGCTTGTGGCATGTGCGGCAGGACGGGAAAATGCACGTTCAACGACGACCTGTACTGCAAGGTTCTAAGAGTCGTGAAGGATGGCATCGATGGTTTGATTGTTGGGTCTCCCGTATACTACGGAGGTCCGAATGGTTCGCTTTGCGCCTTGCTCGACAGGGTCTTTTATTCTCTTGGACCTGACCTGCAGTATAAGCCAGGTGCCAGCGTCGTGGTGTGCCGTCGTGGTGGTGCCACGGCTGCATTCGACCGCTTGAACAAGTATTTCACAATGATGAACATGCCGCTGGTCAGCTCACAGTACTGGAACATGGTCTATGGCCAGACTCCAGGTCAGGCAGCACAGGACGGAGAGGGCTTGCAGACGATGCGGACTCTTGGACACAATATGGCTTGGCTGCTCAGAAAACTGGGCACGGGCGAGGGAATGATTCCTGAGAAGGAACAGCGGGTTTGGACAAACTTTATTCGATAAAGAATGGAAAGAAGAACAACACCAGAGTTTATCACGAAGTTGCAGCCAAACGAAATCTTTGTGTTTGGCAGCAATTTGGAAGGAATGCACGGCGGAGGAGCGGCGTACATCGCCTATCGCAAGTTTGGAGCTATAATGGGACAGGGCGTGGGGCTGCAAGGCCAGAGCTACGGCATACCGACGATGCAGGGTGGGGTAGAGACGATTCAACCGTATGTTGACGAGTTCATCCAGTTTGCCAAGGAGCATCAGGAATTGACTTTCCTCGTTACCCGCATCGGTTGCGGTATCGCAGGGTTCACGGATGAGGAAATCGCTCCGTTGTTTGTCGATGCCCATTATGTAGACAATATTGTGCTGCCACCTAACTGGTAAGTATGATTTGACGTTTGTGCAGCCTCTCCGATGCTTTACTTCCTAATTCCATAGCTTTTGGGGATGGCGCGGATGCCATTTATGGTCACAAAATGGCCTGCAATAGCCTGCAATTGGCCTGCGAACAAACTTTTTCATTAAAAAACGCTCAAAATATTTGGTAGTTCGAAAGAAAATAACTACCTTTGCACCCGCAAAAGCCAATATGGTGCCCGTAGTTCAGTTGGTTAGAGCGTCAGATTGTGGTTCTGAATGTCGTGGGTTCGAGTCCCACCGGGCACCCAACAAAAAAACAAGCCGAAAATTGCCGAGAATGCCGATAAATAAAGCATTCTCGGCGTTTTTATAGGCAAAAATGAAATTTGAAAATATTGAGATGATTTGAATATTTAGGGGCAAAAACCGTCGCAAAACCGTCGCAAAAATGGTTCGACCGTCGCAAAACCGTCGCAAAACCGTCGCAAAGTTTTAGCGTAAAATCAGCGCAAAGTGAAACCCTTTTTAAACAATTCATCAAGATGGCAACGATTACAACTGAGTATGGAAAGTTAACGTCAAAGAACACGAGAACAGTCTACCTGAAGATTAGACAAGGAGACACGGTAAAGCGCCTGAACACCAGCATCAAGGTGGAAGAATCGGAAATTAACTGGCGCACGAACAGGATCAAGACTAGCAAGAAACAAGCTGTCATTGACCAGATGGTGGGCGACTTGCAAGCCAAGTTAACGCAGATGGGTATGAAACTGCTCAACACGCCCGACATCGACGCAAAGACTATTGCGAACAAAATAGTCAAAACAAAGGAGGCTGTGGACTTCTTCGCATTTGCCGACCACTGGATGGAAACGGCAAAAATCAAGGGGTTGAAAAACTATAAGTGCATGCTCAACACCTTTGAGAACTTTTTGGGTAAGCGCAGTATTGATTTTGCTGACATCAACTACACGCTGCTGAAGAGATTCGAAGATTATCTCTCGGATCGCCCCAGAGCACAGTCGTTGTACCTCGGCGAACTACGCCACCTTTTCCGCGAGGCTATGCTGGAGTATAACACTGAGTATGATTCTGTCATTGCCTATGACCCGTTTGTGAAATACAAGGC
>JAFVEE010000093.1 GCA_017478085.1 Prevotella sp. | reverse complement strand
GTGCTCCATGCCCTCGAGGTCTTCCTTCGTATATACGGGCTGAATGTCAATCTGCTCCGGCGTGCGCCAAGAGGCCGTGATGCCATTCTCTTGCTGCCACTGCTGGCCATTCTTCTGCTCAATGCCAGCGTAGATGTCTATTTGACTAAAATCTTTTCTCATATTCTTCTTTTTTTTATAGAACACAGAGACTCAGAGACACAGAGATTTTATTCTCTGATAGGCTTGATGCCTGTGTACTCAATTTTACCATTAATCTTTCTTTTAATTCCTTCCTTTAAGACAGGAACATTGAAATTGATAAGCAATCCAATGGGCTTATTGGCAAGTTTCAAATAAGTAAGTAATTGCACTTCATGAACAGGCTTCAGCACATCAACTGCTTTTAATTCAAGAACCAAAGTGTCTTCAACAAGAAGATCAATTCGAAAAGCCTTACCTGTATCAACACCTTTATAGATAAGAGGCAAATCAATCTGAGACTGATGATAGATGCCTCGCATCATAAGTTCTGTTTTCAGACAATCCTCATAAACTGACTCCAGAAGACCAGGTCCTAATTCACGATGCACTTCAATAGCTGCGCCAATCACACACTTGCATAACTGGTTTAGCCTCGCATATTCTTCTTGAGAAATAAGACTCTGCGTCTCTGTGTCTCTGTGTTCCATAAATAAATTACATACCTAACTTAGCATTATATTCCTTGAGCGTTTCCAGCTGGTTGCTGCGTACATGGATGAAGTTCTCGATGCCGGCGGCCTTCAGGTCTTCCATACAGGCGGGAGCACCGGCCACGACGTACATGGCACGGCCATTCAGGTACTGGAAAGCGGGGATGGCATACTCGGCATACTCGTCGTCGCTCGAGCAGATGACCACGATGTCGGCACCAGCAGCCAAGGCGGCGTCGACACCCTCCTCAACGGTCTTGAAGCCCAGGTTGTCCATCACCTTGTAACCGGCGGCAGCCAGGAAGTTGCACGAGAACTGTGCACGGGCCTGACGCATGGCCAGGTTGCCGATGGTGAGCATGAAGGCGATGGGCTGCTTGGCGGCCTTCTCGGTGCTGAGGCGCAGGGTCTCGAACTCGGAGGCCAGACGCTCTTTGTTCAGACGAGGAAGTGCGGGCTCTTCTGCTGCGGCAGAACCGCAGCCACAGGTGCAGGCCACAGGCTGCTTGCCGTCGCTCTTCTCGTTGAAGTTGGGGAACTGGTTGGTGCCCAGGATGAACTCCTTGCGCTTGGCGGCATCGGCGTGACGCTTGTCGTTCGAGGCATTCACGGCGTTCGTGATGTTGCCCTTCAGGGCTTCAGCCAGGAAGCCACCGGCGTTCTCCACCTCGAGGAACAGCTTCCAGCCTTCCTTGGCGATGGCATCGGTGAGATGCTCAATGGTATAGGAACCGCCGCTCACGTCGACCAGCTTGTCGAAGTGGGCCTCCTCCTTCAGCAGCAGCTGCTGGTTGCGGGCAATGCGCTCGGCAAACTCGGTGGGCTGCTCGTAGGGCTTGTCGAACGGAGTAACGATGATGCTGTCGACATTGGCAATGGCGGCCGACATCGTCTCGGTCTGAGAGCGAAGCAGGTTCACATAGCTGTCGAACAGGGTCTGGTTATATTCAGAGGTAATGGCACAGACGTGCATCTGGCAGGCGCAGTCGCACTTAGGCTCATACTGCTTCACGATCTGGGCCCACAGCAGACGGGCGGCGCGGAACTTGGCAATCTCCATAAAGTAGTTGTCGCTGACGCCCATGTTGAACTTGATGCGCTTGGCGGCCTCGGTAGCCTCGACGCCGGCCTCGGTGAGCAGGTTCAGGTACTCGGCACCCCAGGCCAGGGCATAGCCCAGCTCCTGGTAGATGTAGGCACCGGCATTGTTCAGCAGATAGCTGTTCACGTTGATGCACTTGTAGCCCGGCAGTTCGGCCAGCGCCTCGATGAGGGGCTTGGCCTCGGCGAGCACGGCCGAGGTGTCCTTACCCTTGGAGAGCACCTTGCCGATGGGATCGAAGTCGATGCTTCCCTTCAGCTCGGCCAACGGGTAGTTCTTCTGCTTGAAATAGGAGAGCAGCAGGTTGGCCAGCTCCACGCAGTGACGCTGACAGGTCTTGAAGTTCAGCTCCACATACTGCGGCAGGATGCCGTCGAGCAGCGTGGCGATGAGCTCGGGGCTGACGTCCTTGCCGGGAATCCTGAAGCCCAGCGAGTCGACGCCCTTGTTCAGAATGTCGAGTGCCTTGGCATTGGCTGCCTTGGCATCGTCGACCACGATTTCCTGGCGCACGAACCAGAGGTTGTTGTCCTTCTTGTTGCCGCGAACGAACGGGAACTCACCAGGCAGGGAGTCCACAGCCTTCAGATCCTTCAGATCTTCGCGGCGATAGAAAGGCTGCACGTTAAAACCTTCGTTTGTTCTCCACACAAGGCGCTTCTGGAAGTCGGCCCCCTTCAAGTCTACCTGAATCTTGTCTAACCACTCCTGGGTGGTTGGCGCAGTAAACTCGGTGAAGAGTTTTTCTTTGTTGTTTGACATAGTTTTATTATTATATAAGTTGATATATTAATATCAAATTGTGGTGTGCAAATTTACAAAAGAGTTGGCAGTTAAGGCGCAATGCGGTGTTCTTTTTTGTAAATCTTAGGAGTTCGCAAACAGACGTTAGGAGATTTTAACGTAACAAGTTGGCCAAAAAGTTTGGCTATTACAAATAAAATGCCTACTTTTGCACCCGATAATTCATTTAATAACTCAAAATTTAAAACTTTATTGCCTATCGAGAGAAATTTACTTCATAACAAAAAAGACTGAAATATGAAGAAATTTGAGGGTATGACCGACGAAGCGTTGGCCCTACTTTATGTCGAAGGAGACAATAAAGCGTTCGATGAATTGTTAGCTCGCACGCAGAACAAGTTGTTTACCTACATTATGTTTGTGGTCCGCGACCACGACACGGCCGATGACATCTTCCAGGAGACGTTTGTGAAGGTGATCACGAAGCTGCAAATGGGCCAGTACACCGATTCTGGCAAGTTCCAGTTCTGGCTGACCCGCATTGCCCACAATGTGATTATGGACTGGTATCGCGCCCAGCACAACGAGCACATCATTGAGCCTACCGAGGACAACGACCTGAGCAACCTGCGCGGGGCATCGGTAATGGACACCTACCGCGAGACGGAGATGGTGAACGAGCAAGTGCTGCGCGACGTGAAGAAGATGATGAACGCCCTACCCGCCCCTCAGCGCGAGGTGGTCTACATGCGCTACTACCAGCAGCTGTCGTTCAAGGAGATCGCCGAACTGACGGGCGTGAGCATCAACACCTCGCTGGGCCGCATGCGCTACGCCTTGATGAATATGCGGCGCATGGCCAAGGAGCACAAAATAGAGCTTGCGCTGCAATCATAATGCGCGCAAGCTCTTGATGGTCTCTTCGGGTGTGGAGCTCTTGAACACATAGCTGCCGCTGACCAGCACGTCGACACCTGCCTCGACCAGTCGCGGGGCCGTTTCTCCCTGCACACCACCGTCTACCTCGATGAGGGCCCTGCTGCCGCTCTCGCTGATGAGCCGGCGCAGCTGACGGGTCTTCTTGATGGTGTTCTCGATGAACTTCTGCCCGCCAAAGCCAGGGTTCACGCTCATCAGCAGTACCATCTCCACATCCTGAATAATGTCTTCGAGCATCGAAACCGGGGTCGAAGGGTTCAGCGTAACGCCAGCCTTCATTCCGGCATCGTGAATCTCCTGCACCGTGCGGTGCAGATGGTCGCAGGCCTCCAGATGCACGTTCATCATCATGGCACCCAGTTTGGCCGTCTGCTTGATGTAGCGCTCGGGCTTCACAATCATATAGTGCACGTCGAGCGGCTTTTGGCACATAGAGGCCACGGCCTCGAGCACCGGGAAGCCAAACGAGATGTTGGGCACGAACACGCCGTCCATCACGTCCAGGTGCAGCCAGTCGGCCTCACTCCGGTTGATCATTTCTATTTCGCGGTCGAGGTGCAGGAAGTCGGCGGCGAGCAGTGAAGGGGAAACTAATGTTGCCATAGTGTCAGTTCAGGCAGTAAGCCTGTTGGTTAGCCACACGATAGGTGTAGGCGATTTGTCGGATGAGTTTGAGCACTCTTTCGCTCGGGGTTGATTCTTCTCGTGTAAAGATTTGCATAGGCATCTTGTTTTTAAGATTACTTTCATACATAAATGAAACGTTACTGCCCGTGAATTATTATGTGAAATCGAAAAATAATTTGCTAAGTCCAAAACTATTTCGTAACTTTGTGCCCTACAAACCAATAGACAACAGATTATGAGAAAGACAATGATCCTGCTGGCCCTGCTGGTGTGCGGTATGGCTGGCGCACAGAAGCGCTCTGTATCAATCCTGGGCGACTCGTACTCCACCTACGAGGGATTCCTCACCCCTTCGACCAATGAGGTGTGGTACTATGCGAAGAACGGTAGTAAGAAGACCGATGTGACGAGCGTCACCCAGACGTGGTGGCACCAGCTCATCAAGCAGAAGGGCTGGAAGCTCTGCCAGAACAACTCCTATAGCGGGGCCACCATCAGCTATACCGGCTATGACGGCAACGACTATCAGGCACGGTCGTTCCTGACCCGCATGGACAATCTGGGCTGCCCCGACATCATCTTCATCTTCGGAGCCACCAACGACAGCTGGGCAGGCTCTCCCATCGGCGAGTATAAGTACGAGGACATTGCCCCGTCAGATCTGTGGCAGTTCCGGCCGGCCATGGCCCGTCTGCTCTCATGGATGCAGGAGCGCTACCTGAACACCGACATCTACTTCATCCTGAACGACGGATTGCGCGAGAGCATCGTAGAGTCGGCAAAGACCATCTGCGACCACTACGGCGTGAAGTGCATTCAGCTGAAGGACATTCACAAGATTTCAGGCCACCCCTCTGTTCAGGGCATGCGGCAGATAGCCGAACAGGTGGCTGCCCAGGTTGAATAACCAACAAAAAATCACGACACCCGATGAACTACCTGATTATCCTGGCCGCCGCCCTGCTGCCTGCCATCGTGTTGTGGGTCTATGTTCAGCGACAAGACCCTCAGCCCGAGCCCCGCAACTGGCTCATCAGGGCCACCCTCTATGGTGTGGGCATCATCTTCCCCGTTGCCCTGCTTGAGATGTACATCAACACGGCCCTCTTTGGCCCCGACGGCGGACCCGCCACGCTGCTGGGCACCACGGTCGAGGCCTTCTTTGTGGCAGCCCTGCCCGAAGAGAGCTTCAAGCTGCTGGCCCTGTGGCTGGTGCTGCGCAAGAATCCCTATTTCGACGAACATTACGATGGCATCGTCTACGCCGTCTGCATAGGCTTGGGCTTCGCAGCCATCGAGAACGTGTCTTACTTGTTCGAGAATACCGATGCCTGGCTGTCGGTGGCCATCTCACGTGCCTTGCTGGCCGTGCCCGGTCATTATGCCTTTGCCGTGATGATGGGCTATTACTATTCGCTCTACCACTTCGTCGATCCCTCGCCCCGCACGGCTGCCTGCATCCTGCTGGTGCCGGTCGTGGCCCATGGCATCTACGATGCGCTGGCCCTCAGCGGCATGGTCTCTCCTATGGTGGGCTCCCTCAGCTTCTTCGTGCTCGTTTATTTCTGCTCCAAGATGCACAAGTTTGCCCGTAGCAAGATGCTGGCCCAGATCAAGCGAGACCTTGACCGACATTCAGCCTAAGAAAGCCATCGTAAGATAGTCTATGAAAATAGGTGGAAAAGATAAGGAATAGTCGCTGATTATTCCTTATCTTTGCACTTGAAATACTAACAAAACTACTTCAAAGCAATGCAATTTCAGAAAATTTTAGTTTCGGCCCTGCTGGCTTGCAGCCTGTTGCCTGCCAGTATGATGGCCAGCGATTTCGGCAAGCAGGTGACGTGGGACCGCCAGAGTCTAATCATCGACGGACGCCGTGTCTGTCCCGTGATGGGCGAGGTGCACTATTCGCGCATTCCTGCCGACGAGTGGGCTGCCGAGGTGCGCAAGATGAAGGAGGGCGGCGTGACCGTCATTGCCACCTACGTGTTCTGGAACCACGTGGAGGAGCAGGAGGGCATCTTCCGCTGGGACGGCCAGCGCGACCTGCGCCGCTTCCTCGAGATCTGCAAGCAGCAGGAGCTGCCCGTCATCCTGCGCATCGGCCCCTTCTGCCATGGCGAGGTGCGCAACGGCGGCATACCCGACTGGATGTTCCAGAAAGGCTGCAAGCTGCGCTCGCAGGATAAGGTGTTTCTTGGTTATGCCGAGAAACTGTACAGGCAGATCTACTCCCAGATCATCGGCCTGCAGTGGAAGGACGGAGGCCCGCTCCTGGCCTGCCAGTTCGACAATGAGTATCGCGGCTCAGGCGACTACCTGATGGCGCTGAAGAAGATAGCCCTCGGGATAGGCTTCGACCTGCCGTTCTACACCCGCACCGGCTGGCCGGAGCTCTCGAAGCCCGTGCCCTTCGGCGAGATGCTGCCCCTCTACGGCGACTATGCCGACGGCTTCTGGGACAAGGCCGTCACCGAGACCCCCGGCAACTACTATAAGGCATTCAACTTCAAGGGCTTCCGCTCCTCAACCGCCATTGGCACCGACCTGCTGGGCAAGCAGGAGGAGAAGATCAACAAGGGCGACGAGGACTATCCCTACTTCACCTGTGAGCTGGGTGGCGGCATGGCCACGGCCTACCACCGTCGGCCTTACATCTACACCGACGACACCTATTCCATGGCCTTGGTGAAGCTGGGCAGCGGCTCTAACCTGCTGGGCTACTATATGTACCACGGCGGCACCAACCCCGAGAGCACCACGGGCATCACCCTGAACGAGACGCAGCGCACCCTGGGCACGGCCAACAACGACCTGCCCGTGAAGAACTATGACTTCCAGGCTCCCTTGGGCGAGTTCGGCCAGACCTATCCCCAGTACTACCGTCTGCGTCCCCTGCATCTCTTTATGCAGGACTATGGTGAGCTGCTGGCACCGATGGAGGTAGCGTTCCCAGCCCCTCAAGACCTGAAGAAAGGTGAGGACACCGGGCTGCGCTGGGCCGTTCGTTCGCAAGACAATAGCGGCTTTATCTTCATCAACAACTACGAGCGCTTGCAAAACCTCTCCGCGAAGAAAAATGTGCAGCTGTCGGCCTGCGGCATCAATCTTCCCAAGCAGACCATCCCTGCCGGATGTATGGCCATCTTCCCCGTGAACATCGACGGCATCAAGTATGCCACGGCACAGCTGGTGGCCCGCCGCGACGGCAAGATCTATATGATGCAGGTGAAGGGCATCCCCACCACCATTGCCTTGCAAAACGGGAAGACGCTGAAGAACGTGAAGCCGAAGGGAACCACCAAACCTATTTATAATAATATTTATCTGCTCACCCAGCAGGAGGCCGAGTATCTGTTCCTGCCAGAGCGGGGCCACGAGGACATTGGCCTGGGTGCCACTTGCACAAAGGTGAAGGAGGCAGGCGCCTTGCGCCAGATTGAGAAAGGCCCCGCCAAGGTGGCCGAGGCTCCTACGGAAGCTGATTGGGAGCAGGCCGCCGTCTATAGGATTACCGTGCCGAAGGAAGCTATCACGAAGTTCCGCCGGCTGCTCAGCATCAGCTACCAGGGCGACTGCGCCCGCCTCTATGCCGATGGCAAGCTCATTGCCGACCACTTCCAGTATGGTCGCCCGTTCCTCTACGGTCTGTGGCGACTGCCCGAGGGCGTCACCGAGCTGCAACTGCGCATCCTGCCCTGGCAGAAAGATGCTCCCATCTACCTGCCCCGCGAGGCCGACAAGACCGAGGGCGAGAGCGTGAAAGCTGTCGAGATAACTTACGAAGGACTTACGGAATAAAAAGAAAAGATGAGAAAATACTTCCTCCTCACCCTGCTGCTGGGCATCACCACCGTGAATGCCCAGCAGACAATGGATCTGTCGGGCACGTGGCAATTCTCAATGGGCGACGAGCCCCGCTACGACGATATGGTGACGCTGCCCGGCTCTATGCTGACCAACGGCAAGGGCAACCGCGTGAGCGTGAACACCCAGTGGACGGGCTCGCTCTACGACTCGTCGTTCTACTTCAACCCCTATATGGAGCGCTACCGCCGAGAGGGCGAGATGAAGTTCCCCTTCTTCCTCACCCCCAGCCGCCACTACACGGGCAACGCCTGGTATAAGCGCATGGTGGGTGTGCCTAAGTCTTGGAAGAAACAGCGTATTGTTCTCTTTCTGGAGCGGCCTCATATCGAGACGACGGTCTTCGTGAATGGCCGTGAGGTCGGGCAACAGACATCGTTGTCGGTTCCTCATAAGTACGACGTGACGCCCTACATACGCTTCGGCAGTCAGAACGAGATTGCCATCCGCGTGTATAATGGCATCGAGAATGTGTGCGTAGGCCAGGACTCGCACTCCGTGACCGACCAGACGCAGGGCAACTGGAACGGACTGGCAGGCCGCATTGAGCTGCAGGCCCATCAGCCGGGCTACCTCAAGGGGCTGCGCGTCTATCCAGACGTGGCCGCTGGCAACGTTCGCGTGGAGCTGAAGCGCGAAGGCAGCGGAAAGACCCGCCTCTGGGTGGAGGGACGGCAGAAGCAGGCCGTGACCACTGCCGACAGCACGGTGCTCATCCCGATGCCCGACGCCCTGCTGTGGGACGAGTTCCAGCCCAACCTCTACACCCTTGTGGCCGTGCAGAATGGCGACACGCTGCGCACCACCTTCGGTATGCGCCAGATCAGCATCGAGGGGCGGCAGCTGGTGCTCAACGGGCGGCCCATCTTCCTGCGCGGCACGGTGGAGAACTGCCTCTTCCCCGAGACGGGCTATCCCCCCACCGACGAGCAGGAGTGGCTGCGCATCTTCCAGAAGTGCAAGGACTACGGGCTGAACCACATTCGCTTCCACAGCTACTGCCCGCCCGAGGCCGCCTTCAGTGCTGCCGACCGCCTGGGCCTCTACCTGCAGCCCGAGGGCCCGTCGTGGCCCAACCACGGCGTGAAGCTGCGCCGGGGCATGGCCATAGACCAGTACCTGCTGGACGAAGGCCGCCGTATGCTCGATGCCTACGGCAACCACCCCTCGTTCCTGATGATGGCGGCTGGCAACGAGCCCGCTGGCGACTGGGTGCCCTACGTGGCCGACTGGGTCAAGGAGATGAAGGACTACGACCCCACGAAGCTCTACTGCGGAGCCTCCGTGGGTGGCGGATGGGCCTGGGACGCTGGCTCCGACTACCACGTGAAGGGCGGTGCCCGCGGGCTGGACGAGTGGAACAAGCGTGCCCCCTCATCAGCCGATGACTACTACAGCGGCATCGAGTTCCCCCGCAACTACAAGGATACGGCCCCCAACCAGACCCCCATCGTCACCCACGAGAAGGGCCAGTGGTGCGCCTTCCCCGACTTCAAGGAGATTCCGCAGTACACCGGGGCCTACAAGGCCCGCAACTTCGAGATCTTCCGCGACCTGCTGCGCGATAATGGTATGGAGCCGATGGCCGAGAAGTTCCTGATGGCCAGCGGACGGCTGCAGACCTTGTGCTATAAGTACGAGATAGAGCGCCACCTGCGCACCCCCGACTATGCAGGATTCCAGCTTTTAGGGCTCAACGACTACAGCGGACAGGGCTCGGCGCTGGTGGGCGTGCTCAACGTGCATTGGCGCGAGAAGGGCTACTGCGATGCCCGGCAGTGGACGCAGTGGTGCTCGCCCGTGGTGCCCCTGGCCCGCTTCCCGAAGTTCGTCTTCACCGCCGACGAGCGCATCGAGATTCCCGTCGACGTCTACAATGCCTACAAGGAGCCATTGCAGAACGCCCGCATCGTCTGGCGCATAGAGGGCACTACGGCCCAGGGCCAGGGCGAAGCCCAGACGCTGCCCATAGGCCGCACGCCCAGCGTGATTACCATTCGCCACCAAGCCGCCAGTCAGCAGGAGCAGCCCAGCAAGCTGCGGCTGCTGGTCAGCATTGAGAGCGACAACCATGCCCGCGCCACCAACAGCTACGACTTCTGGATCTACCCGCAGCAGGTGGCGATGCCCGATGCCGCAGGCATCTACCAGAGCGACACGCTCGATGCCCAGGCCGTGCAGGTACTGCAGCAGGGCGGCACCGTGCTGCTCACCGCCGCCGGGCGCGTCACCCTGGGCAGCGACGTCAGGCAGACCTACCTGCCCGTGTTCTGGAACACGTCGTGGTTCAAGATGCGGCCACCCCACACCACGGGAGCCTACATCGAGAAGGACCACCCGCTCTTCAAGTACGGCTTCCCCACCGATGACTGGAGCAACCTGAACTGGTGGGAGCTGCTGAACCGCGCCCAGGTGATGAACCTCATGGAGCTGCCCGCTACATACCAGCCGCCCATACAGCCCATCGACACGTGGCACGTCTCGCGCAAGCTGGGTATGCTCGTCGAGGCCCGTGTGGGGCAGGGCCGCGTGCTCATCACCACGATGGACATCAGCAGCCGCCTCGCTGAGCGCCCCGTGGCCCGCCAGATGCGCCGTGCCATCCTGAGCTATATGCAGAGCCCCGACTTCCAGCCGTCGCTCCAGCTCACGCCCGATGTCGTCGGTCACTTCTTTACCAAGCAGGCACCCCCCGTAAACATGTTCACCAACGACAGCCCCGACGAGCTGAAGCCCAAAATCAAGTAGCAAGGTGAAAATTTTCTGGCGAAAATTTTGTCGGAAAGAAATTACAAGAAATTACCCAGAAATTATATTCAGAAATAATATAGGGGAAGCGGAGAGCCCCATTTCTGAACCTAATTTCTGGGTAATTTCTTGTAATTTCTTTCCAAACAGGATTCCGTCAGGAATACTGCCCCTTCCGAACAACCACTACATGTCCTCGTAGGTGTCCAGATAGGTCACGTGGGTCACGAGGTACTCCTCAACGCCGTGCTTGCCGTCGGCACCGCCTATGCCGCTCTTCTTCACACCGGCGTGGAAGCCCTGGATGGCCTCGAAGTGCTCGCGGTTGATGTAGGTCTCGCCGAACTCCAGCTCGCGGCAGGCCTTCACGGCCACGTTCAGATCCTTCGTGAAGATGCTCGAGGCCAGGCCATACTCGCAGTCGTTGGCGTAGCCTATCACCTCGTCGAGCGTCTCAAACTCTACCAGCGGAATCACCGGGCCGAACGTTTCCTCGTGAATGATGTCCATGTCCTGACGGCAGTCGCCGAGCACCGTGGCGGCATAGAAGTAGCCCTTCTCGCCCACGCGCTTGCCGCCGCACAGCAGCTTGGCACCCTGCTTGATGGCGCGCTCCACCTTCTCGGTGACGCTCTCCAAGGCACGAGCCTCTACCAGCGGGCCCATATCGACGGTCTCGTCCTGACAGGGGTCGCCCACCTTCACGGCAGCCATCTTCTTCACCAGAATATCGGTGAACTCCTTCTTCACCTCCTTCTGCACATACACGCGCTCGGCGTTGTTACAGATCTGGCCGTTGTTACCTATGCGGCTGTCCACGATCCACTGGGCAGCCCGCTCCAGGTCGGCGTCCTTCATCACGATGGCCGGGGCCTTGCCGCCCAGCTCTAAGCTCACCTTGGTAATGTTCTTCGACGCGGCGGCCATGATGCTCTCACCAGCGCTGACAGAACCTGTCACGCTCACGATGTCGATCTTCGGCGAGCCAGCCATCTCGTTGCCGATGACCGAGCCCTTACCCGTCACGATGTTGATCACGCCAGCGGGCAGACCACTCTCGGCCACCACCTTGGCAAACTCGGTGCAGTTCTCGGGCGTCAGCTGCGAGGGCTTAATCACGATGGTGCAGCCAGCTATCAGCGCGGCACCAGCCTTGCGGGCAATGAGGAAGAACGGGAAGTTCCAGGGCAGGATGCCAGCCACCACGCCGATGGGCTTCTTCGTGAGCAGAATGGTCTCATTGGGGCGGTCACTGGGAATAATCTCGCCCTCGATGTGGCGGGCGAACGAGGCCATATACTCGAAGTAGCTGATGGTGGCACCCACCTCAATCGAAGCCCAGGCACGGGTCTTGCCCTGCTCGCGCATGATGATCTCGGTGAACTCCTGCTCGCGGGCCTTGATGCCGGCGGCAAACTTCAGCAGGTACTGGGCACGCTCAATGGCGGGCACCTTGGCCCATGCCTTCTGGGCAGCGCGGGCAGCGTCTAAGGCGCGGTTCACGTCCTCGATGGTGCCTTCCGGCTGGCGCGAGATCACTTCCTCGGTCGAGGGGTTCAACACATCAATCCACTTGCCGTTCGAGCTCTCGCAGAACTGGCCGTCGATGTACATCTGTAAGTCTTTCATACGTGTTTTGTTGTTTTAGAGTTAGTTTGTTATGTTAAATCGACAACAAATGTAGCGAAAAAAAACGAGACCGCAAGCAAACCGCCCATTTTCTTTTCATTATTTAACCAACTAAGCCTGTTATGAGGTGACAATTCAATGGAACATTCACCATATGATGATGCTCTCATTGAATCGTCACCCAGAATCTACCACTCCAAAGCGGAATTATTTATACACGGCCCGGATGGGCAAACCATAGTATTTCGTTTGCATGTCATTTGTTCTTGATCCTGTGCTTACAACTAATATGTCATAGACAAATTCATACGTGGTGTTTCCGCTTACCTCCGTTGAAGTCCAGTAACACCCTGTCTGATTATAACCTTTTAGCTCCGACCCTACATAATAGCCAACAGCAGGGATAAAGATACTATTACCGTTAGGCCCTGTAAACAGCAGTCCATACACTCCTTCATAGGTAATCCACGCCGTTCGGCATTTCTCCACCAACTCTTTCATTTCGGAATAGGTAGGTCTTCTGAAGCCTTTGCCCCATTTCTTGTAGGCGGCATCATAAGCCAAATTATCGCCCAGTCTTTCGTATGAGAGGTTGTATCCTCCACCTGTCGAGTATTTGTAGGTACTTCTCGAATAGTCCTCTTTGGCATCCATTTCGCCCCAAGCGACATAATCGCCCGCCTCTTCGGGATAATCGGCACCGATATTCCATCCAGCCCACTTCACACTCAAGCCAAGGTCAACAATTCTTCCAGGCGTAGGCTGAATGCCATAGACCAAGTCGTAGGTCTTTTGTTCTCCTTTGTAGATAGTTTCGTCATTGATGTATTTTACATATCCACAGAAGGTTGCCGTCGAACGAGAACGTTTGCGGTAATACGTATGGTCGCTGTCTGTGTAAGGGAACTCTTGTCCTTTCAACGAGATGTAGCTTTCGTTGCCATCCGTTCCCGTGTAGATATAGCCCCAGTCTTCCATACCATCAGTAGCACCCATATTCACCGTTAAGGAACAGTCATACTTATAAGAGTAAGAGACATCGCCATATTCAAATCCGTCACTGACATACTCGGCATCAAGCACTTCAAAATTCACGATTTCTGGTATATCCAGTGATGGGGTTGTAAATGAACGAAGTTCACCAAAAATCCTAATGCCATTTTCCCTGTCATAAAAATAGGCTTGATAATCATAGGTTGTCTCTGGCTCCAATCCTTCTAATGTAGCTTCCAAATATCCAGAAAGATTTTTTGCTTCGTCATCAAACCATCGTCGTATGTCTTTTGCCTTACCTTCTTTATATATTATTATACCATATTCACAATCTATAATGTCATTGTTTTTAGGGTTAACAACAATTGACGGTGAAACAAAAGCTTCTACTATTGTTTGGCGCCGATTATTTTGAGTGGCACGACCCGTTATAACCCATCCTTCATACATATTTTTATAAGTATCCCATGTGTAAATCCGCCCAAGATGTTCATCGTTATATATAATCATTTCATCACCTAAAAGTGTAAGTATTGCAGTCCAGTTCCCACTTTTGCTTAGTTTCTTGTAAAGTGTTTCGCTTAACATTTCTTTTGAAACATAATCAAAACTTTGTCCGATCAAGAATGACAAGACAGGATTTGCATACTTTTCGTTACCAGCATTATATTCTGGCCAATAATCAGTTTCGAAAATTTTTCGTAAAGCTGTACAAAAATTATCAAGTGCACCCAAAAGAGCATCTGACAATACCCATGAAACAAATCCGAGTACATAAAGCCCAATAATAGGGCTCCCACTAAATGAAGCAGCAGTGACTGCCACACCTACCATTAACATTTCCGGCAAAAGTGCAAGTTCGCCAGCACCTAATAATAGTTGAGAAATAGCAGTTATTCGTGCAGGCCAATTCAGTTGACCAAACGAGTGCATAGGCCACATTCCCCTGGCAAGGGCTTCTGCTTCTATAGGAACGCTTTTATAGTATAATGCAACACTATCCTTGTATGCAATTAGGAAATTTATAGAATCATTATAAATACTATCAATAATGATACTATAATCATCAATACAAATATATTTGGGATTCCCATTTTGTTCACAGGACATACTGATCAAGGTTGAATCACCATTCTCTCCCCTCCCAAACATTACAAGTTTTTCAGGCACATCAGAATCCTCATAGAACTTTTGCAAGACACAAAAGCCATCTTTTGACAACCGCATCTCCGACCAATCACCTATTCCTTCTCTGATAATCACACCATCGGGCATCTCGAATGTTGCGAATAGCGTGCTGTCTATATTTGATATGGGATACTGGTAGAGACTATCCTTCTCCCAAATCTCCTGTATAATGCTCTTCGTCTCTGGGTCTATTCTGTAGGTAATGCTATCAAGGTCTATTGTAGTGGAAATAAAAGACTGGTTATTGGGCAAAAAAACTCCCATCCCGTTGTATTTCTGCGCAGATGCTGCAATGCAGAACAGCACAATCAATAAGGATAATATTCTTTTCATCTTCATATAGGTTTAAGGGGTTATAAGGCATCGAACACGGAATGTTCCTCTTCGTCATCGTCATACACATTGACTTTAACGGGATCTGACTCTCCTGATATGGATTGCATAAGCGACTCCATTTTAATCTCTACGACCTGTATCTCAGGCTTGATATAAATCTTTTGCATAAGTTCAACTTTATTTTATGATTGTCTTCTTTCCCCTTTTGATATAGATGCCCTTCTTTTGGGGCGATTTCACTTTCAGACCATCAATGCTGAAATAGGATTCTTCCGTAAAAGGCATATCGTTCGAAACAATCCCACTTATCTCATCATCAATGCGAATATGGATAGCCTGGCGGGCCTGAGCTGCAACGGCAGGTAGTTGTAAGTATGCTTTCCCTGCCTGCAGGACACCAGTGGCAGACAAGCGATAGAAGCCCAATCCCTGCTTGCCGTTTGCCAATATATAATTGGTATATTCACCTTCCGTGGGCGAAACCTCTGTGTCCTCAGCAACGCCTTTCAACAGATTTGTGCCTGCGGCATTGCTAAAAATGTAAGGCGCCTCATAAGTTCCTGCCTGCCCAACTATCAGCAACCCTGTACCTGGGGCGGCTTCCTTCACTTGACTCATTGTCAACTCACCCGTCTCTACATCGAACGAAGATGCTACGTAGGCTTTCACTCCCTCTGTGTGAGAAAGATCGATTGCATCAGATGAGCAAAAAGTGCCCATCGCATTTGAAAGCGTGATAGTGGCCTTACCGTCTCTAATAGTCTCATAGCTGAACGCGGCCATATCATCGAGAACAAACGATGTCTGCTGTTCTTCGCTATTCACTAACAGGTCAGTGTCCGTGAATGTTATCTTCACTCTTTCATTCAAGTTGAAGGCCGAATAAGACCCGTCCGTTTGCCATACCACCAATAGCGTTTTGGTGTCTTCGGCCAATGCTGCAAGCGGCAGGAAGCAACATAGCAGCAAAAGGAATCTTGTTTGTTTTGTCATAACTAATTTGTTTTTGGGGTTAATATTTGCAGAATAAAAAAATAGCATGAGTTGACTTTTATGATCTCAACTGGAGGCTCTGGACTTGCCCAACTAAGAAATCAGTCAAACCCACGCTATGAAGCGCGGGCGTTGATGCTGATGTATCTTCTTAGTTTGAGGAAATTGTCCAGATTCCCAGTTGAAGCTACATAAGCTTAACGCTCTACTCTATATTTCAAACAATTTGTTGCTTTATGTCATAGGCAATAACAATTACAGGGTGATACCATCATTTTATATTTTATGGCACAAAATTACACAAAATTTGTGAAACACCAAACGAAATGCAAAAATTTTCTCTTTCCAACCTTAATGTTTTAAACATTTGTATGCACCAGCCTCTACCGTTGTCCAAATTTCAAGCGAAAACTTCACTCGGTGCAACGGAGCCTTCGTTGCATCGCAACGGAGCCTCCATCAGATTGTAATGGAGGCTCCATTATATCACAACAAGGGTTCCGTTGACACGCAATGGAGCCCTCGTTGGTTTTGCGACTATCCACACGTCGATCATGCCTTGCTGCGATTGGGTAAACAGTATCTTTACTCATTGCAAACAGCATCTTTGCCCTGGGCAAACAGCATATCTTCGATGTCATCACAGGAGAGCCGACAGCTCTCAACATATCTCCGGGGGAGATGAAGCCTCACACCTCATATTGTAGTCCCCCTTACAGGGGGACGGAAATATGAAGGTGGGTGGAGGCTTCGGAAGGGGGCTGGCTGATAGTAGGTGCGGCGGTCGCGCTCCACTTTGACAATGATTGTCCCTGCCGATGTCTAAAATCATTCCTCCCATTCCCCATCAACGATGTTTGCGATGATGCAGTCGACCATTGAGGCATTTATACTTTTTGCTTCAAAAATGCTAATAAGTTTGGTGCTTTACAACTAATTTGTTAAATTTGCACACGAAACGCCTATAATTGATTAGAGAAGTGAAGAGATTGGTATTATCGATTGTCCACTAGAGAAGAATGTGTAATTTTGCAAACGAAATGAAGTATGAACAAAAAGAATAAGGAATTAGAAATCAGCGAACCTCGTATGGTGAAGTCTCACGATGTAATGCTGGATTCAGAATATGCAGAGTGGATAGCAGAGGTAAAACATCGTTATCGCTCGGCCCAAGTGAAAGCAGCAGTCAAGGTGAATGGCGAGAAACTGCTATTCAACTGGCAATTAGGACGTGATCTTGTGCAGAAGAAGGCTGAAGAGCGTTGGGGTGCAGGTGTCGTGGAACAGGTAAGTTTAGACTTGAGGCGAGAGTTCCCAAATGAGGATGGATTCTCTGCTCGTAACTTAAGGTATATGAAGCAGTGGTACTTGTTCTATACCACTGAGGCTGCAAAATTGCAACGACCCGTTGCAGAAATTGTGTTTCGGAACGGAATTGAGGTGCATTCCACAAAATTGCAACGACCCATTGCAGAATTGCCGGAAGAGACCAGCAACGAGTTTCCACTCCCCTTTGCTCTTGTTCCCTGGGGACAGCATATTGAGATTATCACTCGGAGTGAAAGCCTTGAAGAGGCATTGTTTTATATGCAGCATGTAATTGAGAAGGGATTAAGCAGAACTGCACTTGTCAATAGTTATAAAGCTCACCTTTATGAGCATCAAGGAAAGATTGTTAACAATTTCTCAACGTACCTTCCAGAACCGCAAAGCCATTTGGTACAGGAAGTGTTAAAGGAGAATTATGATTTCGGTTTTGCGACTGTTGACCATGAGCCGTTTGAAGAGCGAGAACTGGAGGATGCCCTTACCAGCGATGTGACGAACCTCTTATTGGAGATGGGAACAGGCTTCGCTTTTATGGGCAGACAGAAAGAAATCATCGTGGGAGGTCGTTCACGAAAGATTGATTTGCTGTTCTACCATGTTCGCCTTCGTTGTTATATAGCGTGCGAAATCAAAGTGAAGCCATTTGAGCCTGAGTTTACTGGTAAGCAGAACTACTATGTTAATGCCGTTGACGAACTGTTGAAAGCACCCGATGACAACCCAACGATCGGCCTTCTGATCTGTTCCGATATGAACAAGACAGATGTACAATGGTCATTCCGTGGCATTACCACTCCAATGGGAGTCGCCACTTACAATAACATCCGTATCAAAGACATGCTACCTACCCAAGAGCAATTGAAGGAGCGGATGGAACTTCTACAGAAGGAACTCAGAGCAACAAAGCGGCTAATGAAAAAGGCATGCGAATAATTGGCCAAGCCTTAGGAGGATTCAAAAGAAATGGAATGCAATTTATAGCAGAAAAAGGCAAAAAAAACTGTTCTATACCATCTTGCGGGGCGACTATCTCGTGATGTCGTAGTGGAAGAAGTCGAACTGGGCCTGGCCCTGCCCGCCATAGCAGTAGAGGCCCACGCGGAAGCCCTTCCAATAGCCGCTGCGCATGGTGAAGGGGGCTCCGGCAGGGGTGTAGTGGGTGCCGTCGAGGCTGTAGAAGAACTGGTGCTGGCCCGCGAGCTGCACGTCGAGCGCTATGCGCAGCCACACCTGGCCGGGCCGCTGGGGGCTGACCACCTGGCGCTGGCCGTTGCACTCGAGGTAGATGCCATCGGCACAGATGCCGATGCCGCGAAAGTCGCGCCCCATGCAGAGCAGCCCGGCACTGGCGCCGGGGGCCAGGTCGCTGGTGCTGAGAAGCGTGGTGGCCTGGCCCTGATAGCCTATGGTCTTCTGCGTGAGCAGGTTGCGGGCGTCCTTCAGGCAGGTGGAGGGCTGGGCGTCGAGGGTGAGCCAGCCGGGGCTCTGGGCGAGGCTCCAGTGGTCGTTGTCGGGGTTGTGGCACCACTGCCACTGCAGGCCCAGGCGGCTGTCGCTGAAGTCGTCGCTGGTCTGGGGCAGCCGGGCGCCCCCTTCGACGGCACAGGGGGCCTGCCACTGGGCTACGGGCTCGCCAATGCCGTTGCCGTCGGCATCGACGCCGATGAGGGGCCAGTCGTCCTCCCACCGCACGGGCTGCAGATGGACTACGCGGCCCAGGGCGGGCGTGGACTGGAAGTGGTAGAACCACCACTGGCCGGTGGGGGTGTCGACGAGCGCGCCCTGGTGGGGGCCGTTCACCTGGGTGGAGCCCTGCTCCAGGACTACGCGGCGCTCCCAGGGGCCGTAGACGCTGCGCGAGCGCAGCACGGTCTGCCAGCCCGTCTCCACGCCGCCCTCGGGAATGACGAGGTAGTAGTAGCCGCCGCGCTTCAGCCACTTGGTGCCCTCGGCCACGGGGCCGGTGTAGACGGTTACGCCATCGTCGAGCAGCGTGCGCCCGTCGGCCGACATGCGGTGCACGATGATGGGCCCTGCCCCGTGCTGGCTGCGCCCCAGATAGGCCTGCCCGTCGTCGTCGAAGAGGGGGCAGGGATCTTCCCACTTGGGCACGGCCTTCAGGCAGTGAAGAGGCTCCCAGGGGCCGCGGGCATCGGGGGCCGAGGTCATGAAGAGGCCCTCGTCGGGCGTGCAGAAGTAGACGTAGAAGCGGCCGTTGTGCCAGCGGATGCTGGGGGCCCAGGAGCCTCCGGCGTAGTGCTCGTTGGCATCCCAGCCGGGCAGGTCGAAGCGGCTGTAGAGCTGGCTGACGATCTGCCAATTGACCATGTCGGCCGACTCGAGCACCTGCATGCCGATGAAGTGGAAGTCGGAGGCCACCATATAGTAGCGGTCGGCCACGCGGATGACGTCGGGGTCGCTGTAGTCGGCATTGAGCACGGGGTTCTTGTAGGTGCCATCGGGCTGATAGCCCCAGTCCAGGCGGGGCTTCTGGGCGGGCGTTGCGAGGGCCCAGCAGAGCAGGATGGCGGTGAGGAGCAGGTTGTTTGTCATAAAAAAAGGAAAAAACGAGGTTAAATGATGAATTGTGGGTGCAAAGATACGATTTTTCCAAGAATAATCGCTAACTTTGCACCAGGAATCACAAAACAAAAGGAAATCATGGAGTATTACAGCACCAACAGAAAGGCCCCCCTTGCCACCCTGCGCAAGGCAGTGGTGAAGGGTCTGGCCGAAGACCGCGGGCTCTATATGCCCGAGCGTATCAACAGGATGTCGAAGGCTTTCTTCGACAACATCGGCAAGATGAGGTTCCAGGACATAGCCTACAACGTGGCCGAGGCGTTCTTCGGCGAGGACGTAGACCCCGACGGGCTGAAAGACCTGGTCTACGACACGCTGTCGTTCGACTGCCCCGTGGTCAGGGTCAAGGAGAATATCTACGCGCTTGAGCTGTTCCACGGCCCCACCCTGGCCTTCAAGGAC
This sequence comes from Prevotella sp., assembly GCA_017478085.1. Classification (GTDB taxonomy): domain Bacteria; phylum Bacteroidota; class Bacteroidia; order Bacteroidales; family Bacteroidaceae; genus Prevotella. The sequence continues at coordinate 45,960 of JAFVEE010000093.1, read as the reverse complement.
GTGGGTGCCCGCTTTATGGCCCGCCTGCTGCAGTACTTCATCAGGGGCGAACGGCAGGAGGTGAACGTGCTGGTGGCCACGAGCGGCGACACGGGCTCGGCCGTGGCCAACGGCTTCCTGGGCGTGGAGGGCATACACGTCTACGTGCTCTATCCCAAGGGCAAGGTGAGCCCCATACAGGAGTGCCAGTTCACCACGCTGGGCCGCAACATCACGGCCATCGAGGTAGACGGCGTGTTCGATGACTGCCAGGCGCTGGTGAAGAGTGCCTTCATGGACGAGGAGCTGAACGGCAGGATGAAGCTGACGTCGGCCAACTCGATCAACGTGGCGCGCTTCCTGCCGCAGGCGTTCTACTACTTCAATGCGTACGCCCGCCTGAAGGAAATGGGTGCTGCCGACGAGCTGGTAGTGTGCGTGCCCAGCGGCAACTTCGGCAACATCTGTGCCGCCCTGTTCGGCCACGAGATGGGGCTGCCCATCAAGCGCTTCATCGCGGCCAACAATGCCAACGACGTGTTCTACCACTACCTGCAGACGGGCCAGTACGAGCCGCAGCCCTCGAAGCAGACGCTGGCCAACGCCATGGACGTGGGCGACCCCTCGAACTTTGCCCGCATATACGACCTGTACGGCCAGAGCCACGAGCGCATCAGCTCGCTCATCAGCGGGGCCACCTACAGCGACGAGCTGATCAGGCAGACCATGCGCCAGTGCTATGAGGAGACGGGCTACGTGCTCGACCCCCACGGGGCCTGCGGCTACCGCGCCCTGCAGGAGCAGCTAAAAGCTGGCGAGGTGGGCGTTTTCTGCGAAACGGCCCACCCCGCCAAGTTCAAGGAAAAGGTCGACGATATTCTGGGCATCGACATTGCCATACCCGAGCGGCTGCAGGCCTTCATGAAGGGCACGAAGCAGAGCGTGCCCATGACGAAGGACTTTGCCGACTTCAGGCAGTTCCTGCTCAGCCGTTCATAGACATCAGGAACTCCTCATTGTTGCGCGACTGCACCAAGCGGTCGCGCACTGTATTCATAGCCTCGATGGGGTTCATCTCGCTGATGAACTTGCGTATGATCCACATGCGGTTCAGCGTGGTCTGGTCTTGCAGCAGGTCGTCGCGGCGGGTGCTCGACTGCACCAGGTTGAGCGACGGGAAGATGCGCTTGTTAGAGAGCATGCGGTCCAGCTGGATCTCGCTGTTGCCCGTGCCCTTGAACTCCTCGAAGATCACCTCGTCCATCTTCGACCCAGTATCAACCAGAGCCGTGGCGATGATGGTGAGCGAGCCGCCTCCCTCTATATTGCGGGCTGCGCCGAAGAAGCGCTTGGGCTTCTGCAGGGCGTTGGCATCGACACCGCCGGTGAGCACCTTGCCGCTGGCGGGCGACAACGTATTGTAAGCGCGCGCCAGGCGCGTGATGCTGTCGAGGAAGATCACCACGTCGTGGCCGCACTCCACCATGCGCTTGGCCTTCTCGAGCACGATGCCCGCAATCTTCACGTGGCGGTCGGCGGGCTCGTCGAAGGTCGAGGCGATGACCTCGGCGTTCACCGTGCGGCTCATGTCGGTGACCTCCTCGGGTCGCTCGTCTATGAGCAGCATCATGATGTAGGCCTCGGGGTGGTTGGCGGCGATGGCGTTGGCAATGTCCTTCATAAGGATGGTCTTACCCGTCTTGGGCTGTGCCACGATAAGGGCGCGCTGGCCCTTGCCGATGGGCGCGAAGAGGTCGACGATGCGGGTCGAGGGGTTGGTGGTGGCAGGGTCGCCGCACAGGCGGAACTTCTCTTCGGGGAAGAGGGGCGTGAGGTGTTCGAAGCTCACGCGGTCGCGCACCTCCATGGGGTCGCGGCCATTGATCATGTTGACCGTAGAGAGTGCGAAGTACTTCTCGCCGTCGTGGGGCGGGCGCACGGTGCAGTCCACCACGTCGCCCGTCTTCAGTCCGTACTTCTTGATCTGCTGCGGGGCCACGTAGATATCGTCGGGCGACGAGAGGTAGTTGTAGTCGCTGGAGCGCAGGAAGCCGTAGCCGTCCTGCAGGATCTCGAGCACGCCGTTGCCCGATATGAGCTCGCCGAAGTCGAAGTCGCCCGTGGGCACGGCGGGCTGGGCCACGGGCTGGTAGGCAGGCTCCTGGTGGTGCTGCACCACGGGGCGGTCGAAGATGTCGAGCGTAGGAATGGCGGCCTGGTCTTCTATGGGCAGGTCTACCACGGCTATGAAGTCGGTGCCGTCGCCGGGATCGCCCTCCCACACATCGTCATCATACTCCTGAGGGGCGGCATCGCCGCTGGGCTGGGCCTTGTGCTGGGCCATCTTCACCTGCAGCTGCTCCAGCATCTCGTCGCTGGCCATAGCGCCATCGTCGGCAGGCTGGCTGCCGGCCTCGGGCACTTCGTCGGTGGCGACCGGCTCCTGGGAGGTCTCGCTCTGCGCTACTACTTCTTCTGCCTTCTGCTCCCCGGCATCGGCGGCGGGCTGGTCTTGCCCCTGCTTCATAGCCTCGGCGGCGGCAATGGCGGCCAGCTCGGCCTTCGACTTGCGCCCCCGGTGCTTGGGGAAGGCGGCCAGCGGGTCGGCGGCGGCAGGCTCCGGCTGCTGCTCCTGGGCGGCAGGCTGCTCCTGGTCGGCAAAGAGCGAGGGGGCCTCCTGAGCGGCGGTGCCCTTAGGCTTCTGGTTCTTCACGTCGAAGTTCTCGCCCTCCTTGCCGCTCACGGTGTACACCTTGTCGGTATCTTTCTTCGTTATCCTGCTGCGCTTGCGCTTGGTGGCAGCGCCGCCCTGGGCCTGGTCGATGGCTGCCTGGTCAAGTATGGCGTAGATCACCTTCTCCTGGTCATCGGCCTGGGCCACGGCAATGCCATACTCAGCTGCCACGCCTACAAGCTGGGCAGGGTCCATCTGTAATAGTTCTTCTTTTGTATACATAAGAAATAAGTATAACTTTTGTTATTGATTGTTGCTTTTGAGGCTGAATCTGGAATTGTCTACACGTTTCACAGAAGCGGAAACGCTGTGCCCCTCGTGGGGCAAATTCGGCTGAATTCGCCCGCAAAGGTACAAAAAAGTTAGGAATTAGGAGTTAGGAGCAGAAGTTTTCTACACTCCGTTAATTATTTTTAACTCCCAATTCCTAATTCTTAATTCTTAATCGCCGTAGGCGACAACTCTTAATTCTAAACTCTTAACTCTAAACTCTAAACTCCTAACTCTCTTTCAGCGGCACCAGCACGCTGAAGGTTGAGCCTTCGCCCAGCACCGACTCTACCATCACGTCGCCGCCGTTCTTGCGGGCAAAGTCGGCACACAGCTGCAGGCCCAGTCCCGAGCCCTCCTCGCCACCGGTGCCGTAGGTGGTCTCGCCCTTGTGGAAGATGCTGTCTATGCGCTCTGCCGCTATGCCCACGCCGTGGTCGTGCACGCTCACCTTGGCAAAGGGACCCTCGGGGTGCATGGTAATCTCGATGGTAGAGCCCTCGGGGCTGAACTTGATGGCGTTCGAGATGAAGTTGCGCACCACCGTCTTCAGCATGTCGTTGTCGGCCCTGACCACCAGCGGCTCTCCGCTGTCCTGGTACTGCAGCCTAATGTTCTTCGTGGTGGCAATCATCGAGAAGATGTCAACCACGCCCGGCACAATGTCGGCCAGGTCCAGGTCTTGCAGCACCACGTTCAGGCGCCCCGTCTGGCTCTTCGTCCACTTCAGCAGGTTGTCCAGCAGGTCGTGCACCTCCTCGCTCTCCTTGTTGGCCTTGTCGAGCAGCTCGAACAACTCGGGGCCCACAGCCTCGGGCGACACTGCCGTCACCACCAGGTTGAGCACCATGCGTATGCTGGCCATGGGCGAGCGCAGGTCGTGGGCAATGACCGAGTACATCTTGTCGCGGTTCTGGATGGTGGCCCTGAGCTCCTCGTTCTGCCGCTGTATGAGCCTCTTGGCGGCCACCAGAGCTATCTGGTGCATCACGCGCACCACCAGCTCCTCCTTGTTGAAGGGCTTGGTCAGGAAGTCGTTGGCCCCCACCTGGAAGCCGTGCACCAGGTCGCTGGGGTTGTTCAGCGCAGTGAGGAAGATGATGGGAATGTCGGCCGTCTGTGGGTCCTTCTTCAGGATCACGGCGGTGTCGAATCCCGACATGTCGGGCATCATCACGTCCAGCAGTATCAGGTCGGGCTTCTCGGCCCTGGCCTGCTCTATGCACATGTTGCCGCAGTTGGCCGTGCACACCTGGAACTTCTCGTTGGTGAGCAGAATTTTCAGCAGCAGCACGTTGCTCACCACGTCGTCTACAATCAGAATCTTATAGTCCGAGCGGTTTATCTTCGATTCGAGTCCTTCTCCTAAATCCATTTGGCTATGGTGGTTATTGGTTTTGCGGTGCAAAAATACTTGTTTTCTTTCTAATATGCAAGCAAATTGCCCATTTTTTTGATTTTTTCCGAAAACACACCCATCTGGCTTAGAAAGGAGCGAAATCAGCGTGATGCTGGGCCTTCACAGCCATGCACTCCATCTCGACCAGCCAGCCGCTGCGGCAAACGGGGGCGTGAACGATGATGTAGGGCCGCCCGGCAAAACGCTCCTCGTAGAGACGGCTCACCACGGCGTAGTCGGCCGGGTCGCGCAAGTAGACCACCATCTCGGCCACATCGTCGTAGGTGCAGCCCGCCTCCGTTAGCAAGACCTCAACGTTCTGCCACATGCGGTGCGTCTGCCTGACCACATCGCCGGGGTGCACGATCTGCCCCTTGTTGTCGATGCTAGCCGTTCCCGAGATGAACACCTGACGGCGGTCGCCGTAGTCTACGCAGGTGCCGCGCTCGAAGCTCACGCCATAGTCGCTGGTGCGGTTCAGGTGGGTGGGCGCATAGAGATGGCTCACCTGGCGGGCCTCTATGCCAGCCACGGCATAGTTGTCCATCTGCGTGAGCACACAGGGATCCTGCGCCCTACCGCCTATGCCGGTAGAGGCGATGAAGTGGGTGTCGTGGGTAAGCCCCTGGGTGAAGAACACCTGGTTGCGGGCCCGCACCACGCCGCCATAGTTCAGGTCGACATCGCTCACGAAGAGCCACGTGCGTATGCAGTTGTCCTTGAGCGTGCAGCCCTCCTGCGCCAGCTGCATGATATACTCGTTGAAGAGCAGCCGCGTCTGGTACTCGGAGTTGGCTGCTAGGTTATGGGCCGAGCCGTTCCACAGGTGGCGATAGGGTCCGTGGGCCACCTCGTAGAGGCCGCTCTCGGTGAGCCGCGAGGTCACGCCCGTCATCAGGTAGGCCCAGAGGCCCAGCTTCGTGCCGTCGAGCGGCGCCTGCTCCACCAGGCTTTTGGCGCAATCGCTCACATCGGCAGCCAGCACCTCGTCGGCCTGGTTGGCCGCATCGCTCAGGAAGTAGCGCTTCAGCACGGCCACGCCACCCGCCAGCGGCCCCGAGAGCAGCTGCTGGTAGGCATCGAGCACGGCGTCGAGCTGCTGCCGGAAACTAAGCAGAGGGTTGGTCACACGAATCATCACGTGATATTCATCCACTTGACCCGTGCCTGCAAACTGGCTGATGCAGGCACGGGCATTGTCGAAGGATATGCTTCTGTTCATCATCTGTTTTTCTTTATTTTCTGCAAAGGTAAGCAAAAATATTGACACCCCGAAGGACTAAAAGGAAAAATACGCGATTTTAGTCATTTTTCAACGGAGCCTCCGTTAAGCATCAACGGAGCCTTGACTGAAGCTTAACGGAGGCTCCGTTGTCAATCAACGGGGGCTCCGTTAGCCATCAACGGAGGCTCCGTTGAGCGTCAATGAGTTCTCCGTTTGCAATCAGGCATAGGAATGCATTCCGCCCAGGAAGTAGTTCACGCCGAAATAGGTCATCAAGATGGTGAGGAAGGCCAGCGTGACGTAAAGATGGTAGGCCAGCGGACGACGGAAGAGCGGGAACGACCGCTCGTGGACGGCCACGGCATAGACCATAAACGTGATGAGGGCCCACACTTCCTTAGGATCCCACGACCAGTAGGTGCCCCACGATATGTTGGCCCAGATGGCCCCGATGAAGATGCCCAGCCCCAGCGTGGTGAGCGCAGGATAGAGGAACACCCGTGAGAGCAGTGCCAGGGAAGTTGTGCTTCGAACGGAGAGCGGAGAACGGGGAGTGGAGAGGTGAAGCACCAACGCCGTGAGCCCACAGATGAAGGTAAGGCTGAGCAGCGCAAACGACATCATAATGATCGAGACGTGGAGCGTGAGCAGGGGCGAGCGCAGCACGGGCATCAGGCGGCCTATCTGTGGGTCCATCTGCGAGATGTGGCTCACCAGCAGGAAGAAGCCCGAGAGCAGGAAGCCGAAGCACAGCAGAATGCGGAAGCGGCGATAGAGCAGCAGGGTGATGAGCAGGATGAACCACGCCATGAGGAGCATCGTCTCGTAGCCGTTCGACATCGGAATGTTGCCACTGATGGTCCATCGCAGGGCCTCGCAGAAGGTGAGGGCAGCAAACGACAGGCAGCAAACGGCATACATCAGCCTGGCTATCCAGCCAGCGGCCTTGCGCTGCGACACCGCTATCCAGATGAAGAAGGCCAGCGCCAGGAATCCCATCGTAAGATTCAGCATAAAGAGAATGGTGGCAAAGGGCACGGCATTGTAGACCCGCTCGGCCCACAGCACCCGTGCCGATGGCAGCGAGCGGGCGCCCTGCTCCTGCTGGTGCTTCTGCATCAGGCTGAGGTATTCGTCGACCTGCCCGAAGTTGCCTTGCAGCACTTCCTGATAGAGCAACGTGAAGATCTCGCTGATGTATTGCCGCTGCTCGGCGGGCACCAGCAGGGTGTCGATGCGCTCGGTGGGCGAATACCAGCGGGTGGCACCACCCGTGGGGGTATAGGGGAAGAGCTTCAGCGGCGTGCCTTGGCGCAAGTCCATCACCATCATCAGCTGGTCGTCGACCTTGGCCACCTGCTTGTGGAAACCGTCGTGCTGGCCGCCCTGGTAGTACTCCTGCACGTAAGGCCCCAGCACATAGCCCACGCCGGGACGGAAGAAATGGTTCACCGTGCAGTAGTCGGGCAGCTGGCGGGCATCCTTCAACTCGCCACTCTTCAAGCGCAGGATGGGTTCCTCGCTCCACTCGTCGCCATAGAAGATGAAGCCCGTGAGCACCTGGCAGGCGGTCAGGTCGCCATAGTGGCGCTTGCCATAGAGTTTCTTGGTGAAGTCGAGGGCGTAGGTCTCAACCGGGCAGATGCGCCCGTTGTAAAGCATGAGCAACTGGCCGAAGTGGTCGGCTGTTTCCTTGGGCAACACAGGGGCGGCATTGAGAGGTGAGAAGTGGGAGGTAAGGGGTGAGAGGAAAATAAACAGCACAAGGGCCTTGGCCAACCGGCTGCCGCTCTGCTCGCCGTTAGCCGTTCGCACCGCCCTGAGCACCTGGCGGTACTGGCCGCGAGGGTCTATGAGCATCCAGACCAAGGAGATGAAGAGCAGGGCATAGCCTGCATAGGTCACGGGAATGCCCCACGGGTCGCGATTGACGGAGAGCACCGTGCCACGGCCATCATCGTCGAAGCTGCTCTGGTACAGGCGCACGGAGTGGCTGGTGCCTATCTGGTTCATCGACACCACAAGCGGGCGGGTGCCCTCATCGTCGGTGAGCGAAAGATGCGACTCGTAGTCGGCTGCCGTGGTGGTGCCTTCGTGATAGCGCACCACGAAGCTGTCGAGCCGGAGCGAGAAGGGCAGCGGGTGGAGGCGACCATCAATGGTCGCATACTGGCTGGTGGCATCGCCCGCACGCAAATGGATGGCGCCGCTGCGGGCGGTGAGATGGGTGAGCAGCGCACCGAGCAGGATGAGCACGAACGAGAGGTGCAGGGCCACCACCGAGAGCCGCCGCACGCGCCGCTTCAGAAAATAGACGATGGCCACGGCGGCGAGCAGGGCCCAGAGGGCCGTGAACCACCAGGCATCGTAGAGGCGGGTGCCCGTGGCGTGCTCAACAAATGTGGCGATGGCCATTACGGCCACCACCACAATATATAATAAGGTGAGCGATTTCTTCAGCATAGCCCCGATGCTTAGATGGCACGCAGGAACTTCACCACGGCATCGCGGTCGGTCTTGGGCAGGTTGAAGAACTTCACGGTGTGCTCGTAGGCATCGCTTTCCTTCGAGTAGCCGTGCCACATAATGGCTTCGACCTCGTTGCGGGCACGGCAGTCGTGCAGACGGTCCTCGGCACCAGTGCGCTGGAGCGAGAGTCCCCTACCCCACAGCGGCGTGGTGCGGCACCAGCCGGTGCGAATGTCGTTCTTCATAAACAGGCGGTGCTGCACCATATCGGTATAGGGCCAGATGGTCTGGTTGGGATACTTGGGCAGCATCGTAGCGGCATCCTTGCCAATGCTGGCTGCATAGGCCTTGATGCTGGCATCGACCCACATATTGTCGTCGCGCGTCTTCCACGAGGGGCGATGGCACTGGGTGCAGCCCATCTGCGTGAACAGCTGCTTGCCGCGCTTCACCTGCGGGTCGTCCAGATTGCGGGCGGCAGGCACGGCCAGGCCGCGATGCCACACCATAAAGTCGTAGTAGTCCTTGTCGCTCATCTCCTCCTGTCCATTGTAGGGGGCTCCGTCTACGAAGTACTGCTTGAAGGTGGGAGCATCGGCAGCGGTATTGAGGCCCAGCAGCTGGTTGACACGCTCCTTGATGCCCTCGTCGGTGCCATCGGCATAGTAGGGATAGAGAAGCGAGGTGGCCTGCGAACCGTTCTCCTTGATATACTGGATGACCTCGGCATCCTCTGACATGGCCTTGGCCCACATCTTGGTGGAATAGAAGTAGTGACGGTCGGAGCGGGTCACGTTGGTGATGTTCCAGATGGCATTGGCACCGGCACCGTCTTGCAGGGAGGTGCGGGTCATAGCATAGGTGAACTTCTTGATGCCCTTGGTACCATCGGCCAGGGTGTAGTAGGCGCTGGCGGCCCAGTCGTTGGCGGCTTTGTCCCACATAGCGGGGTTCAGCTCTACGTAAGGAGCCTCGGCCTGATACTGGGCCTTCATATCTTCGAAGTCAATGGCATCGAGCAAGCCCGTGCCATAGATGCCGATGGTCGACTCTAAGCGCACTTCATAGTTGTCGGGCTTTGGCAGGGTGTTGAAGGCCGACTGGGGAATGGCGACCTCAGGGTAGATGAGTTCGTATTTCTCGCCATCGGGGAACTGCATGGCGAGTCCGCTCTCCATCTCGGTCACGTTCTTCCAGTCAATGGTGATCTGCTCTTCCTCGATGGGGGCCTTGAACGGGGTCATCGCCTTGGTCTGGGGCATACCCGTGACGTGGCGCACGTAGCTATTGGCTGCATAGGCCACTCCATCGGCATCGGTGCCCGCCGTGGGGTGATAGACCACAAGCAGGTAGCCATTGCCGTAAGTATTGGCACGGTATTCGGTCTGCCGCTTGCCGTGGCCATAGGAGGGGTGACACTGAATGCAGCCGGAGCGCACCCAGGCAGGGCCGAGGCCCTTACGAGGCTCGTTGTTGAGCGTATAGACGTGCTCAAAGAAGTCCTCGCCCTTATTGAATGACTCTTCCATTCCCGGCACATTGAGCACAGCAGGCGCTGCGGCAGAATAGCTGGGCTTCTCGGTGGTGCCCAGCTGACCGCCAGCATACCATTCCTCAGCCGAGAATACATCGTTGGCCTTACCAAAGGCTTGTTCTACAGGTTGCAGGTTGTTCAGATTGGGGTCGACTGACGCCTCGTCATCACCGTCATCGTGACAAGCAACCAGGAGCGGGGCTGCCAAAAGTCCCATTAATCGCAAGTATTTGTTCATAGGTCTAAAATAAATAATTTGTTCAATGCACTTTTAACGCTTTAAGCGTCCTGCCTCTGGCTGATGCCTGAGGCAGGGCGCTCTAAGCTATAGTTTCTTTTTTTCTATTCCTCCTCAAGGTCGATAACGGGATCGTCCTCAAAGGTCTTGTTCCAGATGGTGCTCACATACTTCACGAACGGGGCAGGCATGGCACCAATCTTGCTGATGGCATCCTCGATGGCATCTTCAACTTTCGTGCCTAACGAGGGATTGTTGGCAGCAAAGAACTGGTGGAAGCTGTTCTGCACATTGCTGCTCTTGCCATTGCGACCGCCATACCAGGTGTTCTCGATAGAGCGGATGTTATCCTGGAAATCCTTGATAGAGTTATAGCTGTAAGGCGACTCCACGTAGAAGATGTAGCCATTGCTGAAGGGGTTGGCTATCTTGGCCGTACCCACCTCGTTGGCAATGCCTACGCAGCTCTCCTCGTCGGCCGAGAGCACCTGATGCAGGGCATCGAGCAACGTGGGGAAGGTGCTGGTGGTCTCGTCGCCGGCATTCTTCAGATTGTAGCCGAAGTCCTTGCCCAGCGGGGTCTCGTACTCCAGACCGGCAGCCTTCACGGCATTCAGACGGGTGGCATTCGAAGGATTCCAGGCCACCTCGAGCTCGTAGACGTGGTTGAGCAGATCGGCAATCACCGACTCGGCATACTGCAACTCCTGGGCACCCGTGATGTCGGTAAAGCCCTTGTAGCTGTCGTTGCCACGGAACTCTTCGACCTTACGCGGCTGACCATCACGGAAAAGGATGAACTCCAAGGCGTGGAAGCCCAGGATGCTCTCGTCGAGGTCTTCGGCATTGGGATTCTTGAAATAGTCGTGCAGGGCAGCACGATCCAGCGGCCACGAGTCAATGTGCGGGTCGATGTCGAAGCCAGCGGCAGGGCCCATCAGGAAGGCCTCGCTCTTCTCCCACTCAGCACGGGCGGTCTTGAAGGCATCGCAGGCATCGTTCACATTCTGCTGCGTAACCTGGCTGCTGCTCAGCGTGCCCAGGGCTGTGTGCATCTTCTCGACGGCGTCGCCCAAGGCGCGATAGGTGGGCACAATCACATTGTCGACATCATTGGCCAGAATGGCCTTCAGACTTGCCGTCTGCTCATCGCTCAGGCGGGCTGCTGCAAGTGCATTGTAGGCTTCCTCCAGAGCCGACACGACATCGGCACAGGCATCGATGGCATCCTGGCCATAGTGCTTGTCGGTGTAATTGGTGTTGACGGTACCGTTGTTGGCGGGGATGTCATCATCATCGTCATCATTACCACAGGCAGTGAAGCCGGTCGATAGGGAAAATGCTGCGACTGACAGCATTGCATACTTAAAAATGTTCTTCATCTTTCTAATTGTTTTTATGAAAATATTTGTGATTTTGTTTTTACCTAAAGAACCCCTCGTAGGCCACGCAGAGATTGATGGATGGCTCGTTGTTGTACTGCTCCTTCAGGAAGCGGTGCGAGTATTCGGCCTTCACGACAATCTGCGGAATGGGAAAGTAATTGACACCCACGGCCAACCGCTTCTTCTGGGTGTACTCGTAAGTGCGGCCACTGGTTTCAGAGGCGTAAGGGTTGTATTGCTCGTAGCGCCCGAACAAGTAGAGCTTCTGATTGTCGGCACGCATGGATGATATTTGAGAGAAGAGGTCGTAGCCAGCCTCCAGGCCCACGGCATAGGCATTCTTGCTGACATAAGCTGAATGATGGAAGGGCGAAGCCTTGCTCACACGGTTGTAGACATAGCGCAACTGGTCAGCATCGCCCAGATAGCCGTAATCGGCCTGTCCACGAACAATCCAGTTATGGCCCTTATAGGTGAAGTCGAAGGCTCCTATGGCCACCACGCCCTTATATTCGGCCTCGGTTCCGCTCGACTCGGCAGGGTAGCTGTTGCCAATGCTATGACCGTAATAGCCACTCAGTCCCAGACGAAGCCCAGGCACCGAGTAGTTGTCTAAACGTGCAGCAACGCCATACTTATTGGCCACATCGTACTCCAAGGGCGATTTGGCTCCTTTGTTTATCCATCTGTCGTTGGTAAAATGGTTTGAATTGAGACCTGCCAGCAACTGAGCCTCATAGCGGAAGTCGCCCTGGCGGCCCCAGAACGAGATGCCCGTCTGGTGCCAGGTGCAGGGCAGAATGGTGTTCTCGCCCTCAGGACGATAGACGGTGAAGAAGTTGAGCGGCTCGTGATGGGCATTGGTGAGGCCCACGGGCACCACAATATGGCCGACACGCAGATTGGCTGACTTGGCAAACGACTTCTGAAGCCAGAACTGCTCCAGTTCTACCTCGCCGCCTTTCTCGGTCTCCTGCTCCCATTCGCCGCCTTCCTCGCCTTCCTTCTCGTAGGCCACGCCTGTGCCGCCGTGTTCAAACTCTATCTCGGTGCCCATCGTCCAGCCCTTACCAAAGTCATAGCCAAGATAGACGACCACATGGGGCAGGTCGAACTGGCCATTGCTGGGATCGTTCTTATGCTCATCGGGCAGTTTGTAGCGATAGGAGTTGTCGCTATAATAGTTGCGGCTCATCGTCACCTCGCCATAGCCACCCACGCTCAGGCGGTTGCCCTTCACGTGGCTCATCACGCTATCGCCGGCATTTTCCTGGGCCAGCGCAACTTGAGAAACAGAAATCAGGAGTGCTCCTAAAATCAATCTTCCGAAAAAGTTGTTCATTTCTTTAAATCTTGTTTAATTTCGGGTGCAAAGGTACTCTGTTCTGAAGAACTACACAATACCCAAAAGTGATGAAATTTGCGTCATTCTATTGCATATTTCACCGAAAATGGCTACTTTTGCAGCATAAAACCATATTAAATATAAATAGGTATGAAAAATCAGAAGATGTATGAGAGCGATGACAAGATGATCTCACTCATACGCGACAACTACGATTTGCTACAGATGCTGGGGTCGTTCGGCATCAGCCTTGGCTTTGGCGACAAGACCGTGCAGGAAACGTGCCAGGACAACGGCGTAGATACCTATACGTTTCTGGCCGTAGTGAACTTCACCATTAATGGGTATGGCGACTACGAGGGCGACGAGCAGCTCAGCGTGCCCACGCTGATGCACTACTTGGAGGCCAGCCATGCCTACTACCTGGACTTCCAACTGCCTTTCATACGCCGCGAACTGACGGAATGCCTGAACCCCGACGACTCGCTCGGCCAGCTCATCATGCGCTTCTACGACGAGTATGCACACGAGATACGCCGCCACATGATGTACGAGCAGAAGACGCTCTTCCCCTACGTGCAGTCGCTGCTCGACGGCAAGCCCTCAGCCGAATATAGCATAGAGACTTTCTCGCGTCACCACAAGGAGGCCGACAAGAAGCTGCGCGAGCTGAAGCTACTCATTATTAAGTATCTGCCCAGCGACGGACTGCACAACAATATGCTCACGGCCACGCTACACGACATCTACGACAACGAGGAATGGCTGCGCCAGCACTCCATGGTCGAGGATCATATTTTCGTGCCTGCCATCAGGCGACTGGAGCAGCTGACGAAGCAGAGCGACGTGACGCGCAACATCAGCGACATGGTGTTCAAAGGTGCTGGCCAGAACTCTGAGGCACTGAGCGAACGTGAGAAAGACGTGATCGTGGCCCTGGTGCAGGGTATGGCCAACAAGGAGATTGCCGACCACCTGTGCATCTCGATCAATACGGTGATCACCCATAGACGCAATATAGCCCGCAAGCTACAGATTCATTCGCCTGCGGGCCTTACCATCTACGCCATCATCAACGGTCTCGTTGATATTTCAAGCGTAAAGCTTTAGATGCTCAGCTCGTCGAGCACCTTGATGAGTTTCTTGTCGAAGGGCTTGTCGGTGCGGATGGCTTCGCTGAAGGGTACGTAGACCACCTCGTTGTTGCGAATGCCCACCATGACGTTGCGCTGTCCCTGCTTGATGGCCTCGATGGCACCAACGCCTGTGCGACTGGCCAGGATGCGGTCGTGGGCCGAGGGAATGCCGCCACGCTGAAGATGGCCCAGAATACTGACGCGCACATCGAACTCAGGAAACTCTTTCTTCACACGGTCGGCATAGTAGAGGGCACCGCACTTGGGGCTCTCCGACACAATCACAATGCACGATTTCTTCGACTTGCGAATGCCGCGACCCATAAACTGGGCCAGCTGGTCTACATCGGTCATATCCTCGGGAATGATGGCGGCCTCGGCACCACTGGCAATGGCCGAGTTCTGGGCCAGGAAGCCGGCATCGCGGCCCATCACCTCAACGAAGAAGATGCGCTCGTGAGAGTTGGCCGTGTCGCGAATGCGGTCTACGCACTCCATAATGGTGTTCATCGTGGTGTCGTAGCCAATGGTCGAGTCGGTGCCATAGAGGTCGTTGTCGATAGTTCCGGGCAGGCCGATGACGGGGAAGTCGAACTCCATGCCGAAGTTGCGGGCTCCCGTGAGCGAGCCATTGCCGCCAATGACCACCAGTGCATCGATCTCCTCTTTCTGGCAGGTCTCGTAAGCCTTCTGCATGCCCTCGGGGGTCATAAACTCCTTTGAGCGGGCGGTCTTCAGAATGGTACCGCCACGGTTGATGATACCGCTCACATTCTCTGTGGTGAAGGGCTTCACATCGCCCTTGATCAGGCCGTCGTAGCCACGGTAGATGCCCTTGATACTGAAGCCATTGTAGATGCCGGCGCGGGTCACGGCGCGTATGGCTGCATTCATGCCAGGGGCGTCGCCGCCCGAGGTCAGTATGCCAATTGTCTTTACTTTTGTCATAGCGTATAGTGTCTGTTATTAAATGAAAATGGTTTCAAGATAGAGAATGGCCAGCCCCAGAAGGAAGCCCAGGATCACCTTGGGAGTGATGGTGCGGAAGAACCATCCCAGGCGAATGTGCTCCATCTGCATCAGGGCAATGCCACTGGTGCTACCCACGGAGAGAAGCGAACCGCCAATGGCGGTAGAGAAGGCGATGACCAGCCAGTAGATGCCATTGGGGCCGAAGCTGCCCTCGCCAATGGGGAAGAACGAGACATTTGTCAAGGCCACGGTGAAGGTGTCGACCACACTCGAAAGAAGGCCCGAGCAGAAGCCTACCAGCCACACATTGCCCCCAAGGGTATGGAACACCCACGTGGCCACGTCGCCCATGACGCCCGTCTCGGTCATCACGCCCACGGCCAGCATAATGCCCATGGCAAAGAGCATTTGCTGAATGGCCCCGTATTGCAAAGCACGGGGGATGCGCTTACGGGCTGCCATCTGGTCGGCCTGCATCAGCTTGCGGTTGAAGGCTTCGTTGACCACCCAGAGCACCGAGAGCACACACAAGGCCCCGAGGAAGGGCGAGAGCTTGGTAATGTTATGAAACGTAGGGATGAACCAGAGGCCGCCAATGCCCACGAAAAGCATGAGCAGGCGTTGCCAGCGATTCAGGCGGGTATCGTCGCCACGATAGGGAGGCGCTACCCACTCGGTGTCGATGCGGTCGGGCAGCTGACGACAGATGAGCCACGTGGGCACGATCCACGCCACAAGCGAGGGCAGGGCCAGCCACGCCGAGAAATGGGTGGCGGTGATGGCTCCGCGATCCCAGAGCACGAGGCCCAGCGGGTCGCCTATCACGGTGAAACAGCCACCACTATTGGCCGCCAGCACGATGGCCGAGCCAATGAGCATGCGCTGACGACGGCTACGCACAATCTGGTGCATGAGCACGAGCATCATCGTGGCCGACGTAAGGTTGTCAAGATTGGCCGAGAGGATAAAAGTTACGGCTGTGAGCGTCCAGATCATGCGACGGGCACTACTGGTGCGCACCCACTCGGTCACAAAGTCGAAGCAGCCATTGTTGGTAAGAATCTCGACGATGGTCATCGTGGCCAGGAGGAACATCACAACCGATGCGGCCTGCCCCACATAGCGCAGGAACACGTCCTTATAGATGAAGTATTTCACCGTCTGGCTGGTAGCCTCTTCGCCGTTCAAGAACTCAAGATAGTCATCGGCGTGGAGCTTGGTCACGAAATCGGCTCCCCAGCACACGTAGACCACCCACCCCACCGTGCCTATGAACACGGCAATGGCGGCCTTGTTGACCCCAGTGAAGTGGCCAGTAGCTATGAGCAGATAGCCGAAGATGAGCAGTAGGACAATGATAAGCATCTCTATTTCTTCTTTATTAAATATTAAGGGGTATCCAGACTTGGATAGTCGTACCCTTGCCTGTTTCCGACTGGGCACTGATCTTGCCGCGTAGCATGTCGACAATGCCCTTGCAGATGCTCAGGCCCAGACCAGGTGTCTCATCCTGCACGTAGGTGTTGGCATCGCTGAGCAGGGCGAAGATATTCTCGCGCAGGCTCTCGGGGAGGCCTTCGCCAGTGTCGGCCACATCAATGAAAAGCCCATCGTCGACCACTCCATACTTCACCTCGATGCATCCTTCCTTAGTGTGTTGGGCTGCATTGCGCAACAGATGGGTGATGAGCGTGCGCAGATAGCCCGCATCGAGCTTGAGCACGAGCGAGTCCTTGGGACACCGCAGCTCTACTCCCTCCTGCATCAGGTGGCTCACATCCTCACAGCACTCGGTAAGCAGGTCGGAAACATTACACTCAACGAGGGTCAGTTCGCACTGACTGGTCTCGATGTTCGATAATTGCAGCAGCTCGTCGATGAAGTGAAGCAGCTGGTTGCCGTTCTTGTTGATAAGCAGGAGCAGGTTCTTGCGCTCCTCGAGGGGCACCTCGTCGAAAGCCTCTGAAAGGAGCAGGTCGCTGAAGCCGATGATGCTGTTGAGCGGCGTGCGCAGGGCATGGCTCACGTTGCCCAGGAACACACTTTTCAGCCGTTCGCTGCGCTGGGCACGCTCCATAGCCAGTCGCAGGCGCTTCTGGTGGCGGTGCTGTAGAATGACGAGCACCATCAGGAAAACGATGACGAAGAGGGCACTGACCCAGTAGACCCACTGGGGAATCTCGAACGTGTCGAACTGACTGGTCACGTTGCCATAGACCTCGCGCATCACGCCGTCGGCCTCCATCTGCTCCAGATAGACGTTGATGCTATCGATAAGTTGTTTGTTGCGGCTCACGTAGCAATACTCACGAGGCGTGAGCGTCAGGTCGTAGGTGGTCAGGTTCGTGAGTCCGTAGGTGGGGATGAGGTACTTGGCCTGATAGCGGAAGCAAATCACGGCATCGTAGCGGCCGCTATTCAGTTCGCGCATGGCCAACGGCAGGTCGGTAACGACATTCAGCCGTGCGCCAACCTTGGTGAGTGTGTCTGTGATAGGGCGCGAGGCCATGAAGGCAATCTCCTTGTCGCCCAGGTTGCGCACGTCGAAGCGGCCTTTTTCCTCCTTGCGATAGACAATCTGGTAGTAGAGCCTGAGCACGGCACGCGAATAGTTCACCAGGTCTTTCCTGTAGGGCGAGTAGACCATCATGCCCAGATCTACCCTTCCGTTGATCACGTCGCCCGAGATGTTCTCCCACGTGTTAGGCTGATAAATGTAGGTCACGTTCATACGCTCCATAAGCTCATGGGTGAAGTCAACGTCGAGGCCACTGGGCATACCGTCTTCGTTGATGTACTCCATGGGCGCATAGTCGGCATCGAGGCCTATGATGAGCGGGTGTCCTTTGCTATAGCCTAAGCCATCGGCTTTAGCAGGCAGGCCTTGCCACAGGAATAGCATCAGTAGCAAAAGGAGTGTCGATGGTCGGTTGTAGGTCATAAAGTATTGGTTATAAGTTTATGGGTCGTATGGTCATTGCATCACACATCGAAGACGAGCATTTCGCGAGTGAGCTTCGTTTGCGGGAAGACCTCTTGCGCCTGACTGAGCAACAGCTGCTCATCGTCGTAGCGCGAACTGTAGTGGCCTATGAGCAGCTGGCCTACGCCTGCGTCGCGGGCTACGGTGGCCGCCTGGCGGGCTGTGCTATGGTTGTACTTCTGAGCCATAGGCAGGTTGTCGTCGGCGTAGGTGGCCTCGTGGTAGAGGGTGGTCACTCCACCGAGCTGCTCATGCAAGCGGGGTATATAGCGGGTGTCGCTGGCGTATGCGTAAGCACGAGGCGACTCGGCGGGCATCACCAAGCGTTCGTGAGGCACCAGGGTGCCGTCGGGCAGTTCGTAGCCTGCCCCGTTTTTGATGTTCTGAATCTGCGAAACGGGAATGTTGTACATATCGATCATTTCGCGACGAATGTGTGGCAAGGCAGGCTTCTCGCGGAAAATGAAGCCGCAACAAGGCACACGATGCTCCAACGGAAGCGTCTCGACCGTGAGCGAGCGGTCTTCGTAGATGGTGGTCTGACGGGTGGTGTCAATGGCATGGAACTCTACCTCGTAGCTCAAATCATAGCAGAAAAACGCCAGTTGCTGCTCCAAGAGTGGCTGGAGCGACTTGTCGGCATAGACGTGCATACGGGCCATGCGCCCCAGCAGGCCAAAAGTGCTCAGCATGCCTACGAGGCCCAGACAATGGTCGCCGTGCAGGTGCGAAAGGAAAATGTGGCCCATCTTCGAAAACGAGAGGCCCGCCCGCCGCATTTGCAACTGGGCACCCTCACCGCAATCTACCATGAACAGCTTGCCCCGGCACTCCACCACCTGCGATGTAGGGAAGTGCTTCAGTGTAGGCAGGGCGCTACCACAACCCAGAATGTGAACTCTGAACGGCTCCATAATCATTGTCGCGTCTCGGTAATTACATCACAAAGTCCTCAAACGAGCCTTCCTCCAACTCGATGCCCAGATCGTCGCCCTCGTCCTCGGGCTGAGGATGGCGGTACTCAAAGATGACGTCGGGCTCTTTCACGCCACGGTTAGGCTTTATTTCCTTAAAGGCCAGCGAGTCATTGGTCAGGTAGAGCAGCTGGAAGAGCTCGGTTTCCTCGAAGTCGCCGCCTCCCTCACGCACGCTCACAATCTCAAGCTGACCGTTGTTCAGCCGCCACGTCTTGTAGATGAGTGAACCCTGATTGATGCTCTCGGCAATGCCACCCTCCTTGATATTGATACCCATTTCCGACGAGCCGTCCATGGGGTTGGGCATCACCCACTCGCCCATCAGCGTGCTCTCGTTTACAATCATCGTGGCGCGGCTGTTATTCTTGTCGGCCAGTACCGCCATACGATCGCCTGTGGCGTAGCCGCCGAACACCATACCTGCATCCTTGGCACTGCCCACGTTCAGCGTTAAGGTGTCGCCATTGTCTGTCACCATCTGCAGGGTGTTCATGGCCGAGCCATCGGTACAGATTCCGAAGATGGTAGAGTCGCGTAGCTCCTGGGGTACATACTCCACCCAACCTTCCTCGCCGGGGTCTACTTCCTGGTTCTTCTTTCCTCCACAAGCCGTCATCAGCGTTACCAGCGCGACAGCTATCAGAATATTTGCAATACGTTTCATATTTTCTTCTTGAGTTTTATGGTTATTGTCTTATTATCAATTGGTTATTGGTTATTTTCTCCTGTTCTTTGGCTTCATTCCAGAGAGCATCCATCTCCTGAAGGGTCATTTCGGTAAGGGGCTTGCCAATGCGTATGCTATGCTCCTCAATGTAGGTGAAGCGGCGAATGAACTTGGCATTGGTCTTTTCGAGTGCGTTATCGGGATTCAGCTTGTAGAGCCGGGCGGCGTTGATCAGCGAGAAGAGGAAGTCGCCCAGCTCACCTTCCTGAGCATTGCGAATGGTACGTTTCTCCTCGTCGGAGGCATTGTCGGCGATAGGCCGGGCCAATTCAGCTTCCAGTTCACCCAACTCCTCGCGCACTTTCAGCCACACGTCCTCGCGCTTCTCCCAGTCGAAGCCCACGTTACGGGCCTTGTCTTGAATGCGATAGGCCTTGATGACCGAAGGCAGTGCGGCGGGAACACCCGAGAGCACACGCTTGTTGCCGTCTTTCTCCTTCAGCTTAATCTGTTCCCAGTTCTGCAGCACTTGCTCAGCCGTCTTCGCAGTTGAGAACTCACGCTCCTCTGCCTGTTCGCCAAAGGGTAATGGTTGTGGTTCGTCCTGCCCCACCTGGCTGGGATGGTAGATGTGGGGGTGGCGGAATATGAGCTTGTCAGCCTGCTGGCGCAGCACGTCGTAGATGTCGAACTGATCCTGCTCCTGCCCAATTTTGGCATAGAAACACAGGTGCATCATCACATCACCCAGTTCCTTCATCGTGTCATGGGCATCACCGCGCGCCAATGCGTCGCACAGCTCGTAGGTTTCTTCTATGGTGTTGGGACGCAGACTCTCATTGGTCTGTTTCCTGTCCCAAGGGCACTTTTCACGCAACTGGTCGAGCACGTCCAGCAGCCGTCCAAAGGCCTTCATTTGTTCTTCGCGTGTATGCTTGTTCATAATTAGATGCAAAGGTAAGAAGAAAAAATCATAGTACCAAATACTGGTTATCGCAGCACCATCACATTTAACAGCGTTTAACGTAGAATGCAACACTCAAATTTCGCCGTGTCAATTTTTCTTTGTAACTTTGCACCCCAAAAAGAGAAAGCTTATTTAAAATAGGTATGGAAATTGCAAGCAAATACGACCCGAAAGAGGTCGAAGGTAAATGGTATCAGTACTGGCTGGATAACAAGTTGTTCAGTTCGAAGCCAGACGGTCGCGAACCCTACACAATCGTCATTCCCCCGCCCAACGTAACGGGCGTGCTGCACATGGGCCACATGCTCAACAACACTATTCAGGACATCTTGGTGCGCCGTGCCCGTATGGAGGGCAAGAACGCCTGCTGGGTGCCCGGTACCGACCACGCCTCGATAGCCACCGAAGCCAAGGTGGTGAAGAAACTGGCTGGCGAGGGCATCAAGAAGCGCGACCTGAGCCGCGAGGAGTTCTTGAAGCATGCCTGGGACTGGACTCACGAGCACGGCGGCATCATCCTGAAGCAGTTGCGCCGACTGGGCGCCTCGTGCGACTGGGACCGCACGGCTTTCACGATGGACGAGGTTCGTTCCGAGAGTGTCATCAAGGTCTTCGTCGACCTTTATCGCAAGGGCTACATCTATCGTGGTCTGCGCATGGTGAACTGGGATCCCAAAGCCCTTACCGCCCTCTCTACCGAAGAGGTCATCTACAAGGAAGAGCACTCCAAGCTCTACCACCTGAAGTACTACGTGGCAGGCGATGCAATGCCCGACGCATTCCTGTCGGGTGAAGGCAACGTCATGCATAATGACGAGAAGGGCTACTACGCCGTCATGGCCACCACGCGTCCCGAGACCATTATTGGCGACACGGCCATGTGCATCAATCCCAAAGACCCGAAGAACCAGTGGCTGAAGGGCAAGCGCGTCATCGTGCCCCTCGTGGGCCGCGAGATTCCCGTCATCGAAGATCGCTATGTCGACATTGAGTTCGGCACGGGCTGTCTGAAGGTGACGCCTGCCCACGACACCAACGACTATATGCTGGGCAAGACCCACAATCTGGAGACCATCGATATTTTCAACGCCGACGGCACTATCTCGGAGCAGAGCCCCCTCTATGTGGGCATGGATCGCTTCGACTGCCGCAAGCAGATAGCCAAGGATCTGGAGGCTGCCGGCCTGATGGAGAAGGTTGAGGACTACACCAACAAGGTAGGCTATTCTGAGCGTAACCCCGACACGGCCATCGAGCCGCGCCTTTCGCTGCAGTGGTTCCTCAAGATGGAGCATTTTGCAGAGATTGCCTTGAAGCCCGTCATGGAAGGCGAAATGCACTTCTATCCCCAGAAGTACGTGAACACCTACAAGAACTGGCTCGAGAACATACAGGACTGGTGCATCAGCCGCCAGCTGTGGTGGGGCCATCGTATTCCCGCCTATTATTACCCCGCCGTTTCTTCCGCTTCCGTGTCCGACGCATCATCCGCCGCGTCCGACGTTTCTCCGTCGGAAGAACACTTCGTCGTGGCCGAAACCGCCGAGGAAGCCCTCGCTCTGGCCCGCAAAGAGAGCGGCAACCAGAACCTACAGCTGAGTGACCTGCGCCAGGATGAGGATGCCCTCGACACCTGGTTCAGCTCGTGGCTGTGGCCTGTCTCGCTCTTCGACGGCATCAACAACCCTGGCAACGAGGAGATTAACTACTACTACCCCACCAGCGACCTTGTGACCGCCCCCGACATCATTTTCTTCTGGGTGGCCCGCATGATTATGGCTGGCGAGGAATATATGGGTAAGTTCCCCTTCAAGAACGTCTACTTTACCGGTATTGTGCGCGACAAGCTGGGCCGCAAGATGTCGAAGTCGCTGGGCAACAGCCCCGACCCCATCGAGCTCATCGAGAAGTTCGGTGCCGACGGTGTTCGCATGGGCATGATGCTCAGCGCCCCTGCAGGCAACGACATCCTCTTCGACGAGGCTCTCTGCGAACAGGGTCGCAACTTCAACAATAAGATTTGGAATGCCTTCCGCCTGGTGAAGGGCTGGCAAGTAGCCGCAGCACCCGACGCATCAGCCGGAGTGCCCGACGCATCTCCGTCGGGAAATAAAACCGCCGTGGCCTGGATGGACGCCAAGCTGCGCCAGGCCAACGCCGAGATGCAGGACCACTTCTCAAAGTACCGTATCAGCGATGCACTGATGACCGTCTACAAACTATTCTGGGACGAGTTCTCCAGCTGGTACTTAGAGATGGTGAAGCCAGCCTATGGCCAGCCCATCGATAGCGAGACCTACGAGGCCACCCTGCGTTTCTTCGAGACACTGCTCAAGATGCTGCACCCCTTTATGCCTTTCATTACCGAAGAGCTGTGGCAGGCCCTCTACGACCGCCAGCCGGGCGAAAGCATCATGCGCTCTCCCCTCGTGCTCGGTGGCTTATCTGCCGATGGCGAACAGCTTATTGCCGACATTGAGCAGGTGAAGCAAATCGTTTCGGGCGTTCGCACCGTGCGCTCACTGAAGAACATAGCTCCGAAGGAAAAGCTTCAGCTACAGGCCGTAACCGCCAATCACTTTGAGCGTTACAACGACATCATTACCAAGATGGCCAACCTGGAGAGCATCAGCGTAGTGGATACGAAAGACGCCACCGCATCGGCCTTTATGGTGGGCACCGACGAGTTTGCCGTGCCTCTGGGCTCGCTCATCAATGTTGACGAGGAAATCAAGAAGATGGAAGCTCAAATAGAACACTTGGAAGGCTTCCTCAACGGTGTGAAAAAGAAGCTGGCCAACGAACGCTTCGTGCAGAACGCTCCCGAGGCCGTAGTGACTATGGAACGGAAAAAGCAGGCCGATGCCGAGGAGAAGATTGCCACTCTTCGCGAGTCGATTGCTGCACTAAAAAAGTAAGAGAAGGCTATGGAATCGTTTCAATGGCTCACAAACCTGTTTACTAACACCGAGTCGGTAGCACACATCGCGCTGCTCTATGCCATCGTAATTGCCATAGGTGTCTACCTGGGCAAGATTAAAGTCTTCGGAATCTCTCTGGGAGTCACTTTCGTGCTTTTTGCAGGCATTGTGGCGGGCCACATCGGCTTCACTGCCCCTACGCCCATACTCACGTTCATCCAAGACTTTGGGCTCATCCTGTTCGTCTTTATGATTGGTCTGCAGGTGGGGCCAGGCTTCTTCGAGAGCTTTGGCACTGCGGGCATCAAGCTCAACGGACTGGCCACCGCGATGATTCTGCTCAACATCCTCGTGATGTTCGGCTGCTACTACATTTTCTTCGATACCAGCGATACAAACGCCCTGCCTATGATGGTGGGTACGCTCTATGGTGCCGTGACCAATACCCCTGGTCTTGGTGCGGCCAACGAGGCACTGAGTTCGGTGTTCGGTGCTGGTGCCCCCCAGATTGCCTCGGCATACGCCTGCGCCTATCCGCTCGGCGTACTGGGCATCATCGGTGCCATCATCCTCATTCGCTACATCTGCAAGGTGCGGCTCGACAAAGAGGAAGAGGAGCTCACATCGCAAGAGGGGGCCAAGGCCACCCAGAAGCCCCACAAGATGCACTTAGAGGTAAGCAACAAGTACCTGGAAGGAAAGACGCTCCTGCAGGTGCACGACTTCCTGAACCGCGACTTTGTGGTGTCGCGCATCGTGCATCAGGGCGAGCTTTCCATCCCTAACCGCAACACCGTATTCCATCTGGGCGACCAAATGCTCATCGTCTGTGCCGAGGCCGACGCCGAGGCCATCATGGCCTTCATCGGCCCGAAACTCGACATCGATTTCGAGCAGCAAGACCAGCCGCTCGTGTCGAAGCGCATCCTGGTGACCAACCCCAGCATCAACGGCAAGTCGTTCGGGCAGATGCACTTCTCGAGCGTCTACGGCGTGAACGTCACTCGCGTCACCCGTCACGGCATGGAGCTCTTCGCCTCGCCGTCCCTACCCCTCCAGGTAGGCGACCGTATCATGGTGGTAGGCCCCGAGGACGCTGTAGACCGCGTGGCCAATAAGATGGGTAACTCCATCAAACGCCTCGATGCGCCCAACATTGCCACCATCTTCGTGGGCATTTTCGTAGGCATCATCTTCGGCTCGCTGCCCTTCATACCCGGTATGCCGCTTATGAAGCTGGGAATTGCCGGTGGTCCGCTCATCATCGCCATCCTCATTGGTCGCTATGGCTACAAGGTGAAGCTGGTGACCTACACCACTACCTCGGCCAACATGATGCTGCGCGAGATAGGCCTGGTGCTCTTCCTTGCCTCGGTAGGCATTAAGGCTGGAGCCAACTTCTTCGAGACGGTGATGCAGGGCGACGGCTTACTCTACGTATTGACGGGCTTCCTCATCACGGTTATACCTATTCTTATTATAGGTCCCATAGCACGGCTGAAGTTCAAGTTCAACTACTTCACCATTGCGGGTATGGTGTCGGGCACCTATACCGATCCCCCTGCACTGGCCTACTCCAACAGCATCTGCTCGAAGGAAGCTCCTGCCGTGGGCTACTCAACGGTCTACCCGCTATCGATGTTCCTGCGCATCCTCACTGCCCAGCTCATCGTGCTCTTCGCCTGCGGCTAAAAAAATATAAGGCCCATAAGCCCAATAAGACCCATAAGACTTATCAATAATACACTAACAACAATAATGAACAACATCAGACTCCTGCTGGGAGCTTTGCTGATAACCACCTCAAGCACGATGTTCGGCCAGGGCGCCAAGAACATCGTGCTGAGCGAGGTGCTCACCAACAACACTACCAGCATTCAGGATGAGTACGGCAGGCGCGAGGCGTGGATCGAACTGAAGAACACGTCGTTCTCGACCTACAACGTTCGCGGTATGTACCTCACCACCGACCGCTCCGTACTCGACAAGCAGATGAGCGCCCCCGAGCGTATCAAGCGTATGAGCGTCATCCCCAGCGGCGACGACCGCACAGTCATTGGTGCGCATAAGCATCTGCTGCTATTGTGCAACTCTAACCCCACTGAGGGCAAGCTGCACCTGTCAGTTCCGGTTCCCCTTTCAGAACCCGTATGGATTGCCCTCTACAATGGCAACGGCACCGAGCTCATCGACTCGGTCACTGTGCCTGCACTGGCTGCCGACCAGTCGTATGCCAGGGTCAAGGGTCAGTGGAGCGTAAAGTCGCCCGAAAGCGTCACGCCGGGCATCGACAACTTCATTGAGGCTAATGAGAGCAAGGTGGCCAAGTTCAAACGCGAGGACCCTCACGGTTTTGCCATGGCCATTATGGCTATGGGCATCGTGTTCTTCTGCCTTGCACTGCTCTGGATTTTCTTCACCCTCTTTGGTTCTATCATGCGCCATGCCGAGACAGCCAAGAAGGTAGCCAACAAACAGCCCATCAAGCCTATCACCAAGACGGTGGAAAAGACCATCGAGATAGGCCACAAGACTGGTAACATCATGCAGGAAGGCTTCGACAAGAAGGGCATTGACATGGAGGTCTATATGGCCGTCATCGGCATGGCCCTGAAGCAGTATGAAGACGACGTGCACGACGTGGAGAGCGGTGTAATCACCATCAAGTCGAAAGACACTGGATGGGATGATGAGTACTCGCAGATGACCCACTGGCACGACCCCTTCATCCCCACCGACCACAACGCTCCCCATATTCCAACAACCCCCGAACTACACTAAACGAAAATGAACAAGTATCAATATAAAGTAAAAGGCGTCGACTACGAAGTAGAGATAGCCGAGGTAGAAGGCAACATCGCCAAGGTAAACGTAAACGGCATACCTTTCGAGGTAGAGCTGCAGAAGCCCATCAATGCTGCTAAGCACCCCACCATGAACAAGCCTAAGGTAGCAGCTCCCCAACCTGCGGCACAGCCTGTTGCAGCTGCCCCCCAGCCAACCACCCAGCAGAGTTCTGCCGCCCCCGCAGGCACAGGCAGTCCGCTGAAGGCACCGCTGCCCGGCACCATCACCGAGATCAAGGTGCAGGTGGGCCAGCAGGTCAATGTGGGCGATGTGGTGCTGGTGCTCGAGGCCATGAAGATGCAGAACAACATCGAGGCTGAGCACGCCGGACAGGTGACTTCAATCGTTGTAAAACAAGGCGATACGGTGATGGAAGGTGCCGTACTGCTCACAATAGGATAAACGGCTATGTGGGAATTTATCGCTGAAAACTTTAATGAGTTCCTTACCTACACGGGCTTTGCCAATGCCACGGTGGGCAACCTCATTATGATTGTGGTCGGAGCATTCTTCATCTATCTGGCCATCAAGAAAGACTTCGAGCCGCTGCTGCTCGTGCCCATTGGCCTGGGTATCATCCTGGGCAACATTCCCTTCCGTGCCGATGCCGGCCTGGAGATTGGTCTCTACGAGGACAACTCGGTGCTCAACATCTTCTACCAGGGCGTGCGCCAGGGTTGGTACCCACCGCTCATCTTCCTGGGCATTGGTGCTATGACCGACTTCTCGGCTCTGCTGGCCAATCCGAAGCTGATGCTCATCGGTGCTGCCGCCCAGTTTGGCATCTTCGGAGCCTATATGCTGGCCCTGCTGCTGGGCTTCGAGCCCGACCAGGCAGCTGGTATCGCCATCATTGGCGGTGCCGACGGCCCCACGGCCATCTTCCTCTCGTCAAAACTGTCGCCCAACCTGATGGGAGCCATCGCCGTCTGTGCCTACTCCTACATGGCCCTCGTGCCCCTCATCCAGCCACCCTTGATGCGCTTGCTCACAACCGACAAGGAGCGTAAAATCAAGATGAAGCCCGGACGCGAGGTGAGCCAGACTGAGCGCATCCTCTTCCCCATCATCGGCCTGCTGATGACCACGTTCATCGTGCCTTCTGGCCTACCATTGCTGGGTATGCTCTTCTTTGGCAACCTGTTGAAGGAAAGTGGCAAGACCACACGACTGGCCAAGACGGCTGGTGCCGCACTGAACGACATCGTGGTGATGCTGCTGGGCTTGACCGTCGGTTGCTCTACACAGGCATCCGAGTTCCTTACGCTCAACACCGTGTTCATCTTCGCTATCGGTGCCTTTGCCTTCGCCATTGCCACCGCCAGTGGCGTGTGCTTCGTGAAGGTGATGAACCTGTTCCTGCCAAAGGATAAAAAAATCAACCCGCTCATCGGCAATGCTGGCGTCAGTGCCGTGCCTATGGCCGCCCGCATCAGCAACAACCTGGGTCTGGAGTACGACCGCCACAACTTCCTGCTCATGCATGCCATGGGGCCCAACGTGGCAGGTGTCATCGGCTCGGCCGTGGCCGCAGGCGCACTGCTCGGCTTCCTGTCGTAAGCATAAGAAAAGGTGAAAAGATGAAAAATGAAAGATATGATTAGTTTCGCAATTGGAAAGTCAAATCATATCTTTCATTTTTCATCTTTCATCTAAAGTCTTCAACTATTTTTCCTGAACATCTCAGCCTGCTGACTAATAAGTTCGGCATCGTTGAAGTAGTCTATGCGCATAGCCTTGCGCACCTCGTCCATAGTCTGGGCGGCCACCTCGCGGGCACTCTCAGTACCCCTCCTCAGAATGTTATAGATTTCGGGGATGTCCTGCTCCAGCTCACGGCGACGAGCACGCATGGGCTCCAGCATATTATTGATGATGGTGTTCAGGAACTTCTTGCACTTCATATCGCCCAGGCCTCCACGACGGTAGTGATCCTTCAGCTCTTCCAGGTTCTGATACTCCGGCCAGAAGTTGGCAAAGTCATCATCGGTCGAGAAAGCATCGAGATAGGTGAACACGGCGTTGCCTTCTACATGGCCAGGGTCGCTCACGTTCAGATGAGTGGGGTCGGTGTACATGGAGCGCACCTTCTGCCACACCTCATCAGCCGAGTCGCTCAGATAGATGCAATTGCCCAGCGACTTCGACATTTTCTCCTTGCCATCAGTACCGGGCAAACGGCGTGCCGTAGCATTCTCAGGAAGCATGATATTCGGCTCTACGAGCACCTCGCCATACGTCTGATTGAAACGGCGTACCAGCTCGCGGGCCACCTCCAGCATAGGCTCCTGGTCCTCACCCACGGGCACCGTGGTGGCCTTGAAGAGCGTAATGTCGGCAGCCTGGCTCACGGGGTAGCAGAAGAAGCCCAGCGGAATGTTGGCCTCGAAGTTACGCATTTTGATTTCCGTTTTCACCGTGGGGTTGCGCTGCACGCGGCTCACGGTGATCAAATTCATCAAGTAGGTGGTCAGTTCGGCCAACTCGGCAATCTGGCTCTGAATGAAGATAGTACACTTCTCAGGGTCAAGACCTGCAGCCAGATAGTCCAGAGCCACATTGATGATATTCTGGCGAATCTTCTCAGGATTATCGGCATTGTCTGTCAGAGCCTGCACATCGGCCATAAAAACAAACATCCTGTCGTAGTTGCCTTCTTCCTGCAACTGAACACGGCGACGCAACGACCCCACGAAATGCCCCAGATGGAGCTTGCCCGTAGGGCGGTCGCCAGTCAAAATTACTTTTCCCATAATTAGTTTAAGTCTTTGTTGTTACTTACTCACTTCGTTCTCTTCCTGCATATCGATGAACTGACGCTTCTGGTCGTAGAACTCATATTGCAGGAAAGCCATTTTCTGGCTGGGCACAATACGAATGCCCAAGCCGTACTTCATCTGCCATCGGCGCTTGATGGACACCAAGCCCTGGTTGATGTATGCCGCCACATAGGGGTGGACATGGAGTGAGAAACGGCGTATGCCTATCTTGTTGACAAGGCGGTCAATTTTGCTCTCTAACTGGTCGGTGAACAGGATGCTCGACTTAATCTTTCCCGTGCCATGGCAAGTGGGGCAGCTCTCCTCTACGGCAACGTCCATCGCCGGACGCACACGCTGACGGGTTATCTGCATCAGTCCGAACTTGCTCAGCGGCAGGATGTTATGGCGAGCGCGATCTTTCTTCATGTTCTCGCACATGCGCTCATAGAGCAGCTGGCGGTCTTCGGCAAGGTTCATGTCGATAAAGTCAACGACGATGATGCCTCCCATGTCGCGCAACCGTAACTGGCGTGCCAGCTCGTCTGCGGCTCCCAGATTGGTTTCCAAAGCATTAGCTTCCTGTCCGTTTTCTTTCTTGATTCGCGTACCACTGTTCACGTCGACCACGTGCATGGCCTCAGTGTGCTCGATGATAAGGTAGGCTCCCCGCTTGTAGTTGACGGTACGTCCGAATCCCGATTTAATTTGCTTGGTGACATTGAAATTGTCGTAAATGGGTACGGTGCCCGTATAAAGCTTCACTATGTCGACCTTGTCAGGGGCTATGAGTGCCACATAGTCGCGCACCTGGTTGTAGATTTCGGGATCGTTGACATGAATACCATCGTAGGTGGGATTGAAGAGGTCGCGAATGAGTGCGACGCTGCGGCTCTGCTCCTCGAACACGAGTTGTGGGCGCTCGGTGGTCTTCTGTACGCGAGTGATGGCGTCTTCCCAACGCTTCAGGAGCACCTTCAGTTCCTGATCGAGTTCGGCGGCACGCTTGCCTTCGGCCACGGTGCGCACGATCACGCCGAAGTTCTTCGGCACCATGCTTTGCACCAACTGCTTCAGGCGGCTACGTTCTTCGCCCTTCTTGATCTTGGAACTGACCGACACCTTGTCGCCAAAGGGAATGAGCACCATGTAGCGACCGGCAAAGCTAAGCTCGCACGTCAGTCGGGGGCCCTTTGTGTTGATGGGCTCCTTTACAATCTGCACCATCACCTCCTGCCCCACCTTCAGCTGGTTCTGAATGCTGCCGTCCTTGGGCAGGTCGGGCTGATGGGTGGCTTTCTGGATGGGATAGAGCTTCTTGCGGTCGCTGGCTACCTGCTTGAGGTATTTTTCATAAGAGCTAAATTGAAGGCCCAGGTCAAGATAGTGCAAAAAGGCATCTTTCTCGCTACCGACATCCACGAAGCAGGCATTCAGCCCAGGCATCAGCTTGCGCACCTTGCCAATGTAGATGTTGCCCACAGAGTAGGAGGCCGAGCGGGGTTCGCTCTGGTACTCCACCAGGCTCTTGTCTTCAAGCAGAGCGATGGAAATCTCTTTCGGGCCAGCATCAATAATAACTTCGCTTGTCATGCTGTTGTTCTTCTGTCGTTTGTACTACTTGTTTTGGGTTCATTGCAAAAAGGGCGTGCCCGCATATTGCTATGCCTTGGCACACTCCCTTCATTCTTTTTGTTTGCCATCGCAGGCAGGGTCAGCCCAGCCCGCGTGCGTCACGAGAGCTTACTTGCTCTTATGACGATTCTTGCGCAGGCGCTTCTTACGCTTGTGCGTAGCCATCTTGTGGCCCTTCTTCTTTTTTCCGTTAGGCATAATTGTTAATGTTTTTTATTTGTGAATTGCTTAAGTTGTAACCTTCGCGTTATGCTTCCTCGTCATCGTCGTCGCTGATTTCAATACCGTCCATACGGGCTATAAAGCTCTTGGCAGGCTTGAAGGCGGGCAGGTCGTGAGCATCAATGACGAGCGTTGTGTTCTTCGAGATGTTGCGTGCCGTCTTCTGCGCACGGTGCTTTACGATGAAGCTTCCGAAACCACGCAGGAACACATTCTCACGATTGTCGGCCAGGCTGGCGCGAATCTGCTCCATAAATGCCTCTATCGTAATGGCAACCTCCTTCTTGCCAACTCCCGTCTGCTCCGAGATATTCTTGACTATTTGTGCCTTTGTCATATTGCAAATACCTTATAAAATATATACCTTTTATTTTTCGGACTGCAAAGATACTGTTTTTCAACGAGATACGGAAATTTTACGCTTACTTTTTTAGAATTTTTTCAATCTTGCCGCTTATTCGCCTCCGAAATAGTCGGCCAATTCTTCTTTGGCACTTCCCTCCACATTGGTCAGATCCTTGATAATCCTTCCCTTTTCGAGCAGGGCAATGCGGGTGGATATATCAATGGTATGTTGCAAATTATGCGAACTAATAAGGATGGTGGCCCCCGTCGACTTGTTATAGTCCGTTAGCAGGTGCTTCAAGACGTTCTGGCTGGTGGGGTCAAGGAAATTGAAGGGCTCGTCGAGCACCACCAGACGTGGCTTCCGCAAAAGTGCGGCAATGATGCCCACCTTCTGCTTGTTACCAGCCGACAGGTTGCGAATGAGCTTCTTCTGTCCAAAGACCTCGCCTCCGGCAAAGCGCTCAAAGTCGCCCAGCCGATTGTCGACCTCCGTCTGGGCTATTCCCCCTATCTTCCCAAGGAAGGCAAAATACTCCTCGGGCGTCAGATAGTCTATCAGGAAACTCTCATCGATGCAGGCCCCGGTGTCTTTTTTCCAATCCTCACTCAAGGCGGGGTTAATACCGTTCAGGCTGACCTGCCCCTTGTCGGGCTTCAGCAGATCGAGCATCATGCGGAAGAGCGTGGTCTTGCCAGCACCGTTATTGCCTACCAAGCCCAGCACATCGCCATCGCTCACCTTGAACGATGGGATGTTGCAGGCTATGGTCTCGCCAAATTGCTTCTTCAGGTTTGCTATCTTAATCATACCAGTCCTTTGCCATGACAATTCTTGAACTTCTTACCACTTCCGCAAGGACAGGGATCATTGCGTCCCGGCATCTTGTCGCGGACGACGGGGTTGCGCTGCATCTCGGCCAGGGCACGGGCCTCTTCCTCGGCACGTTGCTGTGCCAGCTGGCGCTGCTGGGCAATCTCCCTGCGGAGGGCCTCACGCTGCTGCTCGTCAGGATCAGTACTCTGCTTGCTCTCCTGGTACTGCTGGCGCTGGGTGTGCTCTTCGGGGGCAGCCTCCTGTACGGCGGGCTGCTCTTCCTGCATCTGCGGAATGGCGGCACGCATCAGAATCGACACCGTGCGGTTGTTCATCGTGTTCACCATATTGTCAAACAGCTTCACGCTCTCCAGCTTGAAGATGAGCAACGGGTCTTTCTGCTCGTAGCTGGCGTTCTGCACCGAGTGGCGCAGCTCGTCAAGCTCACGCAGGTTCTCCTTCCATGCATCGTCGATGATGTGCAGGAGTGTCTGCTTTTCAAACTCCTTCACCACAGACTTGGCATGCGTATTGT
Organism: Prevotella sp.; assembly: GCA_017478085.1. Taxonomy (GTDB): domain Bacteria; phylum Bacteroidota; class Bacteroidia; order Bacteroidales; family Bacteroidaceae; genus Prevotella. The sequence continues at coordinate 13,599 of JAFVEE010000093.1, read as the reverse complement.
AAGCCTCTTGCAAGTTGCATCCCAGATTGTAGATATGGCGGCCATCGGTGATGGGCACGATGATACGCTCGAACATCTGTCCCTGAGCCTCGTAGACCTGCTGAATGACGGGCCATGCCACATCCTGGATGCGCTGGGTGCGACGGTTAAAGTTGGCCAGTGCTGCCTGGAAGGCCTCCTCGGCCAGCTGGTCTATCTGCTTGCTGTTCTCCAGTTGCTCCTCGGTGAAGGGCACCTCCATGGCAAACAGGCGCAGGAACTCCTCCTTGCAACCCTCATAGTCGTTGCGTTCCATGATAGTCGACACGCGGTCCCAGATCACGTTGGCAATGTCCATGCCGATTCGCTCACCCATCAGGGCATGGCGGCGCTTCTCGTAGACCACCTTGCGCTGCTTGTTCATCACGTCGTCATACTCCAGCAGGCGCTTACGAATACCGAAGTTGTTCTCCTCGACCTTCTTCTGTGCACGCTCAATGCTCTTCGAAATCATGGGGTGCTCAATCATCTCACCCTCCTTGAAGCCCAGACGGTCCATTACCGAGGCAATGCGCTCTGAGGCAAACAGGCGCATCAGCTTGTCTTCCAGCGAAACGTAGAACACTGAAGAGCCGGGGTCACCCTGACGGCCGGAACGTCCGCGCAGCTGACGGTCCACGCGGCGGCTCTCGTGGCGCTCGGTGCCGATGATGGCCAGACCACCTGCGGCCTTCACCTCGGGTGTCAGCTTAATGTCGGTACCACGACCGGCCATGTTCGTTGCGATGGTCACTGCACCCAGGCCATTGGTCGAGCGACCTGCCAGTGCCACGATGTCGGCCTCCTTCTGGTGCAGCTTGGCGTTCAGCACCTGGTGGGGTATGCCTTCGCGCTTGCCCGTCTCGGGGTTCACGTACATATCAAGCATACGCGACAGCAGCTCACTGATTTCCACCGACGTAGTACCAATCAGCGTGGGGCGGCCTGAGTTGCGCATCTTCACCACCTCTTCTATCACGGCGCGATACTTGTCGCGGGCCGTCTTGTACACGCGGTCGTCCATATCGTTGCGAATCACGGGCTTGTTCGTCGGAATCTCCACCACGTCGAGCTTGTAGATGTCCCAGAACTCGCCAGCCTCGGTCGAGGCCGTACCCGTCATACCAGCCAGTTTGTGGTACATGCGGAAGTAGTTCTGCAGCGTGATGGTGGCAAAGGTCTGCGTGGCAGCCTCGACCTTCACATGCTCCTTGGCCTCCACGGCCTGGTGCAGGCCATCGCTCCAGCGGCGGCCTTCCATAATACGGCCCGTCTGCTCGTCGACAATCTTCACCTCGCCATCAATCACCACATACTCATCGTCCTTATTGAACATGCAGTAGGCCTTGAGCAGCTGGCGCAGGGTGTGCACGCGCTCGCTCTGAACGGCATAGTGGTTCATCAGCGCATCCTTGCGGTTCAGGCGCTCCTCGGGGGGCAGTCCCTTCTCTGCCTCTAAAGCCGAAAGCTGACTGGTAATATCGGGCAGCACGAACAGCTCGGCATCCTTCACCTTGTCGGCCAGCCAGGCCGTACCCTTGTCGGTCAGTTCGCACGAGTTCAGCTTCTCGTCGACCACGAAGTACAGGGGCTTCACGGCCTCGGGCATACGCTTGTTGTTCTGCTCCATATAGATTTCCTCGGTCTTCAGCATACCGGCCTTGATGCCTTCTTCCGAAAGATACTTGATGAGCGGCTTGTTCTTGGGCAGGGCCTTGTGCGAGCGGAACAGCGACAGGAAGCCCTCGTCGAGCATCTGCTGTCCTTCTTCCTTCTTACCCTCGTCCATCAGCTTCTGTCCTTCGGTTATCTTCTGCTTGGCTTCCGAAAGATACTGCGTGGCCAGCTTGCGCTGCACGTCGACGATGCTTTCCACCAGCGGCTGGTATTCTTCAAACATCTGCACGTCTCCCTTGGGCACGGGGCCACTAATAATAAGAGGTGTACGGGCATCGTCAATGAGCACCGAGTCTACCTCGTCGACGATGGCATAGTTGTGCGAGCGCTGCACCAGGTCGGCAGGCGATACTGCCATATTGTCGCGCAGATAGTCGAAACCGAACTCGTTGTTGGTACCGAAGGTAATATCGGCCTGGTAGGCATTGCGGCGTGCAGGCGAGTTGGGCTGGTGCTTGTCTATGCAGTCGACGCTCAGCCCGTGGAACATGTAGAGCGGACCCATCCACTCCGAGTCGCGCTTGGCCAGATAGTCGTTCACCGTCACCACGTGCACGCCATTGCCCGTCAGGGCGTTCAGGAACACGGGCAGCGTAGCCACCAGCGTCTTACCCTCACCCGTGGCCATCTCGGCAATCTTGCCCTGATGCAGCACCACGCCGCCGAACAGCTGCACGTCGTAGTGAATCATCTCCCACTTCAGGTCGTTGCCGCCGGCTGTCCAGTGATTATGATATACGGCCTCGTTGCCCCTGATGCTGATGAAGTCCTTCTTCGGGTCGGCAGCCAGCTGGCGGTCGAAGTCGGTGGCAGTAACCACCGTTTCCTCGTTCTCGGCAAAGCGGCGGGCTGTTTCCTTCACGATGGCAAACACCTGAGGCATCACCTCGTTGAGGGCCTTCTCATAGACGTCGAGCACCTCTTTCTCCAGTTTGTCTATCTTGGCGAATATCTCATGACGCTCGTCGATGGGAGTGTCCTCGATGGTAGCCTTCAGCTTCTCTATCTCGGCTTTCTCGTTGGTGGCAGCCTGCTGCACCTGCTGGCGAATCTGGCTGGAACGCTCGCGCAGACCGTCGTTGCTCAGCTTCTCGATTTCGGGATACACATCCTTCACCTTCTCCACGAAGGGCTGAATGAGCTTCATGTCGCGTGTCGACTTGTCGCCAAACAGCTTTCTCAGTAAGTTGTTTAAATTGAAATTCATTGCTATTTTTCTTTTATTTTGTTCTACTTTGATTGAAATTGGGTGCAAAGGTAGTGATTTTTTTGCTCATTCGAGCATAAATCACTCATTATTTGATGGTTTCGGCCCATTTAGAACAAAGGTTCGGCCGAACAAGCGTTCGGAGCACGTATGCGTATGGCCCTGGCAATAGTGGGGGCAATACGGTCGGTGGTCACTGGCAAAGTGACACGTTCGGTGCGCGTGCCAGCACCATAGATAATGATGGGGAAAGGAATGTAAGAGGCCCTCACCAGTTCGTTTTCCTGCGTATCTTCGTTCAGCAAACGCCAGCCGGGAGCCGTCTCAATCACGATGTCGCCGCAACGCTCGGGGCTATAGCCATTACGCACCTTGCGCAGATTCTCGTTGTTGCCTGTGAGCAGCTGTAGCGAAGTGTACACATTGCGCACGCCCGACAACTGAACCAGGAACTCCTGGGCACGGTTGGTAGCCTCAGCTATGCTTATCTTCTTTGCTTCTAACAGCTTATGATTAAGGAAGATATGATTACGGAACACACCCTCCACATACTTTCCGTTGCCCCAAAGGGCACCGAAGTACATGTTCATCAGGTTGGCCGTGCGACTCATATAGAACGTGCCGGTGGGAATGCGGTATTTTTCGTAGTCGGCACTCTCCTCGTCGCTATAGCCCGTACTGGTCAGCACGAAGAGCACCCTACCCTTGCCCACCTGCTGCTCAATGTGGTTGATAAGGCGGCTCAGCTCCTGGTCGAGCCTCACGTAGGTGTCTTGCAACTCAATCTGACATTCTGTCACCGTGCGGTGGTCGTAGTTGCCGGCATAGTAGGTCAGGCAGAGCAGGTCGGTCACGCGGTCAATGCCCATGCCGTTCGAGGCGATGCACTGCTTGGCCATCAGCGTCACGTCCTCGTTCACCATCGCGCTGGCCTTGTACTCACGGTAGCGGCGGTCGCCCTTGAAGTCGTGCTTGAACGGATGCTGCTGCCCTGCCTGCATGAAGTAGCTGAAGTTGCCCACCAGATAGTTGGTAGGCTCCCAGGTGGCATCACTTATTTTGCGCGCCGGGGCGTGCACCCCGTTGTAGGCCTGTGCCCACGATGGCAGGACTTCGAAATAGTATTTCGACGAGCACCATTCGCCACTCTGGTCGTCGATCCAGAAGGCACCGTCGGCAGCATGACCGCCAGACAGCACGGCGGCATCGCGCTCGGCCGCAATGGCAAACACCTGCCCCTTGCCTGCGGTGGCCACCTTCAGCTCGTCGCCTATGGTCGAAGTGCCCATCCGGGCAGGCGAGGCCGTCTGCGTAGTCATCAGCCCTGCATATTTAGCATCGTCTACGCACTGCTCCGGCCGCAGGGTCTCGCGGTTCAGCCATTGCTGGCCTACAATACTATTATAATAAGGTGGAACGCCCGTGGCCAGGGCGGCAATGGCCGAGGCCCGGTCGATGGGGGCAAAGGGATAGGAGGCATTGGGGTAGACCAGCCCCTGCTCCAGCAGCCGCTTGAAGCCATCTGGCAGATAGAGCGGGGCAAAAGCCTCGAGATAGTCGCTACGCAACTGGTCTATGGCAATGCTCACCACCAGTCGGGGGGCATTGCCTTCTTCCTGTCCCTGGGCTTCGGCCTTGAAGCCCAGCATGGCCAGGAGGGTCAGGTATAGATACTTATTTGTCATTTCGCCAGTGACTCAAACATCTTGTCAGCAAACATAGTGCCAAAATCTCCATGCCCTCGGCATAGTCTTGCCAGATGCTGCCCAGAAGAAACAGCACGACCAGCACCGGCAACACCACCCAGTAGTGCGTCTTGCGCCTTCGTAGCACGGCAGGCAAGTAGAACAGGTGCAGTGGGTTGAGCAGCAGCACCTGCAGGTTGGTGCTCGTAGTGGGGTGCTCCGAGAAGAACATCACCACGATGATGCACCCCGCCAGCCCCGTGAGCAGCATCAGCACGCCGTCGTACCACACAAAGCAGCGCCTGCGCTTCCACTCCACCAGCAGCAGGCCCAGCGAGATAAGCGTCAGCATGAACACACAGTCGGTGGGCGACAGGGGGAACTCTTTCTCCACCATCTGCACGCCAGCACCCACCAGCGTGCGCCGCTCCTTCACCAAGGGGCGATACTCACCGTTGGCATAGATCTGGGCGTGGTCGAAATCGTATTGCAGGTTGCCGGGCAGGAACTCCTGCTGGCTCCGCGTGGTCTTCAGGTCGGCCCTGACGCCCAGCAGCAGGTCGTTGCCCATGCGGGCCCAGGGGTGATGCCCATTCAGGTCATGAATCATCTCACGATAGGTGGGGCTGTAATCTGTACGTTCGTCGTAAATCACCTTCCCCATCAGGTTGTGCTCAATGATGTCACGAGGCCGGGTGGAACAGTTGTCGTAGAAGAAGTTGTAACGGTACACACGATTCTCGGGCTGCAGGTTCACTGAGAGGGCATGAGCTATCTGCACCTTCTCCTCGCGGGTCAGGTTCAGCACCTGCTCGCTCACCTGGCTTCCCCAGTCCTCGTAGTATTTGCAGAAAGCGCCCGTTGGCACCACACCCAGCTCGTAGTCAGTCTGGCCAAACACGAAGCGCAGCACGAAGTGGGGGGCTTTGAAGTTGAACACCCCGTAGTTGAACATCAGGTCGCGCCCGGTGTTCAGCTCGCAATAGCGAATGGCGGTATGGCCATAGAGGCTGTAGACCTCCTCGTGGGGCGAACAGGTAATGAGGCCTATCTCCACACTGTCCATGACACTTATGTCCTGCGCAATGGCACTTGCCGGACGAGCCCAAAGCAAGGCGACAACCGCGAGAAAAAATGTCCTAAAAAAGATTTCTATTTGTTTCACGATGCAAAATTAAGCTATATTTTCCACTTTCGGTGCGATTAGTTCGATTTTTTTTAATAATTTTGCACGCTGATACAAAATATCGAGTAATGAACAAGAAACTTTTATGTGGCTTCGTGGCGATAACACTCAGCGCCGGTGCACTTGCACAGAGCGGAACGAACTCGCCTTACAGCCAATACGGACTGGGTATCCTGTCTGACCGTTCGCAAGGCTTCAGCCGTGGCATGAACGGAGTGGGACTGGCTTTGCGCCAGGGTAACATAGCCAACACGCTCAACCCGGCTTCTTATTCGGCCATCGACTCGCTCACCATGATTTTCGACCTGGGCGTGTCGGGCCAGATCACCAACTTCAAGGAAGGGGGCACCAAAGTGAATGCCCGCAACGCCGACTTCGAATATGCCGTGGGCAGCTTCCGGCTGCTCCCGCGCCTGGGCATGGCCTTCGGCGTGCTGCCTTACACCAATGTGGGCTATAGCTATGAGGCCACCACGTATAGGGATGCAACAAATGGTACCATCACCGATGCCCATCAGGGCGACGGCGGCTTGCACGAAGTCTTTATTGGTGCCGGCTGGCAAGTACTGAAGCCACTTTCGGTAGGTGTCAACATCGGCTATTTATGGGGCGAAATCAACCGCACCGTGACAAGTAGCTCTACCTCCTATATCAACTCCATGCAGCGGGAGTATTCCACATCGATTAGCAACTACAAGCTGGAGGCCGGCTTGCAATGGCAGCAGCAAATAAGCAGGAACGACGTGCTGACGCTGGGAGCAACCGTGGGCATAGGCCATAACCTGAACAACGAGGCAAAGTGCGTGGTCTCGAACGTGACAAACGGCACCGACTCCACCTTCATTGTCAATGACGCCTTCAGCCTGCCTATGGTCTATAGCGCCGGTCTGGCCTGGAACCACAGGAACCAGTTGCTCGTCGAGGCCGACTTCTCGCTGAGGCAGTGGGGCAGCCTGGACTGCCCCGGCGTGAATGCTGCCGGCAGCTATACCATGCAGAGCGGACTGCTGAAGGACAGCTACAAGCTGGCAGCAGGCCTTGACTATGTGCCCAACGCCTACAGCCGCCGCAACTTCCTGCAGCGCGTGCACTACCGCCTCGGTGCAGGCTACGCCACACCTTATTATAATATAAACGGAAAGGAAGGCCCCAAGGAGCTGAGCATCAGTGCGGGCTTCGGCATACCCCTGCAGAACAACTGGAACAACCGCTCCGTGCTAAACGTCAGTGCCCAGTGGGTTCACACCTCGGCCACCAATATGATTACCGAGAACACTTTCCGGCTGAATCTGGGCATCACCTTCAACGAGCGCTGGTTCGCCAAGTGGAAAATTGACTAAAGATATGGAAGCAGGGAATGGGAAACGCCGGTGCAGAAGCATGCTGGCATCGCTTTCATTGATCATTTTCCATTTATCATTTAGCCTCGCGTGCAGCGAGGCCCACGAGCACATTGCCGGGGCCATCAACCCGGAAGACTCGGTGGCTATGATGACCTCCTACGGTGTCAACACGCTCATCAGCGATTCGGGGGTCATCAAGTATCGCATCGTCACCGAGCGATGGGAGGTGAACACCGCCAAGCAACCCACCCGATGGGAGTTTATGAAGGGCATCTTCTTCGAGCAGTTCGACGAGAAGTTCCGCCTGCAGGCCTATATCCAGGCCGACACGGCGTGGTATTTCGACCAGACCCACCTCTGGAAGCTTCGCGGCAGGGTGTCGGTGCGCAATGTCGACGGGCTCATCTACACCAGCGAGGAACTCTACTGGGACGGCTATCGCCACGAGTTCTACTCGAACGTCTACTCGAAGGTCGTCACCCCCGAGCGTACCATCGAAGGAACCTACTTCCGCAGCGACGAGGCCATGACGCGTTACACCGTGACTAACTCGAAAGGCTCGTTCATTGCCGAAGACATCGACAAGAAAGACGAGCAGCAGAACCAGCCCGTGCAGGGCACAGCCGCCGCCGACACCGTGGCACCACCGCCCATACGCCCCGTGCAGCAGAAACACGCCACAGGCCGATAACTCCTAACCCCATAATCCATACCGCCTAATGACAACACTCATCATAGGACTGATCGTTACCATGACCTTCTCGGCCTTCTTCTCGGGCATGGAGATAGCCTTCGTGTCGAGCAACCGCCTCAGGGCCGAGATGGAGCGCGGCGAGAAGAACGGACTGGCCCAGCGGGCCATCGCCCTTTTCTATCAGCACCCCAACAACTTCGTCTCTACCATGCTCGTGGGCAACAACATTGCCCTGGTCATCTATGGCATTCTCTTCGCCCAGGTGTTCGACGCCACCCTCTTCCACGACCTGAGCGACGGTGCCCGCGTCACGGCCGACACGCTGCTCTCTACGCTCGTGGTGCTCTTCACGGGCGAGTTCCTGCCCAAGACCATCTTCAAGAGCAACCCCAACACTATGCTCACCGTGTTTGCCCTGCCGGCCATGGTCTGCTACGTGGTGCTCTACCCCATCTCGCGCTTCGCCACCCTGCTCTCCAAAGGACTGCTCAGGCTGGCGGGCGTGCACATGAGCAAGGAGACCGAGGACAAGGAGTTCACCAAGGTCGACCTGGACTACCTGGTGCAGACCAGCATCGACAATGCCAAGGACGACGACGAGATCGAGGAGGAAGTGCGCATCTTCCAGAATGCGCTCGACTTCAGCGACACCAAGGTGCGCGACTGCATGGTGCCCCGCACCGAGATCGATGCCGTGGAAGACACTTGCAGCATAGACCAACTGAAGCAGAAGTTCGTGGAGAGCGGCCACTCCAAGATTGTGGTCTACCACGAAGACATCGACCACATAGTGGGCTACATTCACTCCTCCGAAATGTTCCGCAACCCTGCCGACTGGACCAAGTGCCTGCGCACCATGACCTTTGTGCCCGAGACGATGGCGGCCAGCAAGATGATGCAGACCTTCCTGGCACAGAAAAAGTCGCTCGGCGTGGTGGTCGACGAGTTTGGCGGCACCAGCGGCCTCATCTCCTTAGAGGACATTGTCGAGGAGATTTTCGGCGACATCGAGGACGAGCACGACCAGGCCCACTATGTGGCCAAGCGCTTTGACAACGGCGAATACCTGCTCTCGGCCCGCTTAGAAATCGAGAAGGTCAACGAGATGTTCGACCTTGATTTGCCCGAGAGCGACGAGTATATGACCGTGGGCGGCCTCATCCTGCACGAGTACCAGAGCTTCCCCAAGCTCAACGAGGTCGTCAAGATAGGCCACTGGCAGTTCAAGATTATCAAGAACACCGCCACCAAGATCGAGCTCGTGCGCCTCACCGTTGCCCCGTAAATGTGCCGTCCGTATGTCTCTCCGCTTCGCCCAGTATCCACTCCTTCTGCTGCTTGCATTGCTGCTCACCGCCTGCCACGGCGAGCGGCAGCAGATGCAGCAGGCTCTCGCCGACCTGCAGGCCCGCAACCAGGCCGACTCGCTGCTCACCGACGACTCGCTGGCCCTCGCCCTCACCCAGTACTTCGACCGCCACGGCACGCCCAACGAGCGCATGGAGGCCTACTACCTTCTGGGCCGCACCTACGCCGACCGTGGCGAGGCTCCGCAGGCCATCGCCGCCTACCAGACTGCCGCCGAGCAGGCCGACACCACCGCCCCCGACTGTGACTACCGCCTCCTATGCCGCGTCTACTCGCAGATGGGCTGGGTCTACCATCAGCAATTGTTATTCGCCTACGAGATTCAAGCAGGGAGAATGGCTACAAAATACGCTTTCCTGGCCGGGGACACCCTTATGGCCCTTCAGAACATACGCATCTCAGCAGGAACCTATGTTTTGATGAATCAGCGTGATAGTGCTGAAGTTGCCATTCGAATGGCGATGCAATGTTATCGAGAACATTTTCAGGAGCAAGAAGCCCTGCTGACCTCTGTTGCCTTGATGCACCTCTACTCGGAAAATGCAAACCATCAAGACGAGCTGGGAGCGCTCATCAATGCATTTGAGGAAAAGTCTGACTTCTTTGATAAGCATCACGAACTACCCTCTAACTTGCGACAATATTATTATTACAAGGGAAGGAACTTTGAAAATAACGGTTTGCTGGATTCTGCCGAGCATAACTACAGGAAGGTGTTCCACCCCAATATGACATTTATGGAGCAGGAACCTATGTACAAAGGGCTCCTTAGTATCTTCAAGAGGCGGCATCTGGCAGACTCCATTGCCAAATACGCACAACTATACTGCGTCACAAATGATTCTACGGTTGCCATCAAAGACCAGGAACTGACCGCGCAACTAACTGCCTCCTATCAGTATGGAGCTATGCAAAAGCTGGCAATGAAAAAGGAAAGAGAGGCTAACCGCGCAAAGACGGGCATCGTCATCCTCCTCTTGCTAATGGCGATTGTGGCAGCATCCCTCATCGTTTACAGGAAACAACAGTCAGAACGGGTTGCGCGTCTGAAAGCCGAATATGCTGATGCCGTCAACCGGTATCGCAGCAACCTGCAGGCATTGCAAGTTCTGGAGGCCTCGCATCAGGCTGCCATTGATACTATACAAGAAGAGTTGGACAGGGAGAAGGCAGAGAATAAAGCAACACAACGACTACGCCTCTTGGATACGCAGAAGATGGGCGAACTCACTAACGAGTACGAATCCTGCAAGGAACGGCTCACCTTGGAGAATCAACAGCTACAAGCAAGAATAAAGGTGCTGGAGGCACAATGCAATATTCCACAGAAGATAGAGCACCTACAGCTGCTCACTGACACGAAGATTGTACACCGTATCATGGAAATGAGGAACAGACCACAGTCATCACTTACAGCCAAGGAGAAGAAGACCCTATTCACCGTGATGGGGCAGTTCTATCCAGACCTGATAGGCGACCTTAACCATACAAACGAAGTCACCACTCTGGGAACTTACGTTTGTATTCTCGTCGCTCTCAAGCTCCATTCAGGTGAAATTGCCAATATGCTTAACATCAAGGACACGCAGGTAGCCAATCTCAAGCAGGATGTTAACAACGCTTTGTTTCACGACAACACGGCCCGAACGCTTTACAAAAATCTGGTGAAACGCTACGGACTTTATAGTTGCTGAACGTAAAAAGTGAATTTTAATGTATTATTTCACTTCTTTCTTTGCAAGTCACTGAAACAGAATACCTTATCACACGTTTAGGTTTGAATTTAGAGAAATAAAAGTGAATTTCCGTGAAGTATTACCTGGCCAAAATTTTGGTCGGGTAATTCTTTAAGCCTATCTTTGCACCATTACATTTTATTAACTATTATCACACAAATCTATGAAAAGAACAACGCTTTCTATTGCCTTGTTGGCAATGCTTTCATTCACATCGTCAATCGTGAATGCCGTTCCCACAGTACTTTCACTGCAGGTGGGGATAACAGACCCGACCATCATTTTTGGTGGAAGACCCAAGGCACCTGCCTCCATCCCCCATATCGAGATTGAGGGCAGCACTATACTATTTACCACTTCTTGCGATGGATATTCCCTTAGTCTTGTTGACGAAACAGGCGAAGAAGCCTATTCCATCACTATCCCTGATGGCTGCGATACTCTGGAACTGCCATCTACCTTAATTGGTGACTACGAGATTCGCCTCTCAAATGGCGGAAGCTATTACTTCTACGGATTCATCACGCTGTAAGAGGTCTCTCTTTGTGAGCTTCCACCTCTATATAAAAAATAAGGTGGAGGCTTGATACAATTTCAATCAAACATAATCTGAAAAAAGAAACATGATGAAAAAACATCTCGCACTTCTACTGCTATTGGCAGCCTCGACCGCTGCCACACACGCTCAGCTGAAGGTCAACAGTTTAGGGAATGTATATGTGAAAAAGACCATTGAAAACAACGATGCCGTCATAAGCATAGGTAGCCTGCCCAATTCCAGACTCTATGAGGACAACTATTTTGACATCGGCCTGCATGTGCAACACCAGGGAACCCAGAATACCTACTATCGTGTGGGCGTGTTGGGCGAGTGCGAAAAGAGTTCTACGGCAGTAGGTGGCTATGCCATCGGCGTATGGGGAAACGGAGATAGAACTACAGACAGCAAGAACATAGGGGTTCTTGGAACAATATTACCAAGCGAAAACGGTTCGGGCATCTGCGGTACAGAAGAGGGAGCGCCCCCTCCTCCCTTCGTGGGAAGCTATGCCGCCTATTTTTATGGCGACACCTATGTAGAAGGAGCCATGACGGTGCTGGGACTCTATAATCTCTCCGATATGCGTCTGAAAGACAACGCACAGCCTCTGGGCAGGACAACCGCCAAGCAGAAAGGAATCCTGGAGCAGCTGCAAGATCTTGATGTGTTTTCCTACACGCTGAAGAGCCCATTCAGCAGCGAGGCGACCAAAGAGGCAGGCACCAAGGCTGCAGAGCGGTTCGCAGAACGGAAACAGCGAGATGCCGCCCGCCGCCACTATGGCGTATCGGCCCAGGAACTACAGAAGATATTCCCCGACCTGGTGCGCGAGGGACAAGACGGCTACCTCACTGTGAACTACACCGAAATGGTGCCCCTCCTATTACAGTGCATCCAGGAATTGAAACAAGAGGTTGACGAACTGCGTGAAAAAGTAAACAATTGTGTAGTGGAAGAAGAACCTTCAATGGCCTTCAAATTTACAGAAAAACAATGAGAACCCCAATCAAAATATTCTTGGCAGTATGTTCGTATGCAAACCGTCTCTCTCTGATGGCACAGGAAGTTGCTGTGGATACAACGGCATATAGAAATAAGACCGTGGACAGTACGGTCGTAGTGTACAGCCCCGACTCGCTGATTTCAGGAGATGTTAATGTGACTCCAACAGGTTATCTCATACTTGTTGCTCCAAGGGGAATCACTCTTGACAGTGGTTTTAATATACAATTAGGTGGTAAACTTAATCTTTATGGAAACGCCTCTTTTGCAATCACTTATACTTACGATTCGGCTGGAAACAGGATACGTAGAGAAAGAAAATAGGACCAAAGAACCCAGACACAATGAATAAGTTGTTTCATCAATATAGCAAAGCAGCCTTCTCAGTGTTGCTTACATTATTATCGGCCATACAGGCCCAGGGGGAATCAACGCCATCTTACTATGCCGGAACGCCAAAAGGCACATTCTCTACAACGGCATTGGGGGGAGCATCTTATTCGGTAGAGATTGCTGTTCCCCTAGGTATACAGGGCCTTCAGCCTCAATTGTCTGTGGTCTACAACAGCCAGGCTGGCAATGGACTCGTCGGTTGGGGATGCAATCTAACAGGTATATCTGCCATCACACGTGTGCCCCGTGACATCTATCATGATGGCAGCCCACATGGTATTTCGTATGACAATAATGATGCTTTTGCACTTGATGGTAACCGCCTTGTTCTTCTTCAGCCATCCGAGGGCTCCGATACAGCAGTCTACTGTCTGGAGAACAGCCCATATACTCGCATCACGCTCTATGGTCTTAGCTCGCAGCATCCATCCGATCTTTGGTTCCAAGTGAAGACAGCGGATGGTATGACTCGTGAGTTTGGTAGAAGCAGTGGTAAACACACTTATAATAAGGATGGAGTTAGCAAGGTGTATGCATGGAATGTGTCTAAAGCCGAAGACAGGTCGGGCAACATAATGATTTACAAATACCAGATGGAATCGAATATGACAATAGTTCGTTAAAAATTCAATATACGGCCTAACGGCTATGCCGCGCGGCCAAAGAGTTCTTTGAAAATATGATTAATTAAAGTTTGGTTCGGTCGGTATCGGGATGCGTCAAAAATTCGTTTCGTCAGGAACGTGTTG
>JAFVEE010000092.1 GCA_017478085.1 Prevotella sp. | reverse complement strand
TGGGAGCTTCACAGCGACCACCTGTTATCCTACAGTTGAAAACTTTCTTTTACCAATAACTAAAAACCTAAAACTATAAATATTACTACTAACCTAAAACAATCTATTAACCTTTTGACGATGCAAAGGTACGACGAAATTCTGAACCGCGCAATACTTTTTGCCCTTTATGTGCCAGAAACCGAATCATTCTTGACGTAAATCAAACCAGCCGTGTGCGCAAACAACAAAAATAGTTGATACTTGATAGCTGATAGTTGATAGTTATTTCTTATCTTTGCACCCACTATGAGAGTACTAATCGTAAACACAAGCGAGCGTACGGGCGGTGCCGCCGTGGCGGCAAGCCGGCTGATGGCAGCGCTGGGCAACAACGGCGTACAGGCGAAGATGCTGGTGCGCGACCGCCAGACCGACGACCCGCGCGTGGTGAGCCTGGGCGGCTCCTGGTGGCAGCGCCGCCACTTCCTGTGGGAACGGTTCACCATTTTCCTGCGCCTGCACTTCTCCAGAAAGCATCTATTCGAAATTGACGTGGCCAACGCGGGGTTCGACATCACCCGCCTGCCAGAGTTCCGCGAAGCCGATGTGGTACACCTGCACTGGGTGAACCAGGGCATGCTCTCGCTGAAGGGCATCCAGAAGATACTGCGTTCTGGCAAGCCCGTGGTCTGGACGATGCACGACATCTGGCCGGCCACGGCCATCTGCCACCTGACGCTGAGTTGCCGACACTTCACCACCCGCTGCCACCACTGCCGCTATCTGCCCGGCGGCGGATCTGGCAGCGACCTTTCGACCGCCGTATGGAAGCGCAAGCAGAAAATGCTCAACGGGCACAGCGTGAGCTTCGTGGCGTGCAGCCGCTGGCTGGAGGGCGAGGCCAAGGCCAGCGCCCTGCTCAAAGGACAGACCATTACGAGCATTCCCAACCCCATTGATACCCGCATCTTCTGCCCCGGCTCGCAGCGCGAAGCCCGCCAGGAAGAGCAGTTGCCACACGACAAACGGCTGCTGCTCTTCGTGTGCCAGCGGGTGACCAATCGCTACAAGGGGATGGACTACCTGATTGAGGCCTGCCAGATGCTGGCCGACGAGCACCCGGAGATGCGGCAGAACACAGGCATCGTCATTCTGGGTGGCCACGCCGACGAGGTGGCCCAGCAGTTGCCCTTCGAGACCTACGCACTGGGCTATGTGGCCGACGAGGCCCGCATAGCCCGCATTTATCGTGCTGCCGACCTCTTTGTGCTGCCCTCGCTATCAGAGAACCTGCCCAACACCATTATGGAGGCGATGGCCTGTGGCGTGCCCTGCGTGGCATTTCGCGTGGGTGGCATACCCGAGGAGATAGACCACCTGAAGAATGGCTACGTGGCCAACTACCGTGATGCCGCCGACCTGGCCCGTGGCCTGCACTGGGTGCTGTGCCAGGCCGACCACGACGAGCTGTCGCGCCAGGCCGTGCGCAAGGTGGCCCATAGTTATTCGCCGTCGAGCGTATCGGTGCGCTATATCGAAGTCTACCAACACGCTATCGCCCAACAACACTTCAATCTATGACACGATTCACCATCATTACCATTACCTATAATGCCGAGGGCGTGCTGAAGCGCACGCTCGACAGCGTGCTCTGCCAGACCTACGAGGGGGTGGAGCACTTGATCATAGACGGGGCTTCGACCGACGGCACCGTGCCGATGGCCCAGCGCTACAAGGCCGAGAGCGATGCCTCGGGCTCGGGCCACAAGGTGATCATACGCTCGGAGCCCGACGAGGGCATATACGACGCTATGAACAAAGGACTGACGCAGGCCTCGGGCAACTATGTGGTGTTTATGAATGCGGGCGACTCGCTGCCGCAGGCCGACACGCTGGAGCAGATAGCCCGCCGCTGTCGGCTGAACGAGACGCCCAGTGCCGAGCTGCCCGCCGTGCTCTATGGCGACACGAACATCGTGGACCAGGAGGGCCGCTACCTGCGGCCACGCCGCCTGCGCCCGCCGCAGCAGCTGTCGTGGCGGTCGTTCAGACAGGGCATGCTGGTGTGCCACCAGGCGTTCTACGCCCGCACCGACCTGGCCAAGAACCTGCAGTACGACACGCGCTACAGATACTCGGCCGACGTGGACTGGTGCATACGGGTGATGCAGGAGGGCGAGCGGGCCGGACTGAGCCTATATAATATAAATATGGTGGTGGCCAACTACACCGAGCAGGGGGCCACCACGCAGCACCACCGCGAGTCGCTGCGCGAGCGCTACCACGTGATGTGCCACCACTACGGCACCCTGCCCACCCTGCTCATGCACGTCTGGTTTGCCATCAGGCAGCTGGCAGGAAAGTGATGCCATTCCGGAAAAGAGCCTTCTTGCCAAGAGAAAAGAGGCTTCTTGCCAAGAGAAAAGAGCCTTCTTGCCAAGAGAAAAGAGGCTCCGTTGTAGTAGAAAAGAGGCTCCGTTGCAATAGAAAAGAGGCTCCGTTGCGTCGCAACGGAGCCTCTTTTGGGATGGAATGGAGCGTTCGTTACTTCACGACCTTCACGGTCTTCACCGTGCCGTCGGCCTGACGCACCTGCTTCAGGAGCAGGCCCTTGGCGGTGCGGCTTGCCTTGCGACCCTGCAGGTCGTAGTAGTTGGCATCGTCGGCATCGGCATTCAGGCGGGCAATGCCCACGGTGGTGTCGTCCTTGATGGTGTACCAGAAGATGTCGCTCTGGCGAACATCGCTACCCACGGTGTAGATAGACTGGAGGCCCACCTTGTTCCAGCTGTCGAAGTCGGAAGCATTGATGTAGATGCGGCCGGCGCCGAAGTAGATGTCGTAGCCATCGCTGTAGTTGTAGGGCAGCACAGAGGTGTCGGCACTGAGCGACTGGTAGTCGGCAGGAGTGAAGACGAAGGGCTGCACCGTTCCACCAATGTTGGTGTAGAGGCGATAGCTCATGTTGTGGTAGTACAGCTGGTTGCCGTCGGCATCCTTCAGGGGGATGTCGCCCGTGAGGTACCAGTCGCCCTGCTCGGTCGTAGTCACCTCGGTGATGGAGGGCATGACGGGCGTGGCAGCCACGAGGTTGGCCTTGGTGATGATGACGTCGGAGTAGTCGTCGAGCACCTGGTTGCCCGTAATGCTCTGGTAGCCTTCCTCAGAAGTGAACGTGCTGGTGGCCTTGTCGTAGACGAAGGTGGCAGGCTGCAGGGTGATCTCATAGTCTACAAGACCATAGTACGAGTAGACGCCCATGTAGGTCTCGGGGAAGTAGACCTTGCCATCGGCCTCAAGGGTACCCTTGGCCCAGGCATCGGGCAGTGCATAGCAGAGGCCCTGCACATAGACATCGTTGCCGTCGAAGGCCACGTAGACCTCGTCGTAGAACTCCTCCTCATAGTAGTTGTCGAAGGCGTTCATGGTGTAGAGCTCGGGCTGCAGGCCCTGGGGCAGCTCGACCAGCTGGTTGTCGGGACCCTCGCCATACTCGCGGATGGTGTACCACTGGATCTCGGTCTCGTTGGTCTGGCCTCCACCGGTGTAGATGCTCTTGATGCCAATCTTGTTCCACTTGCTGTGGTCCATGTTCAGGAATATCTCGCCCTTGTAGAAGTCGTAGTTCTCGGTGAAGCCGTAAGGAATGACCGTCATGTCCTGCTCCAGGTAGGGATAGAGGTTGCCGGCCTGGAAGGTGAGCGGGCTTACTTCGTGGTCAATGTCGTAGTAGAACTGGAACGACAGCTTCGAGGTGACGAGGCCGTTGCCATTGACATCGACGGTGGGCACGTTGAACACCACCTCGTCGCCATACTGGCTGGCGTAGATCTGAGAGATCGAGGGATCGGCAGGCATGGCAGCCACCTCGACAACCTTGGTCAGCACGGCGTTGGCCAGATAGTTGAGCGTACCGGCGGCAGCGTTGATGCGAATCACGTTGTCGGCAATAAACTTGTCGGCCTCAGCATCGTAGGTGAACTGAATGTCGTAGCCATGATAGTTGAAGAAGATGTCGTAAGAGCCGTACTTGCCCATATACTGGTCGGCAGCCAGGGTCAGGGTCTTGCCGTCTTCAGAGAAGGTACCCTTCACCCAGGCATCGGGCATGTCGGGGCTGATGCCCTGGAAGTAGACATCGCTGCCACTGAAGCCAACGTTGACGCTACTCGTGATGGTACTGCCCTTATCGTCCTGAGCCACCAGGCTGTACTCGTCGGTGGTCAGGTCGGCGGGCACCTCGACCAGCGTGGGAGCCACGGGTGCGCCCTTCGTGATCTCGATGCCGTAGTAGTAGCCGTAGCAAGCCCAGTCGTTCACGGGCTGCGAACCCTCCAGAATGTAGAGGTAGTCGGGCACGGTGATGGTACCCGTGGCGGCATCGTAGTTCAGCGAGGTCACCGTGGGATAGGTATCGTTGTTCTCGTCGATATACTCATTGGCAATGAAATAGAGGTCGGCCATGCCGGCATAGTTGCCGTAGTACTGCGGCGACTGGAAGTTGATGGCCGTTTTGTCGGCGTTCAGCTTACCCTTGATCCACGACTGGTCCTGCAGGTAGTAGCTGATGCCCTGCACCCAGACGTCGTCGCCATCGAAGCCAATGTTGATGGTGCGCTCAATCTCCTCAGAGCCGTTGCTGTTGCGATAAGCGGCGCTGAAGGTGTACTGCTCGGTCTGCAGGCCCTCGGGAGCGGTGACAGGCTGCGACAGCAAGTCCTCAGGCTCGTCGGGAACGGCCTCCTTGATGGTGTAGTGGAACACCAGCTCGGGCAGCAGGGCCATGGTGACGCTGTTGCGCATGGTGCCAGAGGCAATGCTGAGCGTGTAGTTGCCAGGCTCGGTGACCTCCTCGAACGGCAGGTAGATGCGCTTGCCGGCAATCTCATAGAGGTAGACGGTCTGGGCCTCACCCGTCGAGTCGTTGACGAGAGACACGTAGTTGTCGTGCTTAACCAGCTCGATCCAGATGTCGCCGAAGTAGATGTTGATCTCGCTCAGGCTCTGCACGTCGCCGGCAGGGGGATCGATGGTCACTTGCTCGTAGATGGTGGGATCGGGAGCCGGGGTCACGTAGTCCTTGATGTCGAACCACTGAATTTCGGTCTCGTTGGTCACGCCGCCACCGGTGTAGATGCTCTTGATACCGATCTTGTTCCACGTGCTGTGGTCCATGTTCAGGTAGATCTGGCCATCGTAGATGTCGTAGTTCTCGGTGAAACCGTAAGGAATGACCGATATATCCTCCGTGAGGCGGCTATAGTCGACGGTCTGGAACACGAGCGGGCTCACCTGGCGTTCTTCGTCGATGAAGAACTGGTAAGACAGCTTCGAGGTGACCAGGCCGTTGCCATCGGTGTCGAGCACGGGCACATTGAACATCAGCACATCGCCATAGCTGCTGGGACGAATCTCGGAAATCGACGGGGCGGCAGGCACGGCGGCCACCTCGACCACCTTGGAGATCACGGCATTGTCGTAGTAGTCGAACCAGTACTGGGGGCCACTCACCAGAATGGTCTGACTGGCAGTGAACTTGCCTGCCTCGGCATCGTAGGCCAGCACAACGTCGTCGCCATGATAGTTCAGGTACATATCGTAGAAGCCATAGTAGTTGCCCAGATACTGATCGGCGGGCAGGGTCACGGTGGTGCCGTCGGCAGAGAAGGTACCCTTCACCCAGGCAGTGGGCAGATAGCTGCCGAAGCCCTGGAAGTAGACGTCGCTACCGCTGAAGCCCACGTTGACGCTACTCGTGATGGTACTGCCCTTATCGTCCTGAGCCACCAGGATGTACTCCTCGGTCACCAGATCCTCGGGAGCCACCACAGGCTCGGGCTCCTGGTAGGCACCGGCATTGATGCTCAGGCTCTGGTAGTAGGTGTAAGCTGCCTGATAGGCCACATCCTTCTCGCCACTCTCGAAGATATAGACACCGCTGGGCATGGTGAGCGTGCGGGTGTCGGCATTGTAGTCGAAGTAGACGTCGCTGGCCGTAGAACCATTGTCGGTAGAACCGGTAATGTACTCCTTGCCATACTCATCCTCGCCCACGAACTGGCCGCTCTTCAGCAGGGCCTTGTCGCCCTCTACGGTGAACTTCACGTAGGCATCGGGGAACCAGTAGGCCAGGCCCTTCACGTAGATGTCGTTGCCCACCTGGGCACCGTCTACGGTCTTCTGCACGTTGACGGCCTGCCAGCCGCTCGAGCTGTAGGCACGCAGCAAGCCATCGATGGTGAAGTCCTCGGTCTCAGCGCCCTCGGGCAGCTTCACCAGCTCGTCGTCGCCAGGCTCTTCGCCACCAATCTCGCCCTTATAGATCTTGGCCTGATTGATGAAGTAGTAGTAGTTCTCGGCACTCGTGGGATCGCCCACCATGAAGAACAGGTTGTTGTCCTGAGCAGTGAGGGCTGCACCCGTGGCGGTCTCAACATAGTCCATCACCACGTCTTTCACGCCCGACTGAATCTCGTCGCTGCCCACGAAGTAGGCCTTGAAGCCACCGGCATCGGCCACCAGGCGGCCCGACTTGAAGGTAACCTTGTCGCCCTGACGCACGCCCTTGATCCAGGCGTTGGGAGCATAGTAGCCAAAGAGGTTCTGCACGTAGACGTCGTTGCCGTCCCAGGCCACGTTGACCGTGGTGCCATCGGGCAGCCAGTTCTGGTTGGCATAGCCGCTCAGGTTCCACTCCTCGG
>JAFVEE010000091.1 GCA_017478085.1 Prevotella sp. | reverse complement strand
TTTGAACGCAGCCGAGCCCGTCGATTCGCTGAAGACGGTAGAGCTGCAGGGCGTGCAGGTGCAGTCGACCCGCGCCTCGAAGACCACGCCTATGGCGTTCAGCAACATGAACCGCCAGCAGATTGAGCAGGTGAACCACGGGCAGGACATACCCTACCTGCTGTCGCTCACGCCCTCGGTCACCACCACCAGCGATGCCGGCAACGGCATTGGCTACACCAGCATCCGCGTGCGCGGCACCGATGCCACCCGCGTGAACGTGACGGCCAACGGCATTCCCCTGAACGATGCCGAGAGTGCCGGACTCTACTGGGTGAACATGGGCGACTTCGCCTCGAGCGTGCAGTCAATGCAGCTGCAGCGCGGCGTGGGTACTTCGACCAATGGTGCCGGTGCCTTCGGTGCCACGCTCAATATGCAGACCGAGAACATTGGCACCAAGCCCTACACGGGCATCGACCTCTCTGCGGGCTCGTACTATAGCCACAAGGAGACGGTGCGCTTCGGCACGGGGCTTATCAATGGCCACTGGGGCTTGCAGGGCCGCCTGAGCAACATCGGTTCGAAGGGCTATCTGGACCGGGCCTCGACCAAGCTGAACAGCTACTTCCTGCAGGCTGGCTACTTCGGCGACAACACGGTGGTGAAGTTCATCACCTTCAACGGCGAGGAAGAGACCTACCACGCCTGGAACTACACCTCCAAGTACGAGCAGAGCCTGTACGGACGCCGCTACAACTCGTGCGGTCTGATGTACACCGATGCCAACGGCGACATGCACTACTACGACAACCAGACCGACAACTACCACCAGCAGCACTACCAGCTGCTGTGGAACCAGATCTTTTCGCGCGAGCTGTCAATGAACGTGGCCCTTCACTACACCAAGGGACAGGGCTACTACGAGCAGTACAAGAACGACTACGGATGGGACGATGAGGTGCTGGCAGAGTATGGCATCACCACCGACTGGACGCAGGTGGGCACGCTGGTGAACCAGAAGAAGATGGACAACGACTTCTATGGCGCCATCGCCTCGCTCATCTACAACAACCGCGAAGGCCTGGAAGCCACGGTGGGCGGCGGCTGGAACAAGTACGACGGCGACCACTTCGGACTGGTGAAATGGTCGCAGCCGCTGGCTACGCCATATCCCGACCTGGAATACTACCGCAACACGGGCAAGAAGACCGACCTGAACATCTACGGAAAGGTGAACTATGAGTTCCTGCGGGGCATGAGCGCCTTCGTCGACTTGCAGTACCGCCATCTGAACTACAAGATGCAGGGCCCCACCGACGAGTGGAACGGCGACGGCACGCAGAAGGTGTTCAACTTCGACGACAACTACAACTTCTTCAACCCCAAGTTCGGCCTGAACTACCAGATAGCCCCCGGCCACCGCGCCTACGCCTCGTATGCCATTGCCCACAAGGAGCCTACGCGCAACGACTATGAGGACAACTTCGGCATCAACCTGAAGGCCGAGCGGCTGAACGACCTGGAAGTGGGCTACCAGTTCCAGAGCCGCCAGTTCTCTGCCGGTGCCAACTTCTACTGGATGGACTACAAGGACCAGTTTGTGCTGACCGGCGAGCTGAACGCCATCGGCGAGGCCAAGGCGATGAACGTGCCCGACAGCTACCGTATGGGCGCCGAGATCGATGCCGCATGGAGGCCCACGGACTGGTTCCAGTGGAATGCCAACGCCACGCTGAGCACGAACAAGGTGAAGGACGCCGTGGTGACGCTCGACGACAAGACCACCAACGCCAGCGTGGGCGACACCCATCTGGCCTTCTCGCCCGACTTCATCTTCAACAACATCCTGACCTTCTCCTACCAGGGAGCCAAGGCCAGCATTCAGAGCCAGTATGTGGGCGAGCAATACCTGACCAACTCGGGCTTCAAGAGCTACACCAACTACGACAATGCCGGCAATCCTGAGAGCGAGGTGAGCATGATGCTCGACGGCCACTTCACCACCAACGTAGACCTGAGCTATAACTTCAGCCTGAAGCAGTTTGGCATCAAGGACATCACCGTGGGACTGACCTTGTACAACCTCTTCAGTGCCGAGTTCGACAACAACGGATGGGCCAGCCCGAAGTTCCGTCGCAAGGCCGACGGCACCGTCGAGGCCTATCGCAAGGACGACCTCTACGAGGCAGGCTTCGCACCGTCGGCTCCCTTCAATATGATGGGCTACGTCTCTATCAACTTCTAAGCCATGGCCGACTTCCTATCGACGCACTGGCTCGACATACTGACCACGATACTCGGGCTTCTTTACATCTGGCTCGAGTATCGTGCCAGCATCGCCCTCTGGGTGGTGGGCATCATTATGCCTGCGCTCGACGTCTACCTTTATTATAGCCACGGGCTCTATGGCGATGCCGGTATGGCCGTCTACTACACGGGTGCAGCCCTTTATGGCTATGTGGTCTGGAAGTGGGGAACGGGCGAGAAGAAGGAGCTGCCCATCACCCACATGCCTTTTGGCAAGTATTTGCCCACCGCGCTGTTCTTCCTGGCAGCGTGGGCAGCCACCTATTATATACTGATTACGTGGACCAACAGCACGGTGCCCGTGCTCGACTCGTTTACCAACGCCCTGTCGTTCGTGGGCTTGTGGGCCTTGGCACGCAAATATATTGAGCAGTGGTTCTTCTGGATCGTGGTCGATGCCGTGTGCTGCGTGCTCTACGTGCAGAAGGGCATCCCCTTCAAGGCCGGGCTCTACGGTCTCTACGTGGTCATTGCCGTGCTGGGCTATTTTAAGTGGAAGAAGATGATGGGGGGACCCACCCCCCCCAACCCCTCCCTTCGAGGGAGGGGAGTAGATAGTCTTTCTCTGTATGATTGATACTCCATTTGAATTACTCAACGAACAAACCGCCTACCCTCCTCCCTCTAAGGGAGGGGTTGGGGGTGGGTCTCTGGGGGTGGGGCTTTACGCCTGCATCCTGGCCGATGGCGACTTCCCCACCGCCAGCATTCCGCTTCAGCTACTGCGGAATGCTGGCTTTGTTTGCTGTTGCGACGGGGCTGCCCGCCACTGGCCTGCAGCCGATGCCATCGTGGGCGACGGCGACTCCTGCCCTCCCGAGCTGCGCCACCGGCTGCACCAAGTAGATGAACAGGAAGACAACGACCTGACGAAGGCCACGCGCTACTGCATAGGCCAGGGCTACCGGCGCATCGCCTACCTCGGGGCCACGGGGCGTCGCGAAGACCATACGCTGGGCAACATCTCGCTCCTGGTGCGCTACGAGCAGACGTTTGGCATAGAGCCCCTGATGGCCACCGACCACGGCTGGTTCACGCCCGCCCGGGGCACCACCCGCTTTCGGAGCTTCCCCCGCCAGCAGGTCAGCCTCTTCAACTTCGGCTGCACCCGCTTCAGCACCCACGGCCTGCGCTACGATGGCTACCCCTACCAGCAGTGGTGGCAGGGCACGCTCAACGAAGCCCTTGCCGACAGCTTCCTTATTGAAGCCGACGGCCCCTATTTGGTGTTCCGCACCTATCAGGCAAAATAACAGGAGGGGAAAAAAAGAGTGCGGTATGAATCACTCACCCCGCACTCCTTCACTACTACCTTATGTTCGTGTTCATCAGCGTAATGACGCTCAGGATGGTTGCCACAGCAACCGCCACCAACATGGCCGTAGTTTGAAAATCTAATAACATAATCTTTACCTTAAATCTATTAAAACTACTAACCTAATGAAAATGTGTGCGCAATCTCGCGATTGCTTTTGCAAAGATAGACATTTCTGCCGTCAAAAATGCAAAAAGAAGGGGCGATTCGCTGTGAATCGCCCCTCTTTTTGATGTATGTCAAAATACTCTTTCTTACAGCTTCGGACCAGCGGCGACCAGTGCCTTGCCAGCCTCGTTGCCTTCGTACTTCTTGAAGTTCTTGATGAAGCGGCCAGCCAGATCCTTGGCCTTCTCTTCCCACTCGTTGCGGTTCTGATAGGTGTCGCGAGGATCCAGGATGCCCCATGCCACGCCGTCGAGCTCTGTGGGCACCTCGAAGTCGAAGTAAGGAATCTTCTTGGTGGGAGCCTTCAGGATGGCACCGCCCAGGATGGCGTCGATGATGCCACGGGTGTCCTTAATCGAGATGCGCTTGCCCGTGCCATTCCAACCGGTGTTCACCAGGTAGGCCTTGGCACCGCTCTTCTCCATCTTCTTCACCAGCTCCTCAGCATACTTCGTGGGATGCAGCTCGAGGAAGGCCTGGCCGAAGCAGGCGCTGAAGGT
>JAFVEE010000090.1 GCA_017478085.1 Prevotella sp. | reverse complement strand
TCCCGTTCGGAAAGAAATTATTAGAAATTACCAGAAATTATGTTCAGAAATGTATTTTCCAGCCCACAACAAGCCTACAACAGATTATTTCTGGATAAAATTTCTGGTAATTTCTAATAATTTCTTTCCGACAAAATTTTCGTCAGAAAATTTTCAAAACGCAACGGGGCGTCCATTACAACGCAATGGAGGCCCCGTTGTTTTGTAATGGAGCCTCCGTTGCAAAAGAATGGAGGCCCCGTTGAGTTGCAACGGAGCCTCGGTTGTTTTTTACCGCGAATGGCGGAAGTTCCACTTCGAGTTGTCGGTACTGAAATCGTAGGGAGCCAGCGTGGGAGTGCTGTCGCCTGCCGAGTAGAGGCAGTAGCGGGTGTTGCGCCCCTCCTGACCGGGAATGGCGTAGGGCATGATGCGGTAGGTGCCATCGGTGAGCTGTTCGATGCGCCACAGCTGAGCGTCGCTCTCCGCCAGCTCCTGGGTCACCACCTCTAAGCGGTCGGTGGCGGTGAGGGCGCGGTTGGTGCCCGCAATGCGAATGACGTAGAGCGGCCCGCAGAGCGTTCCACCGCGCTGGGGAACGGGCACCACCTGCCAGTGCTGCCAAGGGCGGAACATATAGTCGCCGCAGCGCACGCCCACCTCGCCCTGGGGCCAGGCGCCCTCCACCTCCTGCAGCGTCTGGTCGGGCAGGGGCTTCACTTCCTTCGTGGTATCGATCTGCCAGAAGCGCTCGCGCTCCTGCTTCATACGCACGAAGTCTACGGCCAGCTCCAGCGAGTAGCCGCGCCGCTCGCTCTCAATCTCGTAGATGCCCTCCTTGAAGCGGTCGCCCGCCACGGGCCAGCCGTTCTTCCAGAGCAGCGGGCGCAGGCCCAGCACCGAGCGGCCCCCTTGGTCCAGGTCGGCCTCGTAGTGGCACGACATCACCTCCACGCCCTCGTCTATGATGGTGCGGCCGAAGTGACCGGGCCCATACAGGCGGTCGCCGGCGGCAATGACCATACGGCCACCGCCTTGCAGCATGTCGCGGCCCACGTTGTCGAGATAGGGGCCGGTGACGCTGCGCGAGCGGCCCACCACGATGTTATAGGTAGAGTTCACGCCGTCGCAGCAGGTGCCGTGGGTGCCCAGGAGGTAGTACCAGCCATCACGGTAGATGAGGTCGGTGGCCTCGCAGTCTATGGCGATGTCCTGCTCGATGTTGCCCTCCATGCGCTTGCCCGTAGCGGGATCCAGCTCAATGAGGCGGATGCTGCCGAAGTAGGTGCCGTAGCTGCACCACAGGCGACCCGTGGTGGGGTCGAGCAGCAGACCGGGGTCTATGGCGTCCTGATCCTCCATGCCGTCGCTGCTGGCCACCTCGATGGCTTCGGTATAGTGGAAGTCGGGGCTCTTGGGGTCGAGGGTCTTGTTCCACATCGTGAGGATGCGGCCATTATGACCACCGCCCAGGCCGCCGCCCGTGGCTCCATATATAATAAGGTAGCGGTCGCCTATCTTCAGCACGTCGGGGGCTGCACCGCCGCCGGGACGCTCGGCCCCGCCGTGCCACGACCAGCCATTCTCGCTGATGAGGCCCCCGCCGCCTGTGCCGAAGGTGTAGTACTTGCCGTCGCACTCGGCAATGGTCGACGGGTCGTGAATATAGGGATGGCCCACTTGCGCCGCTACGCGGCTAACTGATAACTGACAAATGATAAATGATAACCCAACCAGATATTTCGCTTTCATATATAAATAAATCCGTTTAATCCGTAAAATGCGTTGTTTTAAAGAACTGTGTACTGAGTGACGGGCCGTCCCTGTTCGTCGAGGAAGCGCACGCACATATCGCTCAGTCCGGGGCCGTTGATCACGGCGCAGCGCAGCACGTTGCGGCCCTTCTTCAGCATGAGGCGGGCCGACATGCCATCGTCTACCACCATGCGGCGGTCGCCGCTGAGCAGCAGCACCTCCTCGCCGTTCAACCACCATTTGGAGGCACCGTTCGAACCTGCCGCCAACCGCACATTGGGCAGCTCCTCAGGACAATCGATGACCGTCACCGCCCAGAACAGCGAACCGTAGGTCTGCTGGCCCCACTTCTCGGCAAAGCGGAACAGGCGCACGTTGTAGGTGCGGCTGTCTAAGGCGTGCCAGCGCAGGGTCTGCTTCCCGGCCTTCGTCTTCTGTCCGTCGCGGGGTATGACCGAGAGCTGGTCCTTGAAGTACTCCTGGCCGAAGGTCTGCTCCAGCCAGGTGTCGGTGAAAATGGTGTTCGAACGGATGTCCTGCCGGATGGGCTCCAGGAGCAGCCAGCGGTGAATGAAGCCGTCGAGCGTGGGGCGGGCGGCCTTCGCGCCCTTCTCCACGGGCTGGAAATACTGGCGGTCGAAAGTCCTGGGGTTGGCTACGCCCTGCGGTGTCTCGGCAATGAGGGGGATGGTGCCGTCGGCATTGAACGTGAACGGCTCGATGCACACCGAGCGGCGCTTGTCGTCACGGGGCGAGAAGTGGTTGTTGTGGTAGAACAGGTACCACTGGCCCTTGTACTCTACGAACGAGTGGTGGTTGGTCCAGCAGCCGTTGGCGTGCTCCTCCATAAACACGCCCTTGAAGTCCCACGGGCCCAGTGGGCTCTTCGACATAGCGTAGGCCAGCGTCTCGGTGCCGCCCTCCTTGCGCACCCAGGGGAAGGTGAGGTAGTACCACGAGCCCCGCTTGAAGGCGAAGGGACCTTCCTTGAAGCCTTCGGGCAGACCCTCCATCACGGTCGATTCTCCCTCCAGTTCCTTCATATTGTCCTTCAGCCGTGCGCCGCGAATACCTCCCATTCCACTCCAGTAGATATAGGCTTCATGGCTCCCCCCTCCTTGGGAGGGGGATGGGGGGAGGCTAAGCACACAGGGGTCGATGCCCATCACGCCCTTGATGGGCTCGGGCTCGCAGGTGAAAGGGCCTTCGGGACTGGTTGCCGTGGCCACGCCGATGGCGAAGCCGCGACCCTCGCGGGGGGCATCGGGGAAGTAGAAGTAGTAGCGGCCATCCTTGCAGACGCAGTCGGGGGCCCACATAGAGTAGCTGTCGGGCTTGCCCCAGGGCACCTGCGTCTGCGAGACAATCATACCGTGGTCGGTCCAGTCAGTGAGGTTCTCCGACGAGAACACGTGGTAGTCCTCCATACAGAACCAGTCCTTGCGGGGATAGGCTTCGGGGGGAACAATGTCGTGCGAGGGATAGAGATACACTTTCCCATTGAACACCCGCGCCGTGGGGTCGGCCGTGAACTGGTCGCGGATGATGGGGTTCTGGGCTGCCGCACAAAGGGGCAGCGCCAAGAGCAGTAGGGTTAATGGTTGTTTCATGTGCGTTGTTGTTTATTTGCTTGCGCAAAATTAGGCAAATAATCGCAAACGACAAGGCGGAAAGGTGCGATATTTTCCCCGTTGTAACACGCCGAAAAGCATCTGCAACATTCAGACAAATGCCTTTAGCCAAAACTCATTACCTTTGCAAGCAAAAAGAGAACAAGACATGAAACAGCTTTTATTGTTAATAGCCTGGGCGGCAATGGCCTGCCCGAAAGCGATGGCTCAGCAGCTGCCCTACCAGAACCCAGACCTGAGTGCCCGCGAGCGGGCCACCGACCTGTGCTCGCGACTGACCCTTGAGGAGAAGGCCCAGCTGATGCTCGACGAGAGTCCCGCCATTCCGCGACTGGGCATCAAGAAGTTCTTCTGGTGGAGCGAGGCCCTGCACGGGGCGGCCAATATGGGCAATGTGACCGTGTTTCCCGAACCAGTGGCCATGGCGGCATCGTTCAGTCCCGACCTGCTCTATCAGTGCTTCGACGTGGCCAGCACCGAGTTCCGCGCCCAGTACAACCAGCGCATGCTGAACGGTGGCGAGGACGAGAAGTTCCACAGCCTCTCAGTGTGGACACCGAATGTAAATATCTTCCGCGACCCGCGATGGGGACGCGGACAGGAGACCTACGGCGAGGATCCCTACCTGACGAGCGTGATGGGCACCCAGGTGGTGCGCGGCCTGCAAGGTCCTGAGACGGCCAAGTACCGCAAGCTGTGGGCCTGTGCCAAGCATTATGCCGTGCACAGCGGCCCGGAGTACACCCGCCACTCGGCCAACCTCACCAACGTGCAGCCCCGCGACCTGTGGGAGACGTATATGCCCGCCTTCAAGACGCTGGTGCAGGAGGCCAAGGTGCGCGAGGTGATGTGCGCCTACCAGCGGCTGGACGATGACCCGTGCTGCGGCTCGCAGCGCCTGCTACAGCAGATCCTGCGCGACGAGTGGGGCTTCCAGTACCTGGTGGTGAGCGACTGCGGTGCCGTGAGCGACTTCTACACCTCTCATAAATCATCAAGCGATGCCGTGCACGGCTCGACCAAGGCTGTGCTGGCCGGTACCGACGTGGAGTGCGGCTACGGCTATGCCTACAAGAGCATTCCCGAGGCCGTACGCCGCGGCCTCATCACCGAGCAGGAAGTCGACAAGCACGTCGTCCGCCTCCTGGAAGGCCGCTTCGACCTGGGCGAGATGGACGCCCCCTCGCTGGTAGTGTGGTCGAAGGTTTTGCCTTCGACATTATCCTGCAAGGAACACACCCAGCTGTCGCTACAGATGGCGCGCCAAACCATCGTGCTGCTGCAGAACAAGAACAGCATCCTGCCCCTGCAAAAGAACAAGGAACGTATAGCCGTCATCGGCCCCAATGCCGACAACGCCCCGATGATGTGGGGCAACTACAACGGTATGCCCAACCACACCGTGACCATCCTCGACGGCATCAAGAAGAAACAGAAGAAGGTGCTGTACTTCCCCGGCTGCGACCTGACCTACGACAAGGTGATGGACTGCCTGATGGGCTCGCAGTGCAGCTTCGAGGGCAAGCGCGGTCTGAAAGGAACGTTCTGGAACAACAGCGAGATGGAGGGACGGCCCGTCACCACGCAATGGTACACCACGCCGCTGGCCGTCACCACGGCTGGCATGCACAACTTCGCCCCCGGCGTCAATCTGGAAGGCTTCTCGGCCAAGTACGAGACCACCTTCACCCCGCAGGAGGCGGGCGAGTATGTGGTGAACGTTGACGGCTGCGGCCACTTCGAGCTCTACATCGACGGCGTGCAGCAGTACCGCCACCACATCTGGCGCACCACGCCCAACCGCACCGTGATCAACGCCGAGAAGGGCCGCAGCTATCAGATAGAGGTGCGCTTCTCGCACGTACATACTTACAATGCCGACCTGAAGATCAACATCGCCCGTGAGCGGCCCATCGACTACGACGCCATGATTGCCCAGCTGGAGGGCATCCAGAAGGTAATCTTCGTGGGGGGCATCTCGCCCGCACTCGAAGGCGAGGAGATGCCCGTGCAGATAGAGGGCTTCCGTGGCGGCGACCGCACAAGCATAGAGCTGCCCCGCGTGCAGCGCGACTTCCTCAAGGCGCTGAAGCAGGCCGGCAAGCAGGTTGTCTTCGTAAACTGCTCTGGTTCGGCCATCGCCCTGACTCCCGAGACCGAGACCTGCGATGCCATCGTGCAGGCTTGGTACGCCGGTCAGGAGGGCGGCACGGCTGTGGCCGACGTGCTCTTCGGCGACTATAACCCCAGCGGCAAGCTGCCCGTCACCTTCTACCGCGACGACAGCCAGTTGCCCGACTACGAAGACTACTCGATGCGGGGCCGCACCTACCGCTACTTCGACGATCCGCTCTTCGCCTTCGGCTATGGTTTGAGCTACACGCAGTTCGTGATAGGCGAGGCACAGCTCGCGAAGTCGGGAGATGGTCGCACGATGAAGCTCAGCGTGCCCGTGACCAACAAGGGCCAGCGCGAAGGCACCGAGACCGTGCAGGTCTACATTCGCAACGTGCAGGATGCCGACGGCCCGCTGAAGTCGCTGCGCAGCTTTGCTCGCGTCAGCCCCACGCCCGGCAAGACCGAGACCTGCGAAATCGAGCTCGAGACCGCCAAGGCCTTCGAGTTCTTCGACCCCGAGACCAACACCATGCGCGTGAAGCCCGGCCAGTACGAGCTGCTTTACGGCACCAGTTCGCGGAGCGAAGACCTGAAAAAGATGCAAGTAACATTAGATTAGATAATAACCCAAAGCTATGAAAAGAATATTTACAACGATTGTGACGACCGCCCTTGTCGCGCTGACAGCGTGGGCACAGGGCGTGAAGCCGCTGCCCACGCTGCAAGTGGAGGGCAAGTGGCTCACCGACATGCATGGCAACCACGTGGTACTGCACGGCGTGATGGACACGCCCAGCGCCTGGTTCAACAGCGGACGCTGGGGCTGGAGCTACGACGATGCTGGCCGCCAGCGCTGCCTGGACTACTTTGAAAAGGTGTTCACCGGTCTGGAGAAGGCCAAGTGCACCGTGTTCCGACTGCATCTGGAGCCCGCCTGGACCAACGACCCCAACATCACCCGCGACCCGGATGTAGACGGCAAGTCGGGCGAGGCCAACATCTCGCAGTTCAGCGCCACCCGCCTGAACACTTATCTGAAGACGCTGTTCTTCCCGCTGATGCAGAAAGCGATGAACCACGGCATGTACGTCGTGGTGCGCCCGCCGGGTGTTTGTCCCCGCGACCTGAAGGTGGGCGACTACTACAACGAGTACCTGACGACGGTGTGGAACATCGTCAGCCAGAACGACTCCATCAAGAAGTACGCCGGACAGATCAGCTTAGAGCTGGCCAACGAGCCTGTGAATATGAAGTCAAGGAGCGGCGGCGCCAGCATCAAGGCCCTGCACGACTTCTTCCAGCCCATCGTCAACAAGATCCGACAGAACGGCTTCACGGGCATTATCTGGGTGCCCGGCACGGGCTGGCAGTCGCACTATGAGGACTATGCCACCTACCCCATCACCGGCAAGAACATTGGCTATGCCGTTCACGACTACGAGGGCTGGTACAACTGCAGCGAGGGCAATGCCAACGCCCAGACCAAGATCAACCAGTTCCACACGCAGGTGCCCGTGGTCGACAAGTACCCCATCATCATCACCGAGGTGGACTGGAGCCCCAACAAGCCGGGCACGGGCCATTACAACGAGCACGGCGTGTGGGTGGAGTCGAACTACGGCACGTGGGCCACGGGCTCCACGTCGAAGTGGGGCAAGGCTTTCAAGGCCTGCCTGGATCACTACGGCAACATATCGATGACCCTCTCAGGCACCGACTGCCTGATAGACGTGGAGCAGCTGCTGAAGGACGGGAGCGTGGTGCCTGCCTTCGGTGGTCTGGAGGAGGCCTGCGGCAAGGCCTGTATGGACTGGTATGCCGAGTACTATAAGGTGGACTGGCCCCACTCCGACAACGAGATTTCGAGCGTGAGGTCGCGCACGGTGAAGGAGCTTGCCCTGAAAGACGACTCGCTCAGCGTGATGCTCGGCGAGACCGTGCCCCTGCAGCTTATGGCAACCTACCAGACCGGGCGCACCGAGGACGTATCGGCCACCGCCACCCTGCAGCCCGAGACCGAGGGAGCCGTGGCCCTGAGCAACGGACAGCTCACCGCGCTGCGTGGCGGTCGGACGGCCATCAGCGCCAGCTTCACCGACGAGCTGGGCAACACTGTCAGCACCATGTTCGGTGTCGATGTCTTCTTCTTCAGCCTGGAAGCCCGCTATGTAGAGAAGGACCTGCTGGGCACGGGCGGCGTCTACAACGAGAAGAACCACGCCCTGCGCCCGTCGGCCGGTGGGCTCATAGGCTGGAAGTACGGCTGCAGTGCCGATATGTCAGGCTACAAATACCTGGTGGTGAAGCTACGCCAGCCCCAGACCTGCGAGGCCCGGCTGAACATATACACCGATGCCACGATGACCTCGGGCTGCTACACCTCAGAGCCCTTTGGCGACAAGACGCTCATTGCCATCGACCTGAGCAAGACCTGCTACACCTCCGGCCCGCAGCAGGGCGAGCCCCTCGACACGAAGAACGTGCGCGTGGTGGGCTTCTCGGGCAGCGGCAGCGGCTATATGGTGGTCAGCGACATCTACCTGACCAACAACGGCGACTACTCGCCCGGTGCGGCAGCCATCAGCCTGCCTACCGCCGACCTGTCACGTCAGTCCGTCAGCGTGCATACGCTCGGCGGTCAGCTGGTTCGTCGCGCCGCCACTACCCAGCAGGCTATGCAGGGGTTGCGCCCTGGTCTTTACATTGTGAATGGCAGGAAATATGTGGTGAAATAAAAAACAGAAAGAAATAAAAATGAGCAAGATAATGAAACTAAACGTCATCCTTACAGCCATGCTGCTGGCGCTGCCACTGAGCACGATGAGAGCAGCCGTAGACCCTGACTTCTACATCTTCCTGTGCTTCGGCCAGTCGAATATGGAGGGTGCCGCCCGCCCCGAGGCCCAGGACCTGGTGAGCCCTGGCCCCCGCTTCCTGCTGATGCCCGCCGTCGACGACCCGCAGCGCGGTCGCAAGATGGGCGAGTGGTGCGAGGCCGTGCCTCCGCTCTGCCGTCCTAATAACGGTCTGACCCCCGCCGACTACTTCGGTCGCACGATGATTCAGGGTCTGCCCGAGAATGTCCGTGTGGGCGTCGTCCACGTGGCCATCGGCGGCATCCGCATCGAGGGCTTCATGCCCGACGAGATCGAGAACTACGTGAAGACGGCCCCCAGCTGGATGAAAGGCATGCTCGAAGCCTACGGCAACAATCCCTACGAGCGACTGGTCACGCTGGCCAAGAAGGCGCAGCAGGACGGCGTGATCAAGGGCGTACTGATGCACCAGGGCGAGTCGAACACGGGCGATTCCGAGTGGGCCAATAAAGTGCAACAGGTCTACGACCGCCTGCTGGGCGACCTGCAGCTGAAGCCCGAAGAGGTGCCCCTGCTGGCCGGCGAGGTGGTGCAGGCCGACGGCAAGGGCCAGTGCATCGCTATGAACAAGCAGATTCAGGAGCTGCCCAAGACGCTGCACACGGCGCAGGTCATCTCGTCGACCGGCTGCACCAGCGGCCCCGACAACCTGCACTTCGACGCACCAGGCTATCGTGAGCTGGGCCGCCGCTACGGCGAGAAGATGCTGCAGCTGCTGGGCTACCAGGTGAAGACACCCTTCGAGGTACCCGCCGATGCCCGCACGGCTGAGACCACCGTGCCCGGCAACGAGTTTCCGAAGGTCGACAGCGAGCGCCGCGCCTACTTCCGCGTGAATGCTCCGAAAGCCACTGAGGTGGTGGTCGACATCTGCGGCAAGAAATACGACATGCGCCGCAACGAACAGGGACTGTGGTGCGCCGTGACCGATGCGCTGCCCGTGGGCTTCCACTACTACTTTATTAATATAGGTGGCCAGAACTTCATAGATCCCGACACCGAGACCTTCTTCGGCTGCAACCGCGAGGCCGGCGGCATCGAGGTGCCCGAAGGCCCCGAGGGCGACTACTACCGTCCGCAGCAGGGCGTGCCCCACGGACAGGTGCGCAGCATCTACTACTACGCCAAGTCATCGGGTGAATGGCGCCACGCTATGGTCTACACCCCTGCCGAATATGAGCAGGGCAAGAAGCGCTACCCCGTGCTCTACCTGCAGCACGGCATGGGCGAGGACGAGACGGGCTGGTCGAAGCAAGGCCATATGCAGCACATTATGGACAACGCCATTCATCGTGGCGAGGCCGTGCCGATGATTGTAGTGATGGAGAGCGGCGACGTGAAGGCTCCCTTCCGTGGCGGCGACAACCGCGCCGGGCGCAGCCAGTACGGGGCTTCGTTCTATCCCGTATTGCTCGACGACCTCATTCCCTACATCGACCAGACCTTCCGCACCCGTGCCGACCGCGAGCACCGCGCTATGGCCGGACTGTCGTGGGGCGGTCACCAGACGTTCGACGTGGTGCTGACGAACCTGGACAAGTTTGCCTGGATGGGCACCTTCAGCGGTGCCATCTTCGGCCTCGACGTGACGACGGCCTACGACGGCGTGTTTGCCGATGCCGCGAAGTTCAACAAGCAAATACATTATTTCTATATGAACTGGGGCTCCGACGATTTCATCAAGAGCGGCGATATGGTGAAGAGCCTGCGCGACCTGGGCATCAAGATCGATGCCTCGGAGTCGAAGGGCACGGGCCACGAGTGGCTCACGTGGCGGCGCGGTCTGCACGAGTTCATCCCCCATCTGTTTAAATAAGGTGAGCACTATGAACAAGTTTCCACTTCAGCTGCTCGCTATGCTGCTGCCCCTGGGAGCCGTGGCTCAGAACGAGACCATCGACATCAGCGGCAACAACACCTCGTCGAGCTACATCAGTTACGACAAGTCCATCTCGCTGCCCTTGGGGAAGACGCTCGACGTGAAGATGGCCCGCTACTGCTACTTCTCGTCGACCATCGCGGGCAAGGGCACGCTCAACCTCTACGCAGGCGGCGAGCGCTGCTACTTGGGCACGGCCAAGGGGGCCACCTGGCCCAACTGGACGAGCTACAACGGCGACATTCACATCTACCCCTTCCCCGAGAACTCGTCGGCGGCTGGCTTCTACGGCGTGGTGCTGGCCCACGGCGGCAAGAGCTTCTCGCCGGAGAACATCGACGACGCGCTGAAGAGCGGCAAGGTGAACACCTCGATGCAGTCGAACCACGTCACGCTGCACCAGGGGGCCACCATCTGCTGCGAGGCCAACACCGCCGGGGCGGGCTTCCGCATAGGCGAGCTGCAGACGGAGCCCGGCTCTACCCTGCAGGGATATATGAAGAACACGCGGGCGGCCTACTACCTGCTGGGCAGCCTGGGCACCAACTTCACCCTGGCGGGCACGATAGCCCCGTCGGGCTACCGCGACGACACGCCGCTGGGCATCATCAAGGAGGGCCAGGGCGTGCTCACCATTACGGGCAACGACAACTACCTGAGCGGCGCGCTGCGCGTGCTGGAGGGCCGCGTGCAGGTGGGCAACGACCGCGCCGAGGCCGAGCAGAAGAAGTTGCGCGGCGCACTGGGTGCCCGTCCCACTGACAGCGAGGCCATTGCCTACGTCTTCGAGCAGGGCGTGCTGGGCGGCACGGGCAGCATTGGCGGCACGGTCGACAACTACGGTACGATAGAGCCGGGCCTCTTCGAGATGAGCGGCGACCTGGGCTCCATTGCCGCTGGCACGCTGACCATTCGCAACTATGCCGCGCCCTCGAAGAGCGCCCACCTGACGCTGCACCCCGCATCGGTGCTGCGCTTCAAAGTGTTCAGCGCGACCGACCACGACCGCTTAGACATTGGCGGCACGCTGAAGTATTCCGACATGATGCAGGACTTCTCGACCGGCAGCGAGGCTCCCATTATCGCCCCCGTGCTCGTCGGCTCTTCCAACGAGCTGACGGAAGGCACCGAGCTGCCCCTGCTCACCGCCCAGGCCAAGGCGGGCGACTGGCAGTTCCGGCTGGAGCAGCCCGAGCACCACACCTGGCAGCTCGTAGAGCGCGAGGCCGACGGCCAGTACACCCTGCTGCTGCGCCTGGTCTCCCTGAAAGCCCCCGACGACCCATCAGGCCCCGATGACCCATCAGACCCCGACAATCCATCATCGACCATGGGTGCCTTCTACAACGACGGCATCGACGACAGCACCGACAAGACGGCCCTGCGCACCTACGCCGAGAAGTGCGGCAAGCTCATCGGCACGGCCCTCTCTACCTGGAAGAACGACATCACCAACGAGGGCCTGGCCGAGACGAAGGAGGCCGGACAGCAGTTCAGCCTGCTGGAGCCTGAGAACGAGATGAAGATGGATGCCCTGCAGCCCCAGCGCGGCGAGTACACCTACTGGGGGGCCGACAACCTCGTGAGCTTTGCACAGCGCCACCAGATGAACGTGCGCGGCCACTGCCTCGTGTGGCACATGCAGCAGCCGCAGTGGCTGAGCAGCGACGGCAAGAAGAACGACAAGAACTGGAGCCGACAGGAGGCACTGGCCATCATGAAGGACCACATCAGCAACGTGATGGCTCACTTCAAGGGCAAGGTCTCGGAATGGGACGTGGTGAACGAGTGTCTGGACGACGACCAGAGCATCATACGCTCGAACCCCGACGGCTACACGCTGCGACAAACGGTGTGGCAGCGGGCCATCGGCGATGACTACATCGACTCGGCCTTCGTCTTCGCCCACCGCGCCGATCCCTCGGCCGTGCTCTACCTGAACGACTACGACGTGGAGCATCAGGGCAAGGCCAAGAGCGTGGCCTTCCGCAACCTGGCCCTGCGACTGCAGAAGGCGGGCATACCCATCGACGGCGTGGGCCTGCAGTGCCACTTCTCGATAGGCGATGTCGACTCTACGAAGCTCGACCAGACCATACGCCGCTTCGGCGAGGCGGGGCTGAAGTGCGTCATCACCGAACTGGACATGGGCACGCCCTCGACCTCGGCCAAGGACCTGGAGGAGCAGGCGCGCCAGTACCGCATCGTGACCGACGTGATGCTCGGCAACGACAACTGCCCCTACATGATCATCTGGGGACTGAAGGACAACGACTCGTGGCGCAGCGGCTCGACCCCCCTGCTCTACAACAGCAGTCTCACGAAGAAGCCCGCCTGGTATGCCGTGCGCTCGGCCCTGCGCCACCACACGCTCACCGTGCCCGCTGCCCTGCGTCCCGTTGGTTGCGATACTATCGCAACTTCGCCGACGGGGTGCTACGACCTGCTGGGGCGCCACTTTAAGGCTGATGCCGCGCTGCGCCCTGGCTTATATATAATAGGTGGAAAGAAAACGATTATCAAATAACCATCAAACCTCACAAGAAGAATGAAACAGATTTCTAAGCTGGCCCTCGCCGCCGTGCTGGCACTCACCGCCACCACTGCCACCTGGGCGCAAAAAGGACTGAAGGATGCCTACAAGGACTACTTTATGGTGGGCGTGGCCGTAAACCAGCGCAACGTGCAGAACGCCGACCAGCAGGCCCTCATCTGCCGAGAGTTCAACAGCATCACCGCCGAGAACGATATGAAGCCGCAGCTCACCGAGCCTCAGGAGGGCGAGTTCACCTGGGAGGCTGCCGACCGCATTGCCAACTTCGCCCGCCAGAACGGCATCAAGCTGCGCGGCCACTGCCTGATGTGGCACTCGCAGATTGGCGAGTGGATGCTGGGAGACAACCCCACGAAGGAGGTCTTCTACGCCCGCATGAAGCGGCACATACAGGCCATCGTCACGCGCTACAAGGACGTGGTCTACTGCTGGGACGTGGTCAACGAGGCCATGACCGATGACAAGAACGCCGTGGACCCCTACCGCCAGAGCCCCATGTACAAGCTCTGCGGCGATGAGTTCATTGCCAAGGCCTTCGAGTATGCCCGCGAGGCCGACCCCAAGGCCCTGCTCTTCTACAACGACTACAACGAGTGCGACCCCGTGAAGAGCCAGCGCATCTACAATATGGTGAAGGCGATGAAGCAGGCCGGCGTGCCTATCGACGGCATCGGTATGCAGGGCCACTACAACATCTACGGCCCCACGGAGCAGGAGATCGACGATGCCATCACGCTTTACGAGAAAGTCGTGAAGCACATTCACGTGACCGAACTGGACATTCGCACCAACGAGGAGATGGGCGGCGCGTTGCGCTTCAGCCACCAGGGTGCCAACGTGACCGACAGCGTGAAACAGCACCTGGCCGACCAGTATGCCCGCGTGTTCCGCGTGCTGCGCAAGCATAAGGATGTCATCGACTGCGTGACGTTCTGGAACCTCTCCGACCGCGACTCGTGGCTCGGCGCTGCCAACTATCCGCTGCCCTTCGACACGGAGTATAAGCCCAAGATGGCCTACGACTACATCAAGCTGATGAAGGACCCGCTATGGCCCCTGCCCGCAAAGCCTGCCCGCCAGCCCCGCGCCCAGCAGGAGCGTCCGCAGTTCAACCCCGAGTGGGCCTTCCGCAAGGTGGAGGGCGTGAAGGACGACTTCAACCCCTCAACCAAGAACCAGCCCGGACAGGACTATCCGCAGGTGAACTCGCCGGGCTACGTGCGCTTCCGCGTGATGGCACCCGATGCCAAGGCCCTCACCGTGAGCCTGGGTCTGGGCGGCAGCGGCGGCACCAAGCTGCGCCGCTTCTTCGACGGCTCGTGGATAGGTCAGACCGAAGGGCCAATGGACGAGGGCTTCCACTACTACCGCCTCACCATCGATGGGGGCACCTTCAACGACCCCGGCACACAGAACTACTTCGGTTCCTGCCGCTGGGAGAGCGGCATCGAGATTCCCGCCCACGATCAGGACTTCTACGCCGAGAAGAACGTGCCCCACGGCAACGTGCAGCAGGTGCTGTTCTGGAGCGAGAGCACGCAGCAGGTGCGCCGTGCCTTCGTCTACACGCCGCCCACCTACGGCCAGAATAAGAAAGAGCGTTTCCCCGTGCTCTACCTGCAGCACGGCTGGGGTGAGAACGAGTATGCCTGGAGCAACCAGGGCCACGCCAACCTGATTATGGACAACCTGATTGCCGAGGGAAAGTGCAAGCCCTTCATCATCGTGATGACCTACGGCATGACCAACGACGTGAAGTTCGGCACCATAGGCCAGTTTACGGCCAAGGAGTTTGAGACCGTGCTGGTCGACGAGCTGGTGCCTTACATCGACAGCCACTTCATGACCATCGCCAAGAAGGAGAGCCGCGCCATGGCCGGTCTCTCGATGGGCGGCATCGAGACGAAGCTTATCACCCTGCGCCGCCCCGAGGTGTTCGGCTACTACGGATTGCTGAGCGGCGGCCAGTATGCCCCCGAGGACATCAAGACGAAGGATCAGGTGCGCCTCATCTTCCAGAGCTGTGGCTCAAAGGAGCGCCCCGACGGCATTCGCCAGAGCACCGAGGCCCTGAAGGCTGCCGGCATCAACGCCGTGGGCTATGTGTCCGAGGGCACCGCCCACGAGTTCCTCACGTGGCGTCGCAGCCTCCGGGAGATGGCTCCGCTGCTGTTCAAGTAATCATTTTCCCAACTACCTCCCTGTCCGCTGGCAGCCAGTCTACGCTCATCAGTTCGTCCAGACTCAGCCAGCGGGCAGCTTCGTGTTCTTTCAGTATCAGGCTGCCGCTCTCCACACGGCACCAGAAGCAGTGCATCGTGAGGTGGAATTTGGGGTAGTCCCACTCTACGGTCGTGACCAGCCGCTCCACCGCGATGCGCGTTTCCAGTTCCTCCCAGATCTCGCGGCGCAGGGCATCCTCTGCCCTCTCGCCGGGCTCCATCTTTCCTCCGGGAAACTCCCAGTAGTCCTTCCACTCGCCATATCCCCGCTGAGTGGCCAGCACCCGTCCCCCATCATCGTGTATGATGGCCGCCACAACTTCTATCTGCTTCATTGTCTTCCTGTATTAGCATAATTTCTATGCAAATTTACAAACTTTTTCAGAGAATACGCCCCGTTGTCAGCTTTTTTTCGTACTTTTGCATCAAAACCTAAACAAGTTATGGCAACAATCAACGTTTATCAACAGTATTTCGGCGCTAAGTGCACTTTCAACGGCACTGAGCGCCACGCCGCCAACGTGCTGCTCATCTCCGACTCCGAGGCTGGCAACATCAAGTATGAGGTGGCAGTGAGCTTCTTCCCCCACGAGACGCCCGACGACTTCGGCATCAGCTACGATGCCTACTTCAGCCGCGTGCTGAGCGAAGGGCCCGGCCGCCGCTCGAAGAAGAAGGAGGAAGCCTTCCTCGAGACCCTGCAACAGGAGGTGGACAAGCTGGCCGCCGAGGCCGGGGGCACCGTGTTCTGGGACCAGCCCCTT
>JAFVEE010000089.1 GCA_017478085.1 Prevotella sp. | reverse complement strand
TGCCGCAGAGGGCGGCACCTATTATTTCTACGCACGCGAGAACCTGACCAACACCTACCTGAACAACGATGCCGGCACGAGCATTTACCGCATTGTCGACGTTACGGCCTATCGTGCCCAGTTCGCCCTCTACGAGCCGGGTACCTACATCAGCGTCGACGATGGCGAGCTGTTCGACTTCGGTTTCTCTAAGACCACCGTCACCAGGACCTTCAACCTGCGCAATGCCGGTACCGCCCCCCTACAGGTCGACTCAATTACCACACCCGAGGGCTACGTCGTAAGCCCGTCTGAGGCATTCCAAGTAGAGGCCGGCAGCGAGCAGACCATCAGCGTGAGCCTGGTGCCAGCCGAAGGCCATTACGGCCAGAAGCAGGGCAGCGTAACCATCGCCCACGGCCTGGGCACGTTCGCGTTCAGCGTGAGTGGCGTGGCCGTAGACCCCGAATTGTTCTTCGCCGATTTCGACGATGGCCAGTTCCCGGCATCGTGGGAGGTGGGCGAGAGCTGGAGCATCATGGGTGGTGCCGCCCGCCAGCAGAACTTCGAAGGCAAGGCCACCCGCCTCGTGACCCAGAAGCTGACCGTGGCCGAAGGCGAGAGCCTCACCCTGCAGGCCAGGCGCAACTACAGCAGCGATGCAGCCCTGCTCAACATATACTATTCGCCCGACAAGAGCGAGGACTCCTGGCAGCTGGCCGCTTCGTTAGGCGGGCGCATCCCGTCGTCGGCCGCACAGACGCTCACCGTGGCTACCATTCCCGCAGGCAGCTACTACCTGGCCTTCGAGGGATGCCGCGTCAGCATCGACAATGTGCTGGGCTACCGCGAGGCTACCGACGTGCCCCTGCTCAGCGTGCTGCTGGATGGAAAAACGCTGAAAAACGGCGATTCCATCGACTATGGATTCACCGACCGCGACAGCACGGTGGTGCTCACGCTGATGAATGCCGGCACGGGCATACTGCGCTCGGCCATCGCCGTGGGTGAAGGCTTCGTGGCATCGCCCCAGACCGTTGAGCTGGCGGCTGGCGAACAACAATCCGTCAGCATCACCATGCCCGTGGTACCCTTCGGGCAGCACGAGGCCACGCTCACCATCAAGAGTGCCGAACTCGACGACTTCACCCTGACACTAAGCGGCAGCACGCGCGACCCGCAGATTATCTACGCAGACTTCCAGGACCGACAGCTGCCGCGCGGATGGCAGGCTGAGGGTAAGTGGAGCGTGATGTACGAGGACTTCGGATCGACCAACTACCTGGCCGAGTGCATCGAGTACGAGGGCCAGCCGCAGAACCTGACCACGGCCCTGGTGCGCATAGCCGAGGGCGACGTGCTCGCCTTCGATGCTCGCCGCTACAGCCCGGCCGAATACTATGCCCCGGTGCTGCGCGTGAGCTACTCGCCCGACCGCACCAACTGGACCGTGGCCGCCAACCTGACGGCAGGCCTCACCACCGAATGGGCGCAACAGCAGGTGGCCAACCTGCCCGCTGGCGACTGCTACCTGCGCTTCGAGGGCGTGAACGTGCAGATTGACAACGTGACAGGCGTGCATATAGCCGAAGCCACCGGACAGCACCTGATCGTAGTGACCGGCTTCAGCGTTCCAAGCGATGCCGAGGTGAACCACCGCCTGACCATCTCGGCCACGGTGCAGAACCTCTGGGCCGAGAGCGAAGAGGTGTCGGCCCGCCTGTTCATCGACGGCGAACCCGTGCTGACGGCCCAGCCCCTCGCCATCGCCCTGAACCAGACGGGCACCTTCAGCTTCGACTACACCCCGCGCCTTGCGCAGGAAGCCGTGAAGGCGCAGGTTGAGCTGACCTACGCCGGCGGCACGGTGCTGACCGAGGAGAAGACGTTTTCCATTGCCCCCGAGACCGACGGCACCTACGCCCACATCGTGAGCGGCATTGCCACCGACGAACAGGAGCAGCCGCTCGACAGCGTGACGATCGTGCTTCAATCGAACACCGGCGATGCCCTCTACCAGGGCGTCACTGCCGCCGACGGCACGTTCAGCATCAAGGTGTGGCAGGGCATACTGACCTATACGCTCACGGCCACGAAGCAGGGCTACGACGATGCCGAGCCACAGGTCATAGCCTTTGGCGGCGAGGATGCCACCGGGCTCACGCTGGTACTGGTGAACCAGAACCCCGTGCCCAATGGAATAGCTGACACGCAGGCCCCCAAGAAGGCAAAAACGGCCGATTTCATCGACCTTTCGGGTCGCAGATTCGTCCATCCCCGCCGGGGCATCTACGTACACAATGGCAGGAAGACCGTCTACTAAAGACGGTCTTCCCATTTTCCTATCAAAAAAATAATTAGTAGTTGTTTTTGTAGATTACCTTGTTGGCTCCGCTGGTAATCTTCAGCGCTTCGGGATGCTCGTTGATGAAAGAATCGATATGGCGCACTTTCTTCTCCTCCAGGATCTCGTCGATGGCAATGAGGATGCCCGTCTCCTCCACATCGCCAAAGCCATAGTTGATGGCGGTGCCGAAGAGCTTCATCGTGGGCGACAGGCTCATATAGGCATTCACCAAGGGCGGAATGTTATAGCCCAGCCGACGCACCTCCTGGTTCAGAATCTTATAGTCCTCGCGGAAGTTGTCCTTGCAGAAGATGGCCGCCAGCTCCTCCTCGCTGGTCTCTATTTTCAGCGGTTTCATCGGTATGACCAGCTTATCCTTGTCGTCGAAGTGCTTCTTCAGGAAGTACAGAATCATGTCGCGCCCCTCGCGTATGTAGCTGGGGTACATGGTCATCTTGCCGAAGAAATAGCGCACGTTGGGCATAATCACCGTGAGTGCGCCCAGCCCGTCCCACAGGTTGTCGAGCGCAAAGAGGCTCTTGGCCCCCATGCGCGAGCTCTGGTAGGGCAGGCTCACGAACGAGCGGCCCAGCTCGATGGTGTAGGGCATATAGTCGCGCAGGAACTTCTCGCTGAAGTGGAACATGTGGCTCGTGGCCAGGATGGGCTGCCCCTGCGCGTCCATCTCCCACTTCGTTCCCTCTAAATAGCGGTAGCCGCCTATGATCTCCTCTGCCTCCGGGTTCCACACGATGAGCTGCTTGTAGCAGTTCTCGCAGGTGTCAAACTCGTCGATGTCGACCGCCTTGCCCGTGCCGCCGCCTGCCTCGCGGAAGGCTATTTCGCGCAGGCGACCTATCTCCTGCATCACGTTCGGTGCGTTGTGGGCCGTCACGATGTATATCTCGTTATGGCTTTTGTTGGTCATACGCAGTTGTCGCTCGGCGGTGAGCTCGCTTTTGAGCACTTCCTTGGCGATGGGGGGGATGATGGGTTGTTCCATTGGCTTTGTGGGGGGACTTACTAGGACTTGGTGGGACTTATTGGGACTAACTGGGACTGATTGGGACTTGGTGGGACTTATTGGGACTTATTGGGACTAACTGGGACTGATTGGGACTATAGGGAGTAGACCTGATTCTGTACAAAATCGGCCCATTCCATCGGGGTTTTGCTCTTGTCGAAGGTTTGCCAGGGTATGGGCTTGCCTATCTTCACGTGGAAGGTGTTACCCGTGTTCTTGTACATCTCGTCGACCAGGAAGAGCATGGCAATGTTCACCTTCTTCACATAGCGGTCGCAGATGTTCGACAAGCGGTAGAAGAAGTCGCTGTTGCGGCCCCCAAAGTGTATGGGCACCACGTCGCGATGGGTCTCTACGCTCTTCACGATGAAGGTCTTCTTCCACGGCAGGTCGCGAATCACGCCATCGTGGCGGCGCGAGCACAGACCGGCGGGAAACATAAGCAGGTGGTAATCGCCCTTGAAGCCCTCCTCTACAATCTGCGGGAAGGAGCGGCTCTTCTTGGTCGTGGTGTTGATGGGAATGCAGAGCGGAGCCAGGCCGGGCAGGTTCATAAGCAGGTCGTTCACCAAATAGCGGAAGCGGTCGTCGTACTGTCGCCCAATGACCGAGCCCAGTGCCACGCCATCGATGCCGCCCATAGGGTGATTGCTCACGAAGGTATAGAGCTTGCCATCATCCTTCGGCGGCAGGTTCTCCATCCCCTCCACCTCGATCTTGGTGTCCAGGTGGCGCAAAGTGGCCTCAAGCCAGGGCGTACCCTTCAGGTCGCGCGCCTCCCACAGGAACCCATTCACCGTGTCTTCGTGGGCAATGCGCTTCAGCCAGCTTACGAGCGGCCCTGGCA
This sequence comes from Prevotella sp., assembly GCA_017478085.1. Taxonomy (GTDB): domain Bacteria; phylum Bacteroidota; class Bacteroidia; order Bacteroidales; family Bacteroidaceae; genus Prevotella. The sequence goes on along the minus strand of JAFVEE010000089.1, from coordinate 16,338 downwards.
CCCATCGTGCCTTGCTGCCCATCTTGCTGCGTAGTATCTTCTCGATGTCAACCGTATTTTGGCTTATTGTTTCCATTTGCTTTCCCTATGTAGCTAACAACTTGCAAAATTACTAAAAACCTTTCATATTAGCGACACTTTCACACAAAATTGTGCTAAATTGTGCAAAATTCTAATGGCAAGCAGGCTTTTTTGCAGGGAAAAACGGGGCGTTTTGCAACGGAGCCTCCGTTACGGCATAACGAAGGCCCCGTTTCTTTTCAACGGAGGCCCCGTTTCTTTTCAATCCGGCCTTCGTTACAACACAACGAAGGCTCCGTTGAAAAATGGCCCCAAAACCATTGCACAAAGAAAGGCTTTTGTGCCAAAACCAAGTCAAAAAAAAGTGTTTGAGCAAAAAAGTGGGGGAAGAATGAAAAAAAGTGGGGGAAAATGGTTTGTGGTGGAGGATTTTTTTGTATCTTTGCATCGAAATCCTACTTCAATATATAGAAATGCGATTTTTCGGCAACATAGAAGCCAAGACCGATGCCAAGGGGCGCGTGTTCCTTCCATCCCAGTTCCGCAAGCAGCTGCAAGCCGCTGGCGAGGAGCAGTTGGTGCTGCGCACCGACGTGAGCGGCAAGTGTCTGGTTCTGTACCCCGAAAGCGCATGGATACGCCGCATCGACATCTTGTCGGAGCAGGTATCGGAGTGGGACGAGGAGGAGCAGATGGTGCTCAGGGCCTACATGGCCGAGGCCGAGAGCTGCGAGCTCGACGGCAATGGCCGCTTCCTGATTTCTAAACGCCTATTGCAAGCGGCTGGCATCAACCAGGCGGTACGCTTCATCGGCATGAACGACACCATCGAGATATGGGCACTGGAAAAGACTGAAAAACCTTTCGTCCCTCAGGCGGATTTTTCAGCACGGTTGAAAGCCCTTATGAGCAAGCCCCGACAATAGAAGATGATAACAGCGGAAACATATCACGTTCCCGTTCTTCTACGGGAAAGCATCGACGGGCTGGACATCCAGCCCGATGGCATCTATGTAGATGTGACCTTTGGTGGCGGTGGCCACTCGCGCGAAATCCTGAGCCGGCTGGGGCCGAAAGGCCACCTGTACAGCTTCGATCAGGACGGCGATGCCGAGAGAAATATCATTGGCGACGACAGATTTACCTTCGTGCGTAGCAACTTTAGGTATGTAAAGAACTGGATGCGCTACTACGGGGTGGATCACATCGACGGCCTGCTGGGCGACCTCGGGGTGTCGAGCCACCATCTGGATGACGAGTCGCGCGGATTCTCCTTCCGCTTCGTCGATGCCCCGCTCGACATGCGCATGAACAAGCGGGCCGGGCGCACGGCAGCCGACGTGGTGAACAACTACACCGAAGAGCAGCTATCCGATGTTTTCTACCTGTACGGAGAACTGAAGCAGGCCCGCCGACTGGCAGCCGCCATCGTCAAGGCCCGGCAGCAGCAGCGCATAGCCACCACGGCCCAGCTCATGCAGATAGCCGGGCAGTTCGTGGCCCGCGAGCGCGAGAAGAAGGACATGGCCCGCCTGTTCCAGGCCTTGCGCATCGAGGTCAACCAGGAGATGCAGGCCCTCAAGGAGATGCTCTGTGCAGCCCAGGAGCTGCTCGGTCAGGGCGGCCGCCTGAGCATCATCACCTACCACTCACTGGAAGACCGCATCGTGAAGAACTTCATGAGGGCGGGCAACGCCGAGGGGCACGTAGAGCAAGACTTCTTCGGCCGCACGCAGGCCCCGCTTCGCCCGCTGGGCAGCAAGCCCACGGTGCCCACAGCCCAGGAGCAGGAGCGCAACCCCCGCAGCCGCAGCGCCAAGCTGAGAGTAGCAGAAAAGGTATAATATATATAAAAGAGGTACACGCGATGAACAACGACGAAGAGATGACCCTGAAACAAGAACTGGAGGACAGTCCCAAGCCCGCCTCCACGTTAGAGCAAATCAAGCAGAACGTCAGCGAGGACGACGATGCCCCCATAGGCACGCTCACGCTTCGCAAGATTCTGGGTGGCGACATCCTGTCGGCCCAGATGGTGCGCCGCCAGGTGTGGCTCATCCTGCTCATCGTGCTGTTCATCACCGTCTATGTGGCCTTCCGCTACCAGTGCCAGCAGGACATGCTCGACATAGCCCAGCTTGAGAGTAACCTGACCGATGCCAAGTACAAGGCCCTGTCGAGCTCCAGCAGCCTCACCGAGTGCTGCCGCGAGAGCCGCGTGCTCGATGCACTGCGCACCAACCAGGACACGCTGCTGCACGTCAGCAACCAGCCGCCCTACAAAATATTCATCCCCCAAGAATAAGAGTTACCACTATGAGCAAGTTCGAGAAGAAAAAGGTGATGCCCCGCTACCTCGCGATAGCCGTGATGCTAACGCTCGTGGGCCTGGCCGTGGTGGCCAAGGCCGGCTATATTATGACCGCCAAGAAAGACTACTGGGAGAAGGTGGCCTCACGCATGAAACGCGACAGCGTGAGCGTGAAGCCCAACCGTGGCAACATACTGAGCTGCGACGGCGAGCTCATGGCCTCGAGCATACCCGAATACAAGATTTTCATGGACTTCCAGGCCGGCGACCCCGAGGACAGTGTGTGGATGCACAAGCGCGACTCCATCTGGACCGTGAGCCTCGACAGTCTGTGCTACGGTCTGCACCAGATCTTCCCCGAACGCTCGGCTCAGGAGTTCCGCGAGAAGCTCACCGAAGGGCGCAACAAGCGGCTGAAGAACGGCAGCACGGGTGCCCGCCACTGGCCGGTGTGGCCCCGCCGCATCGACTACAACACGTTTGCCGAGGTGCGCAAGCTGCCCTACTTCTCGCTGCCCGTCAACAAGGGCGGCTTCCACTGGGAGACGTTCAATGCCCGCCGCCGCCCGTTCGGCTCGCTGGCCCAGCGCACCGTGGGCGAGATCAAGATAGCCAGCGACTCGGCCTACTGCGGCCTGGAGCTGAGCTACGACTCCATTCTGCGCGGCGTCAACGGCATTTCGCAGCATCAGAAGGTGCGCGATAAGTTCATGAAGCTCACCGTGGCTCCCCCCATCGACGGTGCCGACATCGTGACCACCATCGACGTGGGCATGCAGGATCTGGCCGAGCGCGCACTGGTAGAAGAGCTGAAGAAAGACAACGCCTCGATGGGCGTGGCCATCCTGATGGAGGTGCAGACGGGCGAGGTGAAGGCCATCGTGAATATGTCGCAGATGGCCGACGGCTCTTATCGCGAGGTGGTCAACAACGCCATCAGCTATCGCTGCGAGCCGGGCTCGGTGTTCAAGACGGCCTCGTTCCTGGTGGCCCTCGACGACGGGGTGGTCGATACCAGCTATGTCATCCATACCGGCAACGGCATCATGCAGATGCATGGCAGCAACATGAAGGACCACAACTGGTACAAGGGTGGCTATGGCGACATCAACGTGGCCCGCACGCTCGAGGTCAGCTCGAACATCGGCGTCAGCTACGTCATCGACCGCTATTACCACGACAAGCCCGAAAAGTATGTCGAAGGGCTCTACCGCGTGGGCATCAACGAAGACCTGAAGCTGCCGCTCGTGGGCTATCTGCCCCCGAAGATTCGCTGGCCAGACACGAAGACCACCAACAAGGCCCTGTACTGGAGCAAGACCACCCTACCCTGGATGTCGATAGGCTACGAGACGCAGATTGCGCCCATCAACACGCTGGCCTTCTACAATGCCATTGCCAACGACGGAAAGATGGTGCGCCCCCGCTTCGTGAAGAGGATCGTGAAGGACAACCAGGTGCTCTACGAAACGCAGACCGAGGTCATCAAGGAGCAAATAGCCAAGCCCCAGACCATCAAGACCATGCAGACCATCCTGACCCACGTGGTCAGTCAGGGACTGGGCAAGAAGGCCGGAAGCCACTCGTTCCAGGTGGCCGGCAAGACGGGCACCGCCCAGGTGTCGCAGGGCGGTGCGGGCTATAAGTCCGGGCAAATGTGGTACTGGCTGTCGTTCTGCGGCTTCTTCCCCGCCGACAATCCACGCTACTCCTGCATCGTATGCCTGAAGAAGCCGGGGCTGCCCGCATCGGGCGGCGGCATGGCCGGCGTGGTGTTCCACCAGATTTCTGAAGGCGTCATGGCCAAATACCTGAAGCTCGACGTGAAGGATGCCCGCGACTCCACCTCGATCCCCGTGCCCGACGTGAAGAGCGGCAACGTGATGGCAGCCGACTATGTGCTGAACCAGCTGGGCATCAAGACCCAGGGCGGCTGGGGCGGCATGTATGCCGACGGCACGCCCATCTGGGGCAATGCCACGAGCAGTCGCAGCGAGGTGTCGCTGGCCGAGCAGAAGCCCCCCCAGAACACCATGCCCGATGTAACAGGAATGGGTGCCCGCGATGCCCTCTATATGCTGGAGTCGCGCGGCCTGAAGGTCAGGCTCTCTGGCACTGGCTACGTGAAGAGCCAGAGCATTCCTTTTGGCCGCACGCTGAGCGACGGCATGCAGTGCGAGCTGAAGCTGGGGATATAGGAACCCTAGGAAAACCTAGGAATGCCTAGGAGAACCTAGGAACGCCTAGGACAGCCTAGGCCCCCTAGGAAAACCTAGAAACCAAAAAAACAAAAGATATGAAACTAAGCGAACTACTGAAAGACATCACCCCCAAAGCCATCCAGGGCGATGCCAACATTGAGATAACCGACGTGAACATCGATTCGCGTCGCATTGGCCCCGGCCACCTGTTCGTGGCCATCCGCGGCACCGTGACCGACGGCCACAAGTTCATACCCAAAGCCATTGAGCAGGGGGCTGCCGCCATTCTGTGCGAAGAGATGCCCGAAGAGCGCAACGAGGGCGTGTGCTACGTGCAGGTAGAGTCGACCGAGGGCACCGTAGGCCCCGTGGCCACCCTGTTCCAGGGCGACCCCACGTCGCAGCTGCAGCTGGTGGGCGTCACCGGCACCAACGGCAAGACCACCATCGCCACCTTATTATATAATATGTTCCGCCAGCTGGGCTACAAGTGCGGACTGCTCTCTACGGTGTGCAACTACATTGAGGGCGAAGCCATTCCCGCCGACCACACCACGCCCGACCCCATCGAGCTGAACCGCCTGCTGAAGCGCATGGTCGATGCCGGCTGCCAGTATGCGTTTATGGAGTGCAGCAGCCACGCTATCGCCCAGCAGCGCATAGGCGGGCTGAAGTTTGCCGGAGGCATCTTCACCAACCTGACGCGCGACCACCTGGACTACCACAAGACCGTTGAGAACTATCGCGATGCCAAGAAGGCCTTCTTCGACATGCTGCCCAAAGGCAGCTTCGCCATCACCAATGCCGACGACAAGAACGGCATGTACATGGTGCAGAACACCCGCGCCACGGTGAAGACCTACAGCACCCGCTCGATGGCCGACTACCGTGCCCGCATCATAGAGTGCCACTTCGAGGGCATGTACCTCGAGATGGATGGCCACGAGGTGGGCGTGCAGTTCATTGGCAAGTTCAACGTGAGCAACCTGCTGGCCGTCTATGGCACCGCCGTGATGCTGGGCCAGAAGCCCGAAGACGTGCTGGTGGTGCTGAGCACGCTGAAGAGCGTGGCCGGTCGCCTGGAGCCCATCCGCTCGAAGGAGGGTGTGACCGCCATCGTGGACTACGCCCATACGCCCGATGCCCTGGAGAACGTGCTGAAGGCCATACACGAGGTGCTGAACGGCCGCGGACAGGTGATCACCGTGTGCGGAGCCGGTGGCAACCGCGACAAGGGCAAGCGTCCGCTCATGGCACAGGAGGCCGTGAAGCAGAGCGACCGCGTCATCATCACCAGTGACAATCCCCGCTTCGAGGAGCCACAGGACATCATCAACGACATGCTGGCCGGACTCGACCAGAAGCAGATGAAGAAGGTGATCAGCATCGCCGACCGCCGCGAGGCCATCAAGACGGCCACCATGCTGGCCCAGAAGGGCGACGTCATCCTCATTGCCGGCAAGGGCCACGAGGACTATCAGGAAATAAAGGGCGTGAAGCACCACTTCGATGACCGCGAGGTGGTAAGAGAACTCTTTAATTCATAAGACTATGCTGTACTACCTGTTTCGCTTCTTAGAGCAATTCAACATTCCCGGCTCGCACCTGTGGAGCTACATTTCGTTCCGCTCGCTGCTGGCACTCATCCTGTCGCTGATTATCTCGGCCTGGTTCGGCGAATACTTCATCAAGTACATGCGCCGCAAGAAGTACTTCGAGACCGAGCGCGACCCCAGCATCGACCCCTTTGGCGTCGAGAAGAAGGGCGTGCCCACCATGGGCGGCATCATCATCATCGTGGCCATCCTGGTGCCCGTGCTGCTACTGGGCCGCCTGCGCAACATCTACCTGCTGCTCATGATTGCCACCACGCTGTGGCTGGGCTTCCTGGGCTTTATGGACGACTACATCAAGATTTTCAAGGGCATCAAGGACGGTCTGAAGGGGCGCTATAAGATTGTGGGCCAGGTAAGCATTGGCTTCATCGTGGGCCTCACGCTCTGGCTCAGTCCCGATGCCGTGGTGCGCGAGAACGTGAACGTGGTGCAGCCCGACAACCAGGAGGTCGTGGTGAAGCACAAGCCCGAGGCGGTAAAGTCGCTGCAGACCACCATCCCCTTCATCAAGAACCACAACCTAAACTACTCGAACGTGATGAAGTTCCTGGGCGACTACAAGGTGGCCGCCGGATGGGTGTTCTTCGTGCTGATGACCATTCTCGTGGTAACCGCCGTGAGCAATGGGGCCAACCTGAACGACGGCATGGACGGTATGTGTGCGGGCAACTCGGCCATCATAGGCGTGGCGCTGGCCATCCTGGCTTACGTGTCGTCGCACATCATCTATTCGGCCTACTTCGACATTATGTACATCCCTGGGTCTGAAGAGTTGGTGGTGTTCCTCTTCGCCTTCATCGGGGCCATGATCGGCTTCCTGTGGTACAACGCCTACCCTGCCCAGATCTTTATGGGCGACACGGGGTCGCTCACCATCGGCGGCATCATCGGCGTGTGTGCCGTCATCATCCACAAGGAGCTGCTACTGCCCATTCTGTGCGGCATCTTCTTCGTCGAGAGCCTCAGCGTCATCATCCAGACGCAGTGGTTCAAGCTGCAGAAGCGCAAGGGCAAGCGGGTGCGCGTGTTCAGGGCAACGCCCATCCACGATACGTTCCGCAAGCTGGACTCGCAGCTCGACCCCACGTCGACCTACGTGCTGAAGAAGTGGCCCCACCGCCCCTTCCATGAGTCGAAGATCACGGTACGCTTCTGGATTACCACCATCATACTGGCAGCCTTAACGATTATAACACTGAAGATAAGATAATGAAGAGAATAGTGATATTAGGAGCAGGCGAGAGCGGTGCAGGTGCCGCCGTCCTGGCAAAGAAAGAGGGCTTCGACGTGTTTGTGAGCGACATGTCGAAGATAGCCCCGCGCTACAAGGAGATGCTCGACAGCCACCACATTCTTTGGGAGGAGGGTCAGCACACCGAAGAGAAGATTCTGAATGCCGACGAAATCATCAAGAGTCCCGGCATACCCGATACGGCCCCGATGGTGAAGAAGGCCATCGAGCAGGGCATCCACATCATCAGCGAGATAGAGTTTGCCGGTCGCTACACCGACTCGAAGATGATCTGCATCACCGGCTCAAACGGCAAGACCACCACCACGAGCCTCATCTACCACATCTTCACCAATGCGGGCTACGACTGCGGACTGGCCGGCAACATTGGCCACTCGCTGGCCCTGCAGGTGGCCGAGGAGCCTCACAAGTACTACATCATCGAGCTGAGCTCGTTTCAGCTGGACAATATGTACCAGTTCCGCGCCAACATCGCCATTCTGCTGAACATCACGCCCGACCATCTGGACCGCTACAACTTCGAGATGCAGAACTACGTCGATGCCAAGATGCGCATCCTGCAGAACCAGACGCCCGACGATGCCTTCATCTACTGGAACGACGACCCCATCATCAGCCGCGAACTGAAGAAGTACGACATCAAGGCCATCTGCTACCCGTTCTCCGAACTGAAGGAGAAGGGCAGCATAGGCTACATAGAGGAGGGCAAGTACACCATCGAGAAACCCGAGCCCTTCAATATGGAGCAGGAGGCACTGAGCCTGACGGGCCGCCACAACATCTACAACTCGCTGGCCGCCGGTATCGCAGGCAATATTGCGGGCATCAAGAAGGAGGTCATTCGCAAGAGCCTGAGCGACTTCCCCGGCGTGGAGCACCGGCTGGAGAAGGTCACGACGGTGCGCGGCGTGCAGTACGTGAACGACTCAAAGGCCACCAACGTCGACGCCTGCTGGTATGCACTCGACTCGATGAAGACCCGCGTGGTGCTCATCGTGGGCGGCAAGGACAAGGGCAACGACTACTCGCCCATCATACCGCTCATCAAGCAGAAATGCTCGGCCCTGGTCTACTTGGGTGCCGACAACACCAAGCTGCACCAGAACTTCGACCAGCTGGGCATTCCCGTGCGCGACACCCACTCTATGAAGGAGTGCATTGAAGCCTGCTACGAGCTGGCCCAGCCCGGCGAGACCGTGCTGCTGAGCCCCTGCTGCGCCTCGTTCGACCTCTTCAAGAACATGGAGGATCGCGGCGAGCAGTTCAAGGAATTAGCAAGAAACCTGTAAGACTTCCGCTGAATATGAATCACAGAATAGGCAATCTCTTCAAAGGCGACAAGGTCATCTGGATGGTGTTCCTCTTCCTTTGCATGATCAGCATCGTCGAAGTGTTCTCGGCTTCGAGCACGCTGACGTACAAGTCGCAAAACTACATGGGACCGCTGTTCTACCATGTCATCATGATACTGTTAGGACTGTTCGTGGCCATCGTCACGCTCAACATTCCGTGCCGCTACTTCAAGATCGTCACGCCGCTGCTGCTGCTCGTCAGCTTCAGCACCCTGCTCTGGGTGCTCATCGGCGGCGAGAGCATCAACGGGGCCAACCGCGTCATTCGTCTGGCGGGCTTCACCTTCCAGCCTTCCGAGATTGCCAAAGGCACTATGGTGCTGGCCACGGCCCAGATTCTGAGCGCCATGCAGCGCGAAGACGGCAGCGGGGCCGACAAGAAGGCTATGAAGTACGTGCTCATCATCCTGATGCCTATGGCCTTCATCATTGGCATTGAGAACCTCTCTACGGCGGCCATCCTCTTTATGGTCATCTTCCTGATGATGTTCATCGGGCGGGTGCCCATTATGCAGATGGGCAAGCTGATGGGGGCCGGTGTGGCCGTGATCGTGGTGTTCCTCACACTGGTGCTCACGCTGGGCAGCATTGGGCAGGACAGCGATGCCACGGCAGCGACCACCGAGCAAAAGGCCAGCAAGAACGAGATCAAGGGCGGCGGCGTGTTCCACCGCTTCGCCACCTGGCGCAACCGCATTCTGAACCACTCTGACGATACCAACAAGGTACGTCCCGAAGACTACGACATCGAGAAGAACTACCAGGTGGGCCACGCCAACATAGCCATCGCCACCTCGGGCATCATAGGCAAAGGGCCGGGCAACAGCACCGAACGCGACTTCCTGCCGCAGGCCTTCAGCGACTTCATCTATGCCATCGTGATCGAAGAGGCTGGCATCCTCGGAGCCATCGTCGTGGTGTTCCTCTACGTCATCCTGCTGTTCAGGGCAGCCCGCATAGCAGGCCGGTGCGAGAACAACTTCCCCGCCTTCCTGGTGCTGGGTCTGGCCTTGCTACTGGTCACCCAGGCCACAATCAATATGATGGTAGCCGTGGGCCTGATGCCCGTCACGGGTCAGCCGCTGCCCCTCATCTCGAAGGGTGGCACCAGTACCATCATCAACTGCGCCTATATCGGCGCCATACTGAGCGTGAGCCGTTCAGCCAAGCGTATCGAAGTAAGCCCACAAGCAAAATAACTGATATGAATAAGGAATTAAGAGTCATCGTGAGCGGGGGCGGCACCGGAGGCCACATCTTCCCCGCCGTGAGCATAGCCAATGCCATCGTGGCCTTGCGCCCCGATGCCAAGATACTGTTCGTAGGAGCCGAAGGCCGCATGGAGATGCAGCGCGTGCCTGCCGCTGGCTACGAGATCAAGGGACTGCCCATACGCGGTCTGTACCGCCCGCTGTGGAAGCCGGCCAACATCGGCGTGGCCATCGACTTCCTGCGCAGCAAGTGGATGGCCCGCAAAATCATCAAGCAGTTCCAGCCCCAGGTGGCCGTGGGCGTGGGTGGATATGCCAGCAGCGCCACGCTCGATGCTGCCTACGGCATGGGCATTCCCTGTCTGGTGCAGGAGCAGAACAGCTATGCCGGACTGACCAATAAGCGTCTGGCCCAGAAGGCCCGCAAGTTCTGCGTGGCCTACGAGGGTATGGAGCGCTTCTTCCCCGCCGACAAGATTCTGCTCACGGGCAACCCCGTGCGCCAGAGCCTGCTCGACACCAAGGTGACACGCGAGGAAGCCCTGCGCTCGCTGGGCCTCGACGTGCAGAAGAAGACGGTGCTCATCGTGGGTGGAAGCCTCGGGGCCCGCACCATCAACGAGAGCGTGTTGCAGCACCTTAACGACATTGAGCAGTCGGGCATGCAGTTCATCTGGCAAACGGGCAAGTACTACAGCGCCCAGATAGCCACAGAGCTGAAGCAGAAGGGCCAGCCGCAGAATCTGGTAGTGACCGACTTCATCACCGATATGGGCGTGGCCTACAAGGCCGCCGACCTGGTCATCAGCCGTGCCGGTGCGGGCAGCATCTCCGAGTTCTGCCTGCTGGGCAAGCCCGTCATTCTGGTGCCCAGCCCCAATGTGGCCGAAGACCACCAGACCAAGAACGCCATGGCCCTCGTAGACCGCAAGGCCGCCCTCTTCGTGAGCGATGCCGAGGCCCCGCAGAAGCTTATTCGCCTGGCCATCGGCACCGTAAAGGACGAGGCTGAGCTGCAATCGCTCAGCCAGAACGTCCTGAAGATGGCCCTGCCCAACTCTGCCGAGATCATCGCCAAGGAAGTAATAAAGCTGGCCAATCAATAATAAGACCAATAGGCCCCATAAGGCCCATAAGGCCCATAAGACCCATAAGACCTATAGGACCCATAAGACCCACAAGACCCACAAAAAAAATGGAAGCAAAACAGATAAAAGCAGTCTACTTCATCGGTGCAGGAGGCATCGGTATGAGCGCCATTGCCCGCTACTTCATCAGTCGCGGACTGGTGGTGGCCGGCTACGACAAGACCCCCACCGAACTGACCCGCCGCTTAGAGAAGGAGGGCATGCTGCTGCACTACGAAGAGAACATCGACGAGATACCCCACGCCTGCAAGAAGAAGGAGCAGTGCCTGGTGGTCTACACACCCGCCATACCCGCTGAGCACAAGGAGCTGCAGTACTTCCGCGAGCAGGGCTTCGAGATTCAGAAGCGCGCCCAGGTGCTGGGCACGCTCACCCGCCAGATGCGCGGCCTGTGCGTAGCCGGTACCCACGGCAAGACCACCACCAGCACCATGTGCGCCCACATCATGCACCAGAGCCACCTGGACTGCAACGCCTTCCTGGGCGGCATCTCGAAGAACTACGGCACCAACTACATTCTGAGCCCCTCTGACTACGTGGTCATCGAGGCCGACGAGTTCGACCGCTCGTTCCACTGGCTCAGTCCCTACATGACGGTCATCACCTCGACCGATCCCGACCACCTGGACATCTACGGCACGAAGGAGGCCTACTTAGAGAGCTTCCGCCACTACACCGAGCTCATCCAGCCCGAGGGGGCGCTCATCGTTCACCGCGGACTGGAGATGCAAGAGGCCCTGCAGCCTGGCGTGCGCCGCTATGACTACAGCCGCGACGAGGGCGACTTCCACGCCGAGAACATACGCATAGAGAACGGCGAAATCACGTTCGACTTCATCTCGCCCATCGAGTCGGTCAGGAACATCGAGCTGGGCCAGCCCGTGCCCATCAACATCGAGAATGGTGTAGCCGCCATGGCCATGGCCCAGCTGGCTGGATGCACGGCCGAGGAGCTGCGCATCGGCATGATGACCTACGGAGGCGTAGACCGCCGGTTCGACTTCAAGATCAAGACCGACCACCTGGTGCTGCTCAGCGACTATGCCCACCACCCCAAGGAGATACTGCAGAGCGCCCGCAGCCTGCGCGAGCTGTACCGCGACCGCCACATCACGGCCATCTTCCAGCCGCACCTCTACACCCGCACCCGCGACTTCTACCGTGACTTTGCCGATGCGCTGAGCCTGCTCGACGAGGTCATCCTGACCGAGATCTACCCTGCCCGCGAGCTACCCATCGAGGGCGTCAGCTCGCAGCTCATCTACGACAACCTGCGCCCCGGCATCGAGAAGCAGATGATACTGAAGGACGATGTGATACAGCTGGTGAAGGAACGCTCGTTCGACGTGCTCGTCATACTGGGTGCAGGCGACCTGGACAACCTCGTGCCGCAAATTGCCAGGATACTACAGAGAAAAAAATAGACACCCCCACCCCGCTAAAAAAACAACGCCGCCATGAACTGGAAGAAGATTGCCATCATTTCGCTCGACGTGTGCATAGCCTGCTACCTGCTGCTGGCCATGACATCGTGGAACAAGCCCGACGACCACCTCAACATCTGTACTGAGGTGAAGATTGCCATTGAGGAAGACATCGTTGATGGGTTCCTGACACCCGACAAAGTGAAGCAGATGCTCCACAAGAAGCGCCTATATCCCGTTACGCTGCCCATGAGCCAGGTGAACACTCGCCAGATTGAGGAATCGCTGTGCGGCGAGGCCCTCGTTGAGAAGGCCGAGTGCTACAAGACCCAGGGCGGGCAGGTGTGCATAGACATCAGGCAGCGCATTCCCGTGATTCGCGTCAAGGCCGACAATGGCGACGACTACTACGTGGACAGCCACGGCGAGGTGATGCCCCAGACCAACTATGCCTGCAACCTGATCGTGGCCACGGGCCACATCAGCAAGAGCTATGCGGGCAAGACGCTGGCCCCGCTGGCCAAGCAGCTGCTCGGCGACAACTTCTGGAAGAACCAGGTAGAGCAGCTGAACGTGCTGGCCGACGGCTCGGTAGAGATGGTGCCCCGCGTGGGCGACCACATAGCCTACATAGGCCAGCCCACCAATGTGGCCTCGAAGCTGGACCGCCTGCGCAAGTTCTACCGCTACGGACTGAGCGAGGCCGGCTGGAACAAATACTCGCGCGTCAGCGTTGAGTTCGACAACCAGATTATTTGCAAGCGCAGAAACTATAAAGCAAAAAAATAAAAAACACAGAGATATGGCAGAATTTATCGTAGCAATCGAGCTCGGCTCATCGAAGGTGACGGGCATCGCCGGGCAGAAGAAGCCCGATGGCAGCATCAGCGTGCAGGCACTGGTCAGGGAAGAGTCTTCTTCCTTCATTCGCAAAGGCGTGGTCTACAACATCGACAAGACCGCCCAGTGCCTGTCAAACATCATCAAGAAGCTGGAGGTGCAGCTCAAGGTGCAGATCACCCAGGTGTTCGTGGGTGTGGGCGGCCAGAGCATTCGGAGCGTGAAGAACGTGGTCACCAAAGACCTGCCCGCCGACACCATCATCACCCAGGAGATGGTGGCCGAGCTGATGGATATGAACCGCAACCTGGACTACCCCGACCAGAAAATCCTGGACGTGGCCGAGCAGGAGTACCGCGTAGACTCGCAGCTACAGCTGGATCCCGTGGGCATACGCGCCAGCCGCCTGGAGGGCAACTACCTGAACATTCTGGAGCGCAAGTCGTTCTTCCAGAACCTGAACAAATGCTTCGAGACGGCCGGCATCAAGGTGGTCGAGATGTACCTGGCCCCGCTGGCACTGGCCAACGCCGTGCTCACCGAGGCCGAGAAGCGCTCGGGCTGCGCACTCGTCGACCTGGGTGCCGACACCACCACCGTGGCCGTGTTCTCCAAGAACGTGCTGCGCCATCTGGCCGTCATCCCCCTGGGCGGGAACAACATCACCAAGGACATTGCCTCGCTGCAGATGGAGGAGAACGATGCCGAGAAGATGAAGCTGAAGTACGCTACGGCCTATACCGACAACAACGACATAGACGACACGCTGAAGTACTCCATCGACCAGGACCGCCAGGTGGAGAGCCGCAAGTTCATCGACATCGTGGAGGGCCGACTGGAGGAGATCATCCTGAACGTTCGCGAGCAGATTCCCAACGACTACTACGACAAGCTGCTGGGCGGCATCATCCTGACCGGTGGCGGCTCGAACATGAAGAACATTGAGCGCGCCTTCGCCATGCGCACCGGCATCGACAAGATTCGCACGGCCAAGTTCGTCACGCAGAGCATCAACTCCAGCCACGAGGCCATCAAGGCCCGCAACGGCATGCTGAACACCGCTCTGGGACTGCTGGCCAAGGGCGACCTGAACTGCGCCGGAGTAGAGATAGACCCCAACCGCGACCTCTTCCAGGAGAGCACGCCCGCCACGGCGCAGCAGCCCAGCCGCTCGCCCCGCACGGCCCACGAGACCGGCCCCGGCGTCATTCGCACCGCCGAAGAGGAGAAGCTGGCCGAGGAAGAGGCACGCCGCAAGCGCGAGGAAGAGCTGCAGCGGCAGCGCGAGGAAGAGCAGCGCAAGCAGGAAGCCCTGCAGAAGCAGAAGGAGGAAGAAGAAAAGGCACGCCGCGAGCGCAGCCCCTGGAACCGCTTCAAGCGCAGCATCAACGGCATCATCGACACCCTCACCAAGGACGAATGAGAGATTGTGAGAAAGAGAGAATGAGAAATGGAGAAAACTTTTAAAAAAACAGAATTGTAACATGGCAGACAACAATAACGACATCCTGGACTTCGGCGCTCCCGAAGAGAAGCACAGCATCATCAAGGTGATAGGCGTAGGCGGCGGCGGCGGCAATGCCGTGAACCACATGTACCGCGAGGGCATACACGACGTGACCTTCGTAGTTTGCAACACCGACAACCAGGCACTCAACGACTCGCCTGTGCCCGTAAAGCTGCAACTGGGCCACGAGGGCCTGGGCGCAGGCAACCGTCCCCAGCGGGCCCACGACGCTGCCGAGGAAAGCGTAGAGGCCATACACAACATGCTGAGCGACGGCACCCGCATGGCCTTCATCACCGCTGGTATGGGCGGTGGCACCGGCACTGGCGCAGGCCCTGTGATAGCCCGCATATCGAAGGAGATGGACATCCTCACCGTGGGCATCGTGACCATTCCCTTCCGCTTCGAGGGCATCAAGAAGATAGACCAGGCACTCGACGGCGTAGAGGAGATGGCCAAGCACGTAGACGCACTGCTCGTCATCAACAACGAGCGTCTGCGCAGCATCTACCCCGACCTCTCGGTCGACGATGCCTTCGGCAAGGCCGACGACACACTCTCGGTGGCCGCCAAGAGCATTGCCGAGATCATCACCATTCACGGTCGCATCAACCTCGACTTCAACGATGTGAAGACGGTGCTCAAGGATGGTGGCGTGGCCATCATGTCGACGGGCTTCGGCGAGGGCGAGGGCCGCGTGAAGAAGGCTATCGACGACGCGCTGAACTCGCCCCTGCTCAACGACAACGACGTGTTCAACTCGAAGAAGATCCTGCTCAACATCACCTCGGCAGGATCGAAGGACGGCAAGTCGGCCCTGATGATGGAGGAAATGAACGACGTGAACGACTTCATGGCCAAGTTCGGCAGCGACTTCGAGTCGAAGTGGGGCCTGAGCTACGACCCCGAACTGGGCAATAAGGTGAAGGTGACCATCCTGGCCACCGGCTTCGGGCTGAGCAACGTAGACGGCATGCAGGAGCGCATCACCAAGCTGGACCGCGAGGCAGCCAACAAGCTGGCCGAACAGCAGGAGAAGGAGGCCCGCAACCAGGAGCGCCGCGGCAAGTACTACGACGATGACAACACCACGCGCCGCACCAAGCGCCGCCCCAACATCTACATCTTCCGCTCGGAAGACCTCGACAACGACGACATCATCTCGGCCGTCGAGCAGACACCCACCTACAAGCGCACCCGCGAGATACTGGAGAGCATAGGCCAGACCAACACACCCCGCGAGAAGCAGCAGCGCCAGGCCAGCGAGGCACCTGCGGCCCAGGAGGTGGGCGGCATCATCAGCTTCGTGTAACGACAATCGAGTAGGAGGTAAACACTAATCGCAGGTGTTTATCTCCTACTTTCGTGTTTACCGACCTCTCACACCACCGTACGTGCCGTCCGGCATACGGCGGTTCCTACTTTGGGTGCCATTCGAGGTATGAATCCAACAGG
>JAFVEE010000088.1 GCA_017478085.1 Prevotella sp. | reverse complement strand
CGACGAACTGTCTCGTCTGTCTCTCGTTTGCGTCTCTGAGGTACTCCATTTCCTTGTCTGTTACTATATCTGCTGGATTATTCGTGACCTGCATAACTGCTTGGAATTCAGCTATAAAGGTACGAATTTTTCAGCAGATTCGATAATATAAAGTGTTAATAATCAATAAGTTGCAAATACAATACATATAAAATATGAAAGATAATTAAAAGCTCGAATTACGTGTATCACATTCCGCTTCTAAAGAGCGGAAATTGTACCAAGTTATTTTTTAACGATTACTTATATGTAGTCAGTAGTTGTTTTCTGGAAACTTATCGGGGCAGGTTGAAGGCACGCGTCATCTCGGCCATCTGCTCGTCGCTCATGCCCTCGGGCTCGAAGCCCATGGCGCGGGCGTTGATGTAGATCTTGGCACTCTTCGAGAGCACGTCGATCTGGTCGAAGGCATCCATCACGTCGAGGCCCTTGGCGAAGACGCCGTGCTTCTCCCACATCACCACATCGTAATCCTCGAGCTCGCGCAGCGTGGCATCGGCCAGCTCGTTCGACCCCGGCAGGGTGTAAGGCACGATGCCCAGGCCCAGCGGACAGAAAGCCTTGGTCTCGGGAATCATAGACCAGAGGATGCGGGTGAGCACGTCCTTGCCCAGAAACTCGCGCTTGTGGCTCATGGCCACCAGCTCGATGGGGTGCGTGTGGACGGTGGCCTTATAGGCCGAGCCGCTCTCGATGAGATGGGCATGGACGGTGAGGTGACTGGGCAGCTCGCTGGTGGGCATCACGGGGTTGTCGGCGATGATGACATAGGAGGCGCAGTCGTCGAGGATGCGGATGACGGAGCCGTTGCACATGGGCCAGCGGGCCAGGTCGCGCATACGCTTGCCCGTACCTTTACAATAGAAATAACAGCCCTTCAGGGCAGGCAGGGTGACGCCAATGGGCTTCACGTCGCTGATGGCGGGCAGCTGACGAATCTCATCGTCAACCAGATCGGTCACATTCACGGTGATATTGCCGCCGTTACGCTCGGCCCAGCCGTTCTGCCAGAGGTAGCCGGCCACCTCTGCTATTTTGTCGACCTCGGCCTTCAGCGCGGGGCGACCTTCGAGAATACTTTTCATCATAGATTTCAGTTAGTATGTTTTATGACTGCAAAGATATACCTATTTTAGGGGATTTGGCACAATAATTTGACTTTTCTGCACGAATTTATGATTTTTTACAGGTTTCTTTGTCAATTCGAAAATATTGCGTAACTTTGTGGCCAGTTATGATGCAAAATGGAGTGAAATGGTCGGAGAACGTGATCGTGGCGGATGCCGACTACGTAGACAAGGTGGCATTCGACCTGATCGTGAACTTCGAACGGATGCTGGGACGGCGCGTGCCGCAGGCCGACCTGGCCCGCTGGTGCGAGTGCATAGCGCTGGACGGCGGACTGCGCCAGGGCGAGCACGAGACCCACGTGGTGCTGATACACCACCACCAGAAGAAGCAGCTGCAGAACTTCGTGCCTGCCCACTACGAGCAGGAGCTGAACGGGCAGGCCTTCAGCGGGGCGCTGGGCGAATTTGAGCTGAGCGCCATCACGGGCGAAGGGCTGGCCACCACAGGCGAGGTGTTCACGGACACGCTGCGGCTGATAGGGCAGCAGAAGGAGGTGAAGCGGCTGATGGTGATACCCAGCGAAGAGCAGTACAGCCAGGTGCGCGAGACACTGAGGCAGATAGATGACGGCGAGAAGCACATCACCGTGTTCACCATGCAGCCCATGGCGGGCGGCAGCTTCCGCCAGGAGATACTGGGCTACTCGCTGATGGCCGCGCTGGGCATCAAAGGAGAGGAAATCAACAACCAACTATAATCAAAAAAAGACATGTTAGAGAAAATCTTTTCGCCCGAGACCTACTCGCTGGTAGGCCAGTGGGCAGTAGGGTTCTGCAAGAACCTCATCGTGGCCGCCATCGTGTACTTCATTGGCAGCTGGGTCATCAAGTGGGGCATCCGCCTCATCACCAAGATGCTGGAGAAGAGCAAGGTGGACAAATCGCTCTACACCTTCCTGACGAGCATCGTGAACGTGGTGGCGTGGTTCCTGCTGGCCATCGTGATCGTGGGCATCTTCGGCATCGAGACCTCGTCGTTCATCGCCCTGTTCGCCTCGGCCGGCGTGGCCATCGGCATGGCCCTGAGCGGCACGCTGCAGAACTTCGCAGGCGGCGTGATGATCCTGCTGTTCAAGCCCTTCAAGGTGGGCGACTTCATCGAGGCACAGGGCTATAGCGGCACGGTGAAGGAGATACAGATCTTCAACACCATCATCCGCACGAACGACGCACAGATCATCATCATACCGAACGGCGGACTGTCGACCGGCACGATGAAGAACTCGACGAAGGAGCCGTACCGGCGCGTGGACCTGGACTTCCAGTTTGCCTACGGGGCCGACCTTGACGCCGTGAAGGCCGCCATCCGCGAGATTCAGCAGAAGAACGAGCTGATCCTGCAAGGCCCCGTGAGCGACAGCGAAGTGGTGGCCGCCCCGTGGATAGGCCTGACAAAACTGGGCGACAGCGGCTGCGTGGCCACGACGCGCCAGTGGTGCAAGGGCAGCGACTACTGGACGGTGGCCGGATATATGAACGAGACGGTGTACCAGACGCTGAAGGAGCGCGGCTTCATGTTCCCCTTCAACCGCATGGATGTGAACATTATCAACAAATAATACTATGAGCAGAATACTAATGATCGGCGCCGGTGGCGTCGCAACGGTGGCGGCATTCAAGATTGTGCAGAATGCCGACGTGTTTACGGAGTTTATGATTGCCAGCCGCAGAAAGGCAAAGTGCGACGCACTGGTGGAGGCCATCCACCAGAAGGGCTACGACATGCCCATCAAAACGGCACAGGTAGACGCCGACGACGTGGAGCAGCTGAAAGCCCTCTTCTCGGACTACAAGCCCGAGCTGGTCATCAACCTGGCCCTACCCTATCAGGACCTGACCATCATGGAGGCCTGTCTGGCCTGCGGGTGCAACTACTTAGACACGGCCAACTATGAGCCGAAGGACGAGGCCCACTTCGAGTACTCGTGGCAATGGGCCTACCGCGACCGCTTCCGCGAGGCAGGGCTGACGGCTATCCTGGGCTGCGGTTTCGACCCGGGCGTGACGAGCATCTTCACCGCCTACGCCGCCAAGCACCACTTCGACGAGATTCAGTACTTAGACATCGTGGACTGCAACGCAGGCGACCATCACAAGGCCTTCGCCACGAACTTCAACCCCGAGATCAACATCCGCGAGATTACGCAGAAGGGCCTCTACTGGGAGAACGGCCAGTGGGTCGAGACCGAGCCGCTGGAGATTCACAAGGACCTGAACTATCCCGAGATAGGGCCGCGCGACAGCTATCTGCTGCACCACGAGGAGATAGAGAGCCTGGTCATCAACTATCCCACCATCAAACGGGCCCGCTTCTGGATGACGTTCGGTCAGCAGTACCTGAAGCACCTGGAGGTGATACAGAACATAGGCATGAGCCGCATAGACGAGGTGGAGTACGAGGCTCCGCTGGCCGACGGCAGCGGCACGGCGCGGGTGAAGATCGTGCCCCTGCAGTTCCTGAAGGCCGTGCTGCCCAACCCGCAGGACCTGGGCGAGAACTACGAGGGCCAGACCTCGATAGGCTGTCGCATACGCGGCCTGAAGGACGGCAAGGAGCACACGTACTACGTCTACAACAACTGCTCGCACCGCGCCGCCTACGAGGAGACGGGCATGCAGGGTGTGAGCTACACCACGGGCGTGCCGGCCATGATCGGTGCCATGATGTTCTGCAAGGGTCTATGGCGGAAACCCGGCGTCTTCAACGTAGAGGAGTTCGACCCCGACCCCTTCATGGAGCAGCTGAACAAGCAGGGCCTGCCCTGGCACGAGATCTTTGATGGGGACTTGGAGTTATAAAAACCTAGGAGGGCCTAGGAACCCCTAGGAACCCCTATGACAGCCTAGGAACCCCTAGGAAATCCTAGGACTGCCTAGGCCCTCCTAAAAAACCTAAAAGCAATGGAATACGACACAAAAGGCAAGGTGCTCAAAAAAGCAGTAGTATGGAAAGACCTCTACTTCTACCGAAAGGCCGATGCCATCTACCAGCTCACGGTGGAGTTCTGCCACCGCTTCCTGCCCCCCTACGGCGACCGCACCGTAGACCAGATGGTGCAGGCAGCCCGCAGCGGAAAGCAAAACATCGTGGAGGGCAGCGAGGATGGACAGACCAGCTCGGAGATGGAGATCAAGCTGCTGAACGTGGCACGGGGCAGTCTGCAGGAGCTGCGCTCCGATTACCAGGACTACATCAACACCCGTCACCTTTCCCTTTGGTCTTCCAAGAACGAGCGCCAGCGAAGGCTGCGTGAGTTCTGCCATACCCATAACGACTTTTCCGACTATGCTCCGCTGATCGCCAAGATGAACGATGAGGAGATGGCCAACTTGCTGCTGACGCTTTGTCACCAAACAGACAAGATGATGTGTGCCTACATAGAGAAGCTGGAGCATCGCTTCGTAACGGAGGGTGGCATCAAGGAGCGCATGTATGCTGCCCGCACCGGCTATCGCCAGCAAGTAGATGCCCGCCTAAAATCGCTGGAGGCCGAGAACCAACACCTGAAAGCCGAAAACGCGGAGCTAAGAAAAAGACTACAGGAAGCCCTAAGAGGGCCTAGGAAAACCTAGGACAGCCTAAGAGCCCCTAGGAAGTCCTAGGCACCCCTAGGAGAACCTAGGAGCGCCTAGGCCCTCCTAGAAAAAAAATAAACCCTAAAAAAACAACACTTATGGCAAAAAAAGAAATGGAAGGGGAGCAGCTAACCCCTCAACAAGAGAAAATGAAAGCCCTGCAGGCAGCCATGTCGAAGATCGAGAAGGACTTCGGCAAAGGCTCCATCATGCGGATGGGCGACGAGCAGATAGAAAACGTAGACGTGATACCCACAGGCTCCATCGGCCTGAACGCCGCACTGGGCGTGGGCGGCTACCCGAAGGGCAGGATCATCGAGATCTACGGCCCGGAATCGAGCGGTAAGACCACACTGGCCATACACGCCATTGCCGAGTGCCAGAAATCAGGAGGCATCGCCGCCTTCATCGACGCGGAGCACGCCTTCGACCGCTTCTACGCACAGAAGCTGGGCGTGGACGTGGACAACCTGTACATCTCGCAGCCCGACAACGGCGAGCAGGCACTGGAGATTGCCGACCAGCTGATACGGTCGGCCGCCATCGACATCATCGTGATAGACTCGGTGGCCGCCCTGACGCCGAAGAAGGAGATAGAGGGCGATATGGGCGACAGCGCCGTGGGCCTGCACGCCCGACTGATGAGCCAGGCACTGCGCAAGCTGACGGGCACCATCTCGAAGACCAACACCACGTGCATCTTCATCAACCAGCTGCGCGAGAAGATCGGCATTATGTTCGGCAACCCCGAGACCACCACGGGCGGCAACGCGCTGAAGTTCTACGCCTCGGTGCGCTTAGACATACGCCGCGTGACGGCCA
The DNA here is from genome assembly GCA_017478085.1 of Prevotella sp. Classification (GTDB taxonomy): domain Bacteria; phylum Bacteroidota; class Bacteroidia; order Bacteroidales; family Bacteroidaceae; genus Prevotella. Next base: position 35,887 of record JAFVEE010000088.1, on the reverse strand, counting down.
TCAAGGACGGCGAGAACGTGATTGGCAACCAGGTGCGCGTGAAGGTGGTGAAGAACAAGGTGGCACCTCCCTTCCGCAAGGCAGAGTTCGAGATTCTCTTCGGCGAGGGCATCTCGAAGATTGGCGAGATCGTAGACCTGGGCGTGGAGTTCGGCATCATCAAGAAGAGCGGCTCGTGGTTCAGCTACCAGGACTCGAAGCTGGCACAAGGCCGCGATGCCACCAAGCAGCTGCTGCATGACAACCCCGAGCTGTGCGAAGAACTGGAGGCCCAGATCATGGAGCACCTGAGCAGCGAAGGGTAAAAGACTCCTATAGGGCCTATAAGGCTTATGAGACCAATGGGGCTTATAGAAAGCTTATGGGGCCAATAAGGCACATAAGCCCTATAAGCCCCATAAACTAAGACTAAGCGTGAAGGTCGAGCACGAAGCGCGTGCCCTTGGTGAAGGCAGGATCGATGTCGAGGTCGCCATTCATCTTCAGCGCCATCTGCTTGCAGATAGGAAGCCCCAGACCATCGCCCTTGGTGAGGTCGCGAATCTCGAGGAAAGGCTTGAACACATCCTCGCGCTTCTCCTCAGGAATGCCACAACCAGTGTCGGACACCAGGAACTGGTGCTTATGAGCACCGCGCTTCTTGAACTCCAGCGAGATATGGCCACCCTCGGGCGTGTACTCAGCGGCATTGTCCAGCAGGTGCAGCAGGATGTGCGACACATACTCCTTATTGATCTTAGCGCTCATCTTCGGCGCATTGACCGTGAGCGTGACGCCCGTCTTCACGCGGTTGCGAATCTTCTCCATCAGCTCGTCGCAGAACTGAGCCATCTGCGTCTCTTCCAGCTCCACCTCGTCGGTAGAGTTCTCCAACTTCGACAAGGTCTGGATATGGTCGGAGAAGTCGAGCAGGGCCTTCACCTCAGGCGTGCGGCTGTCGAGCTTCTGAAGAGTAGGATCCAACTGAGCCGAGATATTGCTGATGAACTTAGCCTTGAGCGCATTGTTCTCGTTGGCCAGCTTGATGGTTTTCTTCTGCTTGCGCGTGAGGACGATGAACCGCAGCAGCACGACGGCCCCCACTGCCAGGGCAGCGGCCAGGGCGGCAGCCAGGATGCCAAGTCCCACGATGATCATCCAGCGGGCAGAGAGCGAGCTGTCCTTCTCGGAGATGGCGGCCTCGTTGTCGGCTATCTGCTGCTTCAAGGCCCCGATCTCGTCGGCACGCTTCAGCTCGGCCACCGAATCCTTCCAAACGATATAGCTGCTATAGGACTGCGCCACCAGGCTGGCATTGTTGCTGCGACGACCGTTGGCAATGAGTGTCTGGTAGACCTCGTCGACCTTGCTATACTCCTTCTGGGCCGTGAGCTTGTTGGCCATTTCGCGGAACGTGGCATTGCCCCGCTCGTTCAGTCCGAAGGTGTAGTAATAGATGGTCTTGTTGTAGAGCAGGTCGTTCTTCAGGCTCTCGTCGCCCGAGGCATTGGCGTAGTTCTCCATAATGTTGAGCTGGTCGACCACGCTGGCCGCCTTGCGCATCTTCATATACATCTGGAAGCGCTCCTTGGTGGTGAGGTAGTGAAGGGCCGCCTTGGCAGCAGCCGTCTTCTGGCCACCCGACTCGATGTTCTGGTCGATGCGACGCAGCAGGTCGAAGGCCTCCTTGTAGAGATTCTCCTTATAATACAATGCCGTGGCCTTGACACCACACTCTACTCCCTGCTGGGCCTGCCCCTTGCCTACATAGTCTTCGAAGGCACGGATATAGAAGAAACGGGCACTGGCCACGCTGCCTTTGGCATCCTCAGTCTCGGCACGCTGCTGCAGGTCGCTCTTAGCCGCATCCTGTGCAAGCACGAAGGAACAGCAGAAGAGCAGGCTGAAAAATAAGATAAAAAGCTTTTTGCTCATCATAAACTGAATATAAACATTTCTATTGAAGGGCCGACAACGGGCTCATTTCCCAATGTACTTGGCAATCATGGACAGGCACTTCTCGCTGCTGACGGGCTTCGAGAGGAAGTCGTTGCAGCCTGCCTGCAAGGCCAGCTGGCGGTCGCTGTCGAAAGCATTGGCCGTGAGCGCCACGACGGGCAGGTCGGGGTGGGCAGCCTTGATGCGGGTGGTAGCCTCGAGGCCGTCCATCACGGGCATCTTGATGTCCATCAGGATGAGGTCGATGCCCCCTTCGTCAGCCATATCGACAGCCTCCTGGCCGTTCTTGGCACGCTTAAAAAGATAGTCGCGCTTGAGGATGTAAGTCATCAGAATGTAGTTGCTGTCGTTGTCTTCTGCTACAAGTATTGTCTTCATAAATCACAATTAATAAGTTAAAGTGTTACAAAAGTAATGCTTTTCCCTTAATTTCATTTGTCCCGTTGCGTTTTTTTAACTAATTTTGCACGTGACAGAACCAAAATACTAAAAACATATTACGAAAAGACATGAAACTGAAACTTTTTTCCTGCGCACTGGCCCTCACGGCTGCGCTCCAGGCCCAGGCCCAGAGCCACGTGATGGAGGTAAAGACGAACAAGGTAGGGGCACCCGTGGCATCGACGATGTACGGTCTGTTCTTCGAGGACATCAACTTTGCCGCCGACGGCGGTCTGTATGGCGAGCTGGTGAAGAACCGCTCGTTCGAGTTTCCGCAGGCCTATATGGGCTGGCGCGTGTTCGGCAACGTGGAGCTGAGGCAGGACGGCCCGTTCGAGCGCTGTCCGCACTACGTGGTGCTGAGCGATCCCGGTCACCGCGAGCGCAGGACGGGCTTGCAGAACGAGGGCTACTTTGGCATAGGCATCGAGAAGGGCAAGGAGTACCGTTTCTCGGTCTGGGCCAAGGCCCCGAAGGGCGACTCGCAGATACGCGTACAATTAATTAATGAGAACACGATGGAGGAGCACCAGGAGTTCGTGCAGCAGAAGGTGGACGTGAAGGGCACGGAGTGGAAGCAGTACGAGATCGTACTGAAGAGCAACCGCACCGAGCCGAAGGCCCAGCTGAGAATCTTCCTGAGCAGCGGCAACCCCGTGGCCCTGGAGCACGTGTCGCTCTTCCCCGTGGACACCTACAAGGGAAGGAAGAACGGCCTGCGCAAGGACCTGGCCCAGGCACTGGAAGACATGCACCCCGGCGTGTTCCGCTTCCCCGGCGGCTGCATCGTGGAGGGCACCACACTGGACACCCGCTACCAGTGGAAGAACACCGTGGGACGGGTGGAGAACCGTCCGCTGAACAAGAACCGCTGGGAGGACACCTTCGACTACCGCTACTATGCCGACTACTACCAGAGCTACGGCCTGGGCTTCTTCGAGTTCTTCCAGTTGTGCGAGGACATCGGCGCCGAGCCGCTGCCCGTGCTGAGCGTAGGCCTGGCCTGTCAGTTCCAGAACGGACTGGACGCCCATGCCAAGATGGACGAGCTGCAGCCCTTCATCGACGACTGCCTGGACCTGGTGGAGTTTGCCAACGGCCCCGTAGACTCGAAATGGGGTAAGGTGCGCGCCGAGATGGGCCACCCCGAGCCTTTCAACATGAAGTACATAGGCATAGGCAACGAGCAGTGGGACACACCCTACTTTGAGCGTCTGAAGCCCTTCGTGGAGGCTATGCGCCAGAAATATCCCAACATCAAGATCGTGGGCACGAGCGGCCCCGACAGCGAGGGCAAGAACTTCGAGAAGGGCTGGGCAGCGATGAAGGAGCTGAAGGCCGACCTCGTGGACGAGCACTTCTACCGTCCCGAGAACTGGTTCCTCGGCACGCCCGAGGGCAAGGAGAAGGAGCGCTGGCCCAACTGTGGCGGACTGCGCTACGAGAGCTACGACCGCAAGGGCCCGAAGGTGTTTGCCGGCGAGTATGCCTGCCACGGCAAGGGCAAGAAATGGAACCACTTCGAGACCTCGCTCTACGAGGCAGCCTTTATGACCGACCTGGAGCGCAATGCCGACATCGTGGAGATGGCTACCTACGCCCCGCTGTTTGCCCACATAGACGGCTGGCAGTGGCGTCCCGACATGATCTGGTACGACAACACAAGGATGTTCAAGAGCGTGAGCTACTACGTGCAGCAGATGTACGCCATGAACAAAGGCACGAACGTGCTGCAGCTGACTATGGACAAAAAGCCCGTGGCCGGACAGGAGGGACAGGACGGGCTGTTCGCCTCGTCGGTCCTTGACAAGGAGAAGGGCGAGGTGATCATCAAGGTCATCAACACGTCGAAGCAGGCCCAGCCCGTGAGCATCAACCTGGTGGGCATGAAGGGCGAGCGCACCGCCGAGACGCTGACGCTGAGCCACAACGGCTCGATGGACGACGAGAACACGCTGGACGAGCCGGAGAAGATCACACCGAAGGCAGGCAGCATCAGCTGCGTGGCCGAGAAGAAGCAGACGGTGCTGAACGACGAGGTGCCGGCCATGAGCTTCAGGCTGTACCGGGTGAAGAAGTAAGTAGCGGGTCTATACTACGGTTTTACACGGTTTTTGACGTGAAATAAAACAAAAAAACGGTATTCTTGCAGGAATGCCGTTTTTTTTTCGTAATTTTGCGCCCTAAAGAGCAAAATATGGCAGTAGCAAACATCATCAACAGCGATGCGAAGGAACGGCAGTTCTCGTTTGAAGTGCTGCCCCCGCTGAAGGGGACGGGCACCGGAAAGCTGTTCCAGGACATAGAGAAACTGTGCGAGCTGGAGCCCGCCTTTATCAACATCACGACGCACCATAGCGAGTATGTATATAAAGAGGTGGGCGACGGGCGGTTCGAGCGACAGCGCGTGCGCCGCCGTCCGGGCACCATCGCAGTGGCGGCTGCCATCCAGCAGCGGTTCGGCGTCACGGTGCAGCCACACGTCATCTGCAGCGGCTGCACGGTGGAAGACATCGAGTACGAGCTGCTCGACCTGCAGTTCCTGGGCATCACCGACCTGCTGCTGCTGCGCGGCGACAAGGCCAAGGACGACCGCACATTCGTGCCCACGCCGGGCGGCCATGCCCACACCACCGAGCTCATCAAGCAGGTGCAACGGTTCAACGAGGGTTTCTTCGCCGACGGCACGCCCATCAAGAGCCCCGGGCCGAAGTTCGACATCGGTGTGGCCTGCTATCCCGAGAAGCACGAGGAGGCCCCCAACCTGGAGCGCGATATGGAGTACCTGCGCCAGAAGCAGGAGCTGGGGGCGCAGTATGCCGTGACGCAGCTGTTCTTCGACAACCAGAAATACTTCGAGTTTGTGGAGAAGGCACGGGCGATGGGCATCACCATTCCCATCATACCCGGCATCAAGCCGCTGGCCAAGCTGAGCCAGCTGACGGTGGTGCCGAAGACGTTCCACTGCGATATTCCTGAGGCGCTGGCCCGCGAAATCGTGAAGTGCAAGACCGACGAGGATGCCCAGCGGCTGGGCGTGGAGTGGACCACGGAGCAGTGTCGCGAGCTGTACGAACACGGCATCTGCGACATTCACTTCTACACCATGGGAGCCGTGGATTCGGTGGTGGAAATTGTGAAGGAGTTGAGAATTTAGAATTTAGATTTAAGAATTTAGAGTTGTGACATTCAGTGAGGTCATAGGTCAGGAAGAGGTGCGTGAGCGCCTGGTGCAGATGGTCAAGGAAGACCGTCTGCCACACGCCATCATGCTGTGCGGCCCTACGGGCGTAGGCAAGAAGGCACTGGCCGTGGCCTTTGCTTCCTATCTCTTAGGCGAGGACAACGCCATGGTGAAGAAGCTGGAGCATCCCGACCTGCACTTCACCTACCCCACCATCAAGCTGCCGTCGATGGGCAGCGACCATATGCCGACGAGCGATGACTTCGCCCGGGAATGGCACGAGCTGCTGATGCAGAGCCCCTACTTCGGCATGGACGAATGGATGAACGCCATCGGGGCCGAGAACCAGCAGGCCATCATCACCGCCGGCGAGAGCGACGCCCTGGTGCGCAAGCTCAGTCTCAAGTCGAGCCAGGGCGGCTATAAGGTAAGCGTCATCTGGCTGCCAGAACGCATGAACATAGCCTGTGCCAACAAGCTGCTGAAGCTCATCGAGGAGCCGCCACAGCAGACGGTGTTCCTGATGGTATGCGAGGAACCCGACAAGCTCTTGGAGACCATCCGCAGCCGCGTGCAGCGCATTGATGTGAAGAAGATTAGCAACGAAGCCATCGAGCAGGCCCTCGTGAGCCGTCGCGGCATCAGCGAGGAGCAGGCCCACCGCATAGCCCGCCTGGCCAACGGCTCGTGGCTGAAGGCACTGGAAGAGCTGCAGGTGGGCTCGGAGAACGAGCAGTTCCTGGACCTCTTCATTATGCTGATGCGCCTGGCCTACCAGCGCAAGGTGAGAGACCTGCGCAAGTGGAGCGACACGATGGCCGCTTTTGGCCGCGAGAAGCAGCGCCGCTTCCTGATGTTCTTCCTCCGTATGCTGCGCGAGAACTTCATCTACAACTTCCACAACAGCGACCTGGTGTATATGACGCAGAAGGAAGAGGACTTCGCCCGCAACTTCGCCCGCTTCGTCAACGAGGCCAACATTCTGCCCATCTACGACCTGACCAACAAGGCCATCCGCGATATTGGGCAGAACGCCAACTCGAAGATCGTGTTCTTCGACTTTGCACTACAAATGATCGTGCTACTGATACAAAAATAGGGCCAACAAGGCCTATAGGACTCATAGGACCCATAGGGCCAATAAGACCAATAAGACCAATAAACAATATGACAGAGCAAAGAAAAGACCTTGAAATACGAACCGGCTGCGACCGTGGCCTGTGCCACCAAGCCATTGGCCGGCAAGACCGGCAGCTGAACACCTACGACTGGCTGGCTGACGTGCCGGGCAACGCCGACACAACCGACCTGGTGGAGGTGCAGTTCAAGCACACCCGCAAGGGCTACTACCACAACGTGAACCGTCTGCCGCTGAAGAAGGGCGACATCGTGGCCGTGGAGGCCAGTCCGGGCCACGACATCGGCGTGGTGACGCTGACGGGTCGGTTGGTGACGATGCAACTGAAGAAGGCCAACCTGAAGAGTGCCGACGACATCAAGCGCATCTATCGCCTTGCCCGTCAGGTAGATATGGACAAATACCGCGAGGCAAAGGCCCGCGAGCACGAGACGATGATCGAGAGCCGCGAGATTGCCAAGGGCCTGGGTCTGAAAATGAAGATTGGCGATGTGGAGTACCAGGGCGACGGGCAGAAGGCTATCTTCTACTACATTGCCGACGAGCGCGTGGACTTCCGCCAGCTCATCAAGGACCTGGCCGCCGCCTTCCACGTGCGCATCGAGATGAAGCAGATAGGTGCCCGCCAGGAGGCTGGTCGCATAGGCGGCACGGGGCCCTGCGGCCGCGAGCTGTGCTGCGCCACGTGGATGAAGAACTTCGTGAGCGTGTCGACGGGTGCCGCCCGCTACCAGGACATCTCGCTGAACCCGCAGAAGCTGGCCGGTATGTGCGCCAAGCTGAAGTGCTGTCTGAACTACGAGGTTGACGACTATATAGAGGCCGGACGGCAGTTGCCCAGCCACGAGGTGATCCTGCAGACACTGGATGCCGACTACTTCATGTTCAAGAAGGACATCCTGGCCGGACTGGTGACCTACAGCACCGACAAGCGTATGGCCGCCAACCTTGAGACCATCACCGCCGAGCGCGCCAAGGAGGTAATCGAGATGAACCGCCGAGGCGAGAAGCCCGAGAGCCTGCAGGCCGACGGGGAGCAGAAGGAGCCCAAAGGCCCTGTGGACCTGCTGGCCGACGGCGACATTCATCGCTTCGACAAGGCTAAGAAGAAAAAGAAGAAGAAGCCTCAGCGCCCTGCCGACAACGGCGAGAAACAGGCCAAAGCCCCCAAGGAGCCAAAGGAGCAGAAGGAACCCAGGGAGCAGCAGCCAGCCCAGGACGGCCAGCCTGCCTCCCAGAAGAAGCCCAAGAAAAAAAAGCCCCAAGAGCCAAAAGGCAATGAACCCAAACAATAAATCAGCCCTGATAATGATAGCTCTTACGGTTGCACTGACGATGGTCGGCTGCAACCGTAAGACCATATACAGCCACTACGAGCACACCCCCATCAACGGCTGGGAGAAGAACGACACGCTGAAGTTCAGCATCTTCCCCGTCCGCACCGACGGGCTCTACCGCGAGGAAGTGGGGCTGCGCATCAACAGCGCCTATCCCTTCATGGGGCTGACGCTCATCGTAGAGCAACACACCACGCAGAAGAGGCTGATGCGAAGCGACACGCTTCATACCAGCCTGATTGACCACGACGGCACTATTCAGGGCGAGGGAATGAGCTACTACCAGTACAACTTCCACCTGGCCAACCTGCAACTACAGGCCGACGATACGCTCCTCGTAAACATCCGCCACAACATGAAACGCGAAATGCTGCCCGGCATCAGCGACATTGGCGTGACGCTCAAGAGACTTAGCGAAGACTAACCGGCGGCATCATGACCGGGCCAGGTTGCGACCGGCATCGATGCGAAGGAAAATGAAGAGCAGGAAGGTGAAGCCCCACAAAGACGAGCCGCCATAGCTGAAGAAGGGCAGCGGAATGCCAATGACGGGCGTAAGCCCCAGCACCATGCCCACGTTGATGAACACGTGGAACAGAAACACCGAAAGCACACAATAGCCATAGACCCGCCCGAAGCGGAACGGCTGACGCTCAGCCAAGTGGATGAGCCGCAAGATCAACGCCAGGAACAGCAGCAGCACCGTAGCTGCCCCCACGAAGCCTTCCTCCTCGCCCACGGTGCAGAAGATGAAGTCAGTATCCTGCTCAGGCACGTACTTCAGCTTGGTCTGCGTGCCATTGAGGAAGCCCTTTCCCTCCAGGCCACCCGAGCCAATGGCAATCTTACTCTGATTCACATTGTAGCCAGCCCCGCGCAGGTCTTCCTCCAGTCCTAAGAGCACGTTGATACGCGTGCGCTGGTGCTTCTCAAGCACATGGTTCAGGGCATAGTCGGCTGTATTGAAGAAGACCAAAGAGCCCAAAGAGAACAAGGCTATCCAGTAATAGCTCCTGATGCGCGTGCCCAGTCCCTGATACAAGAGATAGCCCACCAGCAGGGCCGACAGGATGAGCTGCACCCAGACCACATCGAAGGGAATGACATAAAGCGAGAAAGCCATCAGCGCCGCCGTGACGCCCAGACAGATGCCCAGGATGCGCAACGCCTCGCCACGCTGCTTGCAGAACACCCACACCATGGCCCCGGAGAAAATCTGGATGAGCAGCAACACGGCAAACTTGCCCACCGACGTGGGCGTGTGCATGACCATCACATCAGCATAGCGTATGCCCACCACAAAATAGATGACCATAGCCACGCCCGTGAAGAGCACCGACCCCGTCATACCCTCGCGATAGAGCACCAGGAAGAAGCACAGGTAGACCAATGCCGAACCCGTTTCGCGCTGCAAGACGATGAAGAGCATCGGAGTGAAGATGATGGCCAGCGTGATGAGGAAGTCCTTCCAGTTATGAAGATCATAGCCATACTTACTCATAAACTTCGCCAGCGCCAGTGCCGTGGCAAACTTGGCAAACTCGGCTGGCTGCAGGCGTAGCGGGCCCAGCACCAGCCAGGACCGGGAGCCCTTGATGCTATGCGGATTGAAGATGGTGGCAAACAGCAGCAGGAGCAACAAGCCGAAGAGCACGTAGGCAAACGTGTCGTAGAAGCGGTCGTCGAGCAGCAGGAGCACCAGGCCCAGCAGCAGCGAGGTGCCTATCCACACAATCTGCATGCCCGAACGCGTGCTCAGCGAGAACAGGTCGGTATCGCCGTAAGTATAGCTGGCACCGCACACGCTAAGCCATCCGAACGTGAGCAGGGCCACGTAGATGATGATGGTCCACCAGTCGAGCGAGCGCAGCACGCCCTTTCCTTTCCTATCTGTCGTCTGATCCATACGAAATACGCTTGTTTTGAATCTCGGTGGCCTTCCGCTCGGAGGCTTCCGACAGGCTTCCGTTAATAAACTGCTCCATCATCAGGCCGCCAATGGGCACGCCGTAGGTAGCACCCCAGCCGCCATTCTCCACATAGACGGCAATGGCAATCTGCGGCTCGTCCATCGGGGCAAAGCCCATGAACACCGAGTGGTCGTGACCCTTGTTCTGGGCCGTACCCGTCTTGCCGCAGGGCACGAAGTCGTAGTGTGCCAGCGCCTTACAGGTGCCTCCAAGGGCCGAAGAGCGCATGCCCTTCACCACATACTCATAGGCCTCGCGGCTGGCCATGGTGTAGTGCTTCTGGGTGAAGGTGGTGTCGAGCGGCTCGCCTTCGACCTTCTTCACCACGTGGGGGGTAAGGTAGTAGCCACGGTTGGCAATGGTGGCCCCCAGATTGGCTATCTGCAGGGGGGTGAGCAGCACCTCGCCCTGGCCAATGGAGATGGATATGATGGTAAGCCCGTTCCACGAGCCCTTGTAGGCCTTGTCGTAGAACTGGGCATTGGGTATGAGGCCACGCTTCTCGCCCGGCAGGTCGACGCCCAGCTTATAGCCGAAGCCCATCGATACCATATAGTCGCGCCAGGTGTTCATGGCGTTCTGCACCGAGCCATACTTGGCCTTGTTGCCGATCATGTGGTAGAGACCCCAGCAGAAGTAGCCATTGCACGACGTGCTGAGCGCGGGCACCAGCGGCAGGGGCGAGCCATGACCGTGACAACCCACGCGCAGGCCCTTGAACACGAAGCCGTGGTAGCAGGGGTAGGCCGTCTGCGGGGTGATGATGCCTTCGGTAAGGAAGGTGAGACCCTGCGAGGTCTTGAACGTGGAGCCCGGCGGATAAAGGCCCATAATACTACGGTTGTAGAGCGGCTTCCAGGAGTCGCGGCTCAGCTCCTGATGGCTCTTGGCACGCTTGCGGCCCACCATCATACGGGGGTCGTAGGTGGGCGACGAGACCATAGCCAGCACCTCGCCTGTCTTCGGCTCGATGGCCACGATGGCACCAATCTTGCCCTCCATCAGCCGCTCGCCCAGGGCCTGCAGCTTGTAGTCGATGCCCAGCGTCAGGTTCTTTCCCGGCACGGGGCGGCGGTCCAGCTCGCCGTTCTTATAGCTGCCCTTGATGCGGCCATGGGCATCGCGCAGCAGGATCTGCACGCCCTTCTCGCCGCGCAGCTGCCGCTCGTAGCTGCGCTCCACGCCCAGCTTGCCAATATAGTCGCCCGGCTGGTAGTAGTCATCGGCCTCGATGTCGGCAGGCGACACCTCGGCTATATCGCCCAGCACGTGGGCAGCGTAGGTGTACTGGTACTGGCGAATGGTGCGGCGCTGCACGTAGAAGCCGGGGAAGCGGTACATCTTCTCCTGAAACACGGAGAAGTCCTTGTCGCTGAGCTGGTTCATAAAGATTTGCTGGGTGAAGCGCGAGTAGCCGGGGTTCTTCGACCGGTCCTTGATCGTGTTCATGCGCTGGTCGAACTCCTCGCGGGTGATGCCCAGCGTCTGGCAGAACTCGGCCGTGTCGAGCCGGTTGCTGGCCTCGTTCATAACCACCATAATGTCGTAGGCCGGCTGGTTGTAGACGAGCAGCTGGCCGTTGCGGTCGCGAATGACGCCGCGCGAAGGGAACTCGACCTTCTTCAGGAAAGCGTTCGAGTCGGCACTCTTCTTGTAGTCGTCGCTCGTAATCTGCAGGGTGAACAGGCGAATGATGTAGACCACGACGATGAACACGGCCACACCACCTATCACAAACTGTCTGCCCTCAAGTCCGTAGTCCTTCACTTCCTGATGCTTTCCAAGGTCATGACAAGCGCAATGGTGAGCACGGCGCTACCTCCGATGCACTCCAGCCAGTGGAGCCAGTTGAAGAAGTTGAACGCCTCGAGCGAGAAGAACACCAGGCAATAGATGAGCACCAGTATTGCGGTGAAGGTAAAGAACTTGCCCCACCCCAGCGTTCTGGCTGCCGAGGCCATGTTCTCTTCGGCATCGCGCGGAATGAACAGCTCCAGCAGGTAGGGCTGCACGGCACCCAGGAGGGTGAGCGATGCACAGGCCACGCCCGGCGTGTTGGCAAACATATCGATGGTAAGGCCCATAAAGAAGCTCCACAACAGGGTGGCCCACTTGGGGTAGTTGCGGGGAAACATGATGACGAAGTAGACATAGAGCAGCGGCGTGGCGCAGTTGAACAGCTGGATGCGGTTCATCACCAGCGCCTGCGTCAGGCACAGCAACAGGAAGATAAGGGCTCTTGTCAGGGTATCGATGGCCATCTTGTCGCAAATTAGAAACGGTTCTGAAGAAAATTACTTCACGGGCATGAGCGAGAGCGAGTCCTGCGCAGCCTCCTTCAGGCGCATGCGCTCGGCCATGCCTTTGTCCTTGATCACGCAAACGTTGCGCAGGCAGGCAAAGTCGGTAGAGAGGTGCACCTGCAGCCTGTAGGACAGGCCGTCGCGCGAGTTGAAGATCTTCTCAATCTGTCCCACCGACACGCCGTGGGGGAAGATCGACGAGTAGCCGCTGGTCTCCACCCAGTCGCCCTTGCGGAACTTGGCATGGCGGGGAATATCCTCGACGTAGGCCCGCGAGGGGTCGCCCCCACTCCAGGCCAGATAGCCGAAGTAGTCGCGGCCGCGAATGCTGCAGCTGATGCGCGAACGGTTGTTGAGCACGGGCAGCACCACGGCATAGTGGTCGCTGGCCAGATAGACCACGCCCACCAGGCCCGTGCCGCAGGCCACGCCCATATCGGGCTCTACGCCATCGGCACGCCCACGGTCGATGGTAATCAGGTTGTCGGGGCGGTTCACCGAGTTCGACACCACCTTGGCCGGTATCAGCTCGTACTGCTCGAGCGTGGCCAGCTCGGTGCGCTCTACCACGGTGGTGTCGTCGGTCACGTCGGCATATTGCTGCCGCAACCTGTCTACCTGGCGTTCCAGGAACAGGTTGCGCTGGGTCAGCTGCTCGTTCACGTCGGTCAGCGAGAAGTACTGCTCCACGCCCGACTGCCATTCATAGAGCTTTCCCGCCACGAAATTGGCCGACGAAATCCACACGCTGCCCTGATAGCTGTTGAAGCTGAACAGCATGAACACGCTGACTGCCTCCAGCAGGAGGAACAGAAGCCAGTGGAAATGACGAACGAGGAAAGCCCAGAGGTTCTGCATTAACGCATCAAGAACGAGAAGCGGTCTACATTCTTCAAGGCGATGCCGGCACCCTTGGCCACCGAGTGGAGGGGATCTTCAGGCACGTGGAACGGAATGTTGATCTTGTCTTGCAGACGCTTGTCGAGGCCGCGCAGCAGTGCGCCGCCGCCACTCAGGTAGATGCCGTTCTTCACGATGTCGGCATACAGCTCGGGCGGGGTGTTCTCCAAGGCCGAGAGCACAGCGTTCTCGATCTTGGCCACCGTCTTGTCGAGGCAGTGGGCTATCTCCTGATAGCACACGGGCACCTCCATAGGCAGGGCCGTGATGCGGTTGGGGCCATGCACAATGTAGTCCTCGGGAGCCTCGTCGCCCAGGTCGGTCAGTGCCGAGCCCACATGAATCTTCACGCGCTCGGCCATGCGCTCCGACACCTTCACGTTGTGCTGACGGCTCATATACTCCTGAATATCGGCCGTCAGGTCGTCGCCTGCGGTGCGAATGCTGTTATTGCTCACGATGCCGCCCAGCGAAATGACGGCAATCTCGGTAGAGCCACCGCCTATGTCGACAATCATGTTGCCCTCGGGGGCCTCCACATCGATGCCGATGCCGATGGCAGCAGCCATAGGCTCGAAGATCAGGTACACGTCGCGCCCGTCGGCATGTTCAGCCGAGTCGCGCACGGCGCGCAGCTCTACCTCGGTAGAACCCGAGGGCACACCGATGACCATGCGCAGCGAGGGCGAGAAGAGGTGACGCCCGGAGTGAACCATCTTGATGAGTCCGCGCATCATCTGCTCGCAGGCCGAGAAGTCGGCAATCACGCCGTCGCGCAGCGGGCGTATGGTGCGAATGTTGTCGTGCGTCTTCTCGTACATCATCTTTGCCTTCTGGCCCACGGCAATCATCTTGTCGGTGCGACGGTCGAGTGCCACGACCGAAGGCTCATCCACCACGATCTTGTCGTCGCAGATGATAATCGTATTGGCTGTGCCAAGGTCCATGGCCAGCTCTTGTCGGAAACTAAAAAATCCCATACTTTCTTCTTCTAATTAGGAATTAGTAATGAGTAATTAGCAATTATGATTACTTATGACGTATCCTGCCATCTAACAGCTAATGCGCACAGCAGCAAAACAAATCATAATTACTCATTACTAATTACTCATTACTATTTTTTTGCAAACCAGCTGTGTATTGCGGTGTCGTAGTGCGAGCTCACGCCAAAGGCGCGCTCGGCAAACATGCGGCGCTGCTCGCGGGTGGTCTGTGCACCCTGGGCGTTCAGGATGTCAAGCAGCACGGGGTACTCGGCTTTCGAGGGCACGATGACCACATCGCTGAAGTTCTTGGCACCAGCGCGGATGAGCGAGATGCCACCAATGTCGATCTTTTCGATAATATCCTGCTCCGAGGCACCACTGGCCACGGTCTGCTCAAAGGGGTACAGGTCTACGATGACCAGGTCAATCTCGGGTATCTCGTACTGAGCCATCTGCTCGCGGTCGCCCTCATTGTCGCGACGGGCCAGTATGCCGCCAAACACCTTGGGGTGCAGCGTCTTCACGCGGCCGCCCAGTATCGAGGGGTAGGTAGTCACGTCTTCCACCTTCTGGCAGGGGTAGCCCAGTGACTCAATAAAAGTCTGTGTGCCGCCGGTCGAGAGGAACTTCACGCCCTCCTCGTTCAGCTTCTTCAGCAGTTGGTCCAGTCCATCCTTATGAAACACGGAAATCAGCGCTGTCTTAATCTTCTTTGCTTCAGCCATACTTCGTCTTCCTTTCTTGAAATTTCTTATAACGTTATAAATTTGGAAGTGCAAAGATACAAAATTCCCGCAATTCAGCCTCAACAAAGTGCACTTTTTTTTCTTTTTCACGAATATTTATGTGATAGGTCAAAAAAAATCCCTATCTTTGCATTCTAAAGTAAACAAAACTAAGGATTATGGCAAAAGTATATGTTTTTCTGGCCAACGGCTTCGAGGACATCGAGGCGTTGATTCCCGTCGACGTGATGCGTCGCGGTGGTGTAGAGGTAGTGACGGTGAGCTGCGTTGAGGGCTCGCTGATGGTGGAGACGGCGCACCGCGTGCGCATAGAGGCCGACAAGCTGTTCAGCGAGTGCGACTTCAGCGATGCCGACGTGCTCATGCTGCCGGGCGGCATGCCGGGAGCCAGCAACCTGAACAACCACGAGGGCGTGCGCCAGGCACTGCTCCGGCAGAACGCTGCCGGCCGCCGGGTGGCCGCCATCTGCGCCGCGCCGCTGGTGCTGGGCGGACTGGGCCTGCTGCGCGGCAAGCGTGCCACCTGCTATCCTGGCTTCGAGCAGACGCTGGAGGGTGCCACCTACACGGGCGAGCTGTGCACCGTCGACGGCAACGTGACCACGGGCGAGGGTCCCGCCGCTGCCTTCCCCTTCGCCTACAGTCTGCTGACCCAGCTGAAGGATGAGGCCACCGCCCAGCAGGTGGCCGTAGGCATGCGCTATGCCCACCTGATGGAGAGGTAGCAGAAACGAACGCTTGATTAGAAGACAACGGAGGCTCCATTCGCTTGCAATGGAGCCTCCGTTACGTCTGAATGGAGGCTCCATTGAAGATGAACGGAGCCTCCGTTGCAAAACAGCTATTTACTGCGCAACAACCTGCCGTCGCCAGTGACCCCGGCAGCGGTCATCTTGATGCGCGTCTGCTTCGAGTTGTTATAGAAGGTGGCGGTGAAAAGGCCGTTCTCGTCGGTCACGGCATTGGGGTTCCAGTAGAGCGTGCGGCGGTAGTCGGTGGGCTCGGCCGGACGTTGCTCGCTGTAGTCGGGCTGATAGAACGTCTCGGGATAGCTGAAGCCGTGGAACACGATGTGACGGTCGCGGAAGCTGGGCTGCACGGCATCGTCGGGGATAAGTTCCAAGTCGACAGTGGCATCGGGGGCATAGCGCTCCTCGACCATCGTCGAGTCTTCGGTGCGCGGCTCGTAGTCGGTAAACACACGGATGTTCTGCAATCGTTTCAGCTTCAGCTGGTTGTAGACATATTGCGGCGTGCGGTTGGCCACGAACAGGCCTGCCGCCTCAGCATCGCTGGTGCCCGCGAGGGGCGAGAAGTTGCGGTAGTAGACGTGCCCTTCGAGCCGCCCGGCCACATTATAGCTGCGGTAGCGACCCATATTGCCGAAGAGGTACTTGCACACCTGCACGGGAAACTGGCGCATATCGACCATGCCGAACGACAGGCCGCGGTCGGTAATGTCGTTGTAGAGGTCGTAGGCATCCATCACGAAGGCGGGCTTGTTGTAGTCGATGGCGCGACGGCCACGACGCTTGCCCTTCACGTTGACGTTGGCCAGCTGATAGACGTCGTTCTCCATCGACAGCTCCGAGAGCGTGTCGATGAGCATCTCGGCATCGATGTCGGGCTGATGCTTCTCGTAGTAGGTATAGTCGTGGGTGTAGATGGGGAAGAACACGTCGCGCTTCACGTAGAAGTCGGGGAAGGCTTTCTCGTCGAGCATATACTTATCGGCCCGCGACGCCATGCTCTTCTTCAGGCTGTCCTTCTCCTTATAGGCTTTCATGTTCAGGTAGGCATCGCCATAGAACGGGGGCACGCTGAAGACGAAGTGGCCGTGGTCGGTCTTCTGCACCGAGCCCACCACCTGCTTGCCCACCGAGATCTCGGCCTCGACGAGCACCTCGCGCTTCAGGTTGCCGTGGTTCACGCCCAGGGAGGCATTGGCATCGGCCAGGTCGCCAAGCTCTATGTCGCCCATCTCGCCCGTCTCTACCGGGGTATCGTCGACACCCATCTCGATGAAGTCGGACTCGCCCGCCTCCTCGGCAAAGGGGTCGGTGGCCTCGGTATCGGCAGTGGACTTGCGGCCCACCATGCCCACGCCATACTGCCAGTTGCCCACCTCGTCGGGCTCTACGGGCGTCAGGCTGAGCATCTTGTACACATTGCCCTCGACGGTGAGCCCCGTCTCGGGCTCATAACGCATCTGGCGGGCGGTGTCGGCCAGCTCCTCCCACTTGTATTTGCGCCATCCCTGCACCATCATGAGCAGGTCCAGGTGGCGGCGATGGGCAGCGTCGTCAGCCTCGAAGTAGTGGTCGGGATAGGCTATGAAGCCGCGCAGCTCGCTGCTGAGCAGCATCGAGGTGAGCAGGTCGTTGGTGTCGTAGGAAGGCTCGTCGGTGCCCGTGTCGCGAATGGACACCGAGATATTGGTAGGCTCGGTGACGCCCTGACACTGTATGGGCAGCGAGATCTGCTCGTAGGGCTCGTAGGTCTTGGTGGCAACGATGGGGGCGGTGATGAGGTCCTGGTCGTACTCATGGTTGTTGACGAAGAACAGGCGATCGGCCAGGATCTGGCCCTCGTCGTCGAAGAGCGTCACGTCGCACACGCCAGAGGGCAGTTCGGCCACGGGCAGCTGAACCTCGGCCTTGCCCGATGCCAGGCTGACTTGCTGGAAGTGCTTCAGCGAACCACGGCAGAGCACCGACACGGCATACTCGCGACCAGCGGGCAGACCCGTGGCCATAAACGTGGCCTTGCCGCCGTCAATGCGCATGGCAACGCCCTGTGCATCGGGCTTGGGCAGGCTGAAGCTATACTCCTTGCCACGCCAGCTGAAGCGGGCCTTCGCACGCTTGCTGCCCGGGGTGAGCATAAAGGCGCCACGACCCATATGCTCGGTGCTGATGCTCACGGGGGCAATGCCATCGGCCTCTACCGTGCCCTTGATGTTCACGGCCTCGCCGTGCTGGTCGGTAACGCTGAAGGCAACGCGGTTCTCGATGCCCTGCACCAGATGGCCACCCTCGGGGTAGAACTCCACGAGCAGGTCGTCCTTCTTCTGCTTGGGCAGACGGGTCTTAGGCCGCTGGTACATGCGACGCACGCCATAGTCGCCTGCCTGTTCGGGCTTGCTGTAGATGGGCAGCACGCGCGAGTAGAGGCCATCCCACTGGCGGAAGTAGTCAGCGGCCATCTGCTTGCTGTAGAACCACCACGTCTCGTCGGTACGGTAGCGGTGGTGGTAGACGTTGAAGTTCAGCTGCCAGCGGGTGTAGGCACGCAGTTCGTAGTAGCCGCTATAGAGCGAGTCCTGAAGCACGAACTGGCCGCAGGTGTGGCCCGTTCCGCTCACGATGATGTTCTGCCGCTCTACCAGCAGACCGTCGGGCGAGAGCAGCTCTACATAGAGAATGCGGCTCATGTCGGTGGGCTGCAGGTCGTCGGCACGCACCACGTAGGCCTTGTACCACAGGGTGTCGCCCACGAAATAGCAAGTATTGTCGGTGTGAATATAGACTTTCTCCTGAACTTGGGAAAGTGAAGAGGCCTCGAGGGCTTCGCGGATGGCATCGAGACTGCCCGCCCGCATCACTGATACTGAAGAAAAGAGGGTCAGTAACAGAAAGAATACTTTCTTTGACATAATCTTTAAAAAACGTTTTACCTTTTTGATGCCCTTTCGGCCAAAAGGTTTAATGCTATGGCAACGGAATTTGCGCCACGAAGCGAGCCCCGCCGGTGTAGGTGGTGTCGAGCGTCAGCGTGCCTCCCAGCCGTTCGGCCAGCACCCGCGCTAAGGGCAGGCCCAGTCCCAGACCCGACTTGAAGGCGTTGAGTTTCTCGAACCGCTCGAAGATGCGCTTGGCATCGGCGGCGGGAATGCCACAACCCGTATCCTCTACGGCAAAGGCCACTGCCGAGGGCTGCCGCTCCACACAGATGCGCACCTGTCCCTGCTCGGTGTTCTTCAGCGCATTGTCGACCAGCGCATTCAGGATCTTGCGCAACATAGCGCGGTTGGTGAGCAGACGGTAGCTGTCGTCGACCTGCGAAACGACCAGCACCTGCACCGCCTCGGGACGGTTTTCCTCGTGGGCCGTGAGCACTTCGCGGCACAGCTGGTTGCAGTCTACCTCGTCGCTCATCTCGGGCCGGGCCGAGGAATCGGTAATAGAAAGGTCTATCAGCTCGTCGACCAGCGTGGTAATCAGGTTGGCGTTGTGGGTCATCATGCCCGTGATGTGGCGGCGCTCGTCGGCCTCCACCAGCATCGTATCGTCGGAAAGAACCTGGGTAAAGCCGCTGATGATGTTGAGCGGCGTGCGGATTTCATGGCTGATGTTGCGAATGAAGGCGGTCTTCATGCGGTCGCTCTCCAAGGCTCTGTCGCGGGCCTCGCGCAGTTCGCGGATGTGCCGGCGACGGGAGTGTGCATAGACAAACAGCGCTACAATGATGACCAACAGGCAGGCTGCCACTGCCAACAGCGCCACAATGCGCTGATGGGCGGCCTCGCGCTCGGCCTCGTAGAGCTCCAACTCGTTCTGTATGCCCAGCATGCTGTTGCTCAGAATAACGGTGTTGATGGAGTCGTTGGCCTGCATCTGGCGTTTCAGCGACAGGTAGGCATTCTTCCAGTCGCCCACCTTTTCATAAATATAGGTCTGGGTGTCGTAGCGCTCTATATCGTCATCATTGGTCAGGGCAAGGGCTCCTGCCACGTCGCCCTGAGCCAGGAGATAGTATATCTCGAGCATCTTGGCGTGAACCGAGCTGTAGCCCTCTGCCTGGCGAGCCTTGTATTTCTGGTAACCATCGTAGAAAGCTTTCATATCGCCCTTCTTGAAGGCACAGAGCGCACGGTAGGTGTCAATGTCAACCAGGCGGTGAGTCTCATTCGTGGTCTCGGCCACGCGGGCGGCCTCGTCGAGCAGTCGCATGGCTTCGTCGGGATTTTCGTCTATCTCCACCTGCACCTGGTTCATGTAGATAGGCGGCATTCCCTCGATATAGCCCTCGCGCTCCATGCGTTCCAGCACCTCGTTGAAGCACTTGCGGGCCATGGCCTTGTTGCCGCAAAAATGGTAAATGTGGCCTTGCATGTTAAGGGCCATATAAAGTTCGCTGTCGAGCTTGCGCTCACGCAACTCCCGTGATAGCTTGATAGACAGGCGATAGGCCTCGAAGACATCCTGCCGGTTCAGCAGGAACACAATCTCGTTGCATCGCTGGGTGTAGTATCCGTGCAGGTCGTTGCGGCTCAGATAATAATCCTCCAGATTCCTCACAGCCTCAAAAAAGCGGGCACTGTCGCCCACATTGAAGGCCGACCCCATCGAGTCGCGCAGTTCAAGGAGCACAGGATCCTTCTCGCCGGAATCAGCCCTAAGCGGCTGAACCGAAAAGATGATAGCTGATAGCAGGCAGAAGATGTAAGGCCTTAGGTTCATTGAGTGGCAGTTGACTTTATCAACTGCAAAGTTACAAATCTTTATGGGGTTAAGGAAACGTTTCCCGTTAAAAAAGACAAAATGAACGATTAGTCTTTCAATTTGAACGAGTTCTCTATGCTTCGCAGCTCCTCAAGGAAAAGCTTATCGACCTTCATGCGCTTCTCGATGGTAGCACAGCTATGCAGCACGGTGGAATGGTCGCGCCCGCCAATGAGCTGTCCTATGCGCGAAGCAGGCATCTTGGTGTATTTCTGTGCCAGATACATCGACACCTGGCGCACCTGTACCAGGTCGCGCTTACGGCTCTTGCTGAACACGCTCTGCTGGGTGACGTTGTAATGCTCGCACACCTTCTCCAGAATATCATCGACGGTAAGGGGATGGTTGTCGACCTTCACAGCCCGCTTGATGACGCGCTCGGCCAGGCGCATATCTATATTAGAGTTGTAAACAATGCTATAGGCCATCAGCGAGGTGAGCACACCCTCCAGATCGCGCACCGAGCCATTGGCCGTGTGGGCAATAAACTGAATGACATCGGCAGGAATCTTCAGACCGTCGCGACGGCACTTGGAGTTCAGAATGTCGATGCAAAGCTGCACGTTGGGCTTCTCCAACTCGGCAATCAGGCCACACGAGAAGCGCGTGAGCAGCCTGTCCTTCACGCCTGCCAGGTCAACGGGCGGGCGGTCGCTGGCCAGCACGATCTGCTTGCCCAGACGGAACAGATGGTCGAACACATGGAAGAACGTATCGAGCGTCTTGGGCGACGAGACCCATTCCTGAATATCGTCGACGATCAGCATGTCAATGCTCTGGTAGAAGTTGATGAAGTCATTGACCGTGTTCTGCCGGACAGCATCGGTAAACTGCACCTGGAACAGCCGGGCCGACACATAGATGACTCGCTTCTGCGGATAGAGGCGCTTGGCCTCAACGCCAATGGCATTGATGAGATGGGTCTTGCCACAGCCCGAAGGGCCAAAGATAAAGAAGGGATTGAAGGTGCTCTTGCCCGGATGCTCGGCAACGGAGAGCCCGATGGTGCGAGGCAGCTTGTTCGAATCGCCCTCAATAAAGTTGTCGAACGTCTTGCGGGGATCCAGCTGCGAGTTCAGGTCGCGCCCCACCCCATCGAGCACGGTGGGCGACTTGTTGACGCGCCCATTGGGCTGCGGCCCGTCTATGTCGGCCGGACGGTCGCCTTCCCACTCCTGCACCTTGCGGTTCTCCTTATCGGTGAGCAGCCGGTACTTCAGGATAACGTTTGCCTTGAAGCTAACGGTCAGCGCCCAGCCCATCAGGTGCACGAAGTTCTGCTCCAGGTACTCATAAAAGTACTGGCTGGGCACCTGCACCAGCACCATCTTCTGGGCTTCGTCGAAGCTCTCGAAGACAATGGGCTCGAACCACGTTTTGAATGTCTGCTCAGAGATGTTCTGCCGGATGAGATGCAGGCAGTTGTCCCAAAGCGCCTTATGACCTTGTTGCATTTGGCGTTAACAGTTATTGTAATACTTTATTGTATTGGCTTTTCGGTTAAAAGCGTTCTAATATCGAGTGCAAAGTTCGGCATTTTTTTCGAGATTCGCAAATCATGCTATTTTGAACACCGTGTTTACAAACCTCGTAACCATCTAATTTATGGGCATTTAGATTGTTTCACGATTTTTATTGAGCGTTTCCTATTGCAAATTCCGATTTTATTGTAATTCAGCCAGTTACGCATTAGAAAAAGAACGCAACTGGCTGATTATTATTTAGACAAAATTAAAATTAGTTGTCTTTCTTGCCAAATACCGAGAAGTGCACATAGCGCTTGGGGTGAGCCTTGAAGTCAATGAGCAGCTGGTCGGCATCGTACATCGTATTGCTCAGGTTGTTGTAGAGGCTGGCATCGTGCATGAGCATGCCCAGAGTGCCCTCTTTCGAGTTAAGCGCGCTGGTCATCTGCTGCACATTGGCCAGCGTAGCATCGACCTTGCTCATGGTCGAGGCCACATCGACCTCGCTCAGCTGCTTGGTCAGGCTTTCGGTGTTGGCCAGCACGCCGTCGGCCTTGGTCAGCATCTGCGGCATCTGCCGGTTCAGCGACGCCGAGAGGCGATGCAGCTCGTTGGTCGTCGTGGTGAGATTGGCCGTGATGTCATCGATATTGTGCAGCGAGTGGCTCAGTGCAGGGTCGGCCAGCAGCGCGTTCACGCTGGCCAGGATCGAGTCGAGCTTGGGCAGCATCTGCTCAATCTGGGGCACCATAGCCCCCGCCTTGCTCATCAGTCCCTGCTGCATACCGCCCTCCAGGGTGTCGTTCACCGCCATCACATCGCTCATATCGGGGCCCAAGCGCAGCTCCAGCTTCACATTGCCCAGCATATCGCTCGTGATTTCCACCCGCGTCTGTCTGGGCAGCTTCATCTTCGGGTCGATGCCCAGCACGGCCACAATATGGTCTGGATTGGAATAGTCGTAGTCGATGCCCTCGACCACTCCCACCTTGATGCCATTGGCATAGACGGGGCTCGACACCGAGACTCCGCTCACGTCGCTGAACTTGGCCAGGTAGCTACTGTTGCTTGAGAACAGCGACAGCCCTTTCAGGTAGTTCATGCCGAAAAACAGCACCACGATGCCAACAACAGCCACCAGGGCAATTTTCACTTCGTTGGTAAAGAATTTCATATTCAATCAGCGTTTTTATTTCTTGTTCTTCTTAAACTCGCGTATGGCCTCGTTCACGTCCATGCGCTCGCCAGCCTTGAAGGCGATGATGAAGGCACCGGGGAACTTCTGCCGCACCTGCTTCAGCAGGGCGTAGATCTCGTTGTAGTTGGTCGAGTTGCCCACGGTGTACTTCCACATATTGCCATCCTTGTAGCTGTCCACCCCCTTCAGCCCCTTGAACTGACTGCTGTTGGCCGACAGCTTGCGGTCGCCGGTGAGCACCTGCACCTTGAAGACAGGGGCGTCGCCGACAGGCGTGGTCGACCGGGCCGATTCGGGCTTGGACTCCTTAGGCAGGGTGTCGGGCTTCTCCTCCTTTTTCTTCACCTCGGGGGCCGGCTCCTGCGCAGGCGCGGCAGCCACCTTGGCGGGCGTGGACACAGCCTTGCCCTGCTGCTTGTTCTTGAAGGCTACGAAGGCCTGATAGAGCCCCTGCCCCAGCAGGCTGACATTGCTCTTGCCCGTCAGGAACGAGCGGTCTGAAGTCGTGGTGATGTAGCCCAGCTCCACAAGACACGCCGGCATCGACGTTTCGCGCAGCACCAGAAACACGTCCTGCCTCACGCCGCCATTCCGGCGCCCGGTCAGTGCGCACGTCTTCTTCTGTATCAGCGTGGCCAGCTCTACGCTGGCGGCCATGTTCTGCTCGTTGATCACCTCGAAGATGAGCATACTCTCCGGCGACTTGGGATCGTAGCCGGCATAGCGCTGCTTGTAGTCGCTCTCGTAAGAGATCACTTCATTCTCGCGCTGGGCCGCCGACAGCTTCTCGTCGCTGCGGCGCATACCCATCGTGTAGGTCTCGATGCCCGACACGGCCTTTGGCTGCTTGCCCGGCATAGAGTTGGTGTGAATGGAGATGAACACGTCGGCCTTGTTGCGATTGGCTATCGCGGCCCGCTCGTGCAGGGGCACAAACACGTCCTTCGTGCGGGTGTAGATCACCTTTACATCCTTGCAGTTCTGCTCTACGCACCGGCCGAAAGCCAGCGCCACGCTCAGGTTGATGTCTTTCTCCTTCGCCCCGCCATAGCAGGCACCGGCATCCTTGCCGCCATGGCCTGCATCGATGACAAGCACATACTGCTTTGCGGCAGCCATCGCCACCACACACCACACCAGGCTCAACACGACAAAGATTCTTTTCAGCATACCTATTTCGGGATAATTTGCAAAGTTAAGCATATTTGGCGAGAAAATCGCTACTTAGCCCGTCGTTTTATCATTTATTAAGTGTACCTGCACACCAGCACCCGCACAGTCGGCCCCCATGGGCGGGTTCTCCTTCTCTATGCTGAGGTCGAGTGCCGTGGCTTGCGGATAGCGGCTCAGCACGGCCTCTCCTATGCGCCCCGCCACGTGCTCCAACAGCTGCGAGGGGACGGCCATCTCGCGCTTCACCAGGTCGTAGAGGTCGGCATAGCTGATGGTGGCGTCGAGCTCGTCGGTCTGCATTGCGCGCGTTATATTATAATGTACGCGCAAGGACACCACGAACCATCCCCCTACCCTGCGCTCCTGCTCCAGCACGCCGTGGCGGGCATAGAAGCGCATGGCCCTGATGCTGATGCTACTCGACTGCAGGGTCATGGTCATTCTCCAGCGTTGTATCGTCGGTGCCCACCCCGGCAGGCAGGTATTTCTTCAGCGCCCGCTCCACACCGTTCTTCCACGTGTTGATGCTCTCGCTCTGCAACTGCAGCGACGACACCAGTTTGATGACGTGCTCTATGGGCATGCGATAGCGCAGCACGCCCGAAATCAGCTTGGCATAGTTCCAGTATTCGGGGTTGAAGCGCTCCGACAGGCCCTCTACCGTAATCTTGTAGCCACGGGTGTTGGTGAACTGGAAGTCGTAGCGCTTGGTGCCGTCGGCGTTCACCTGCTTCACGATCTTGCCACGGCTCACCGACTTGGGTATCATGATGCCCTCGTCGTCGTCTTGCAGACCCGTGAAGATCTCGTAGGGCCGGCCGTCGAGCAGACCCACCAGGGCCACCCACTTCTCCTTGTTGTTCTGGAAGCGCACCACGTCGCACTCCAGCTCCTGCGGGCGCACCTCGGTCACCTGCGGCCCGGCGCCCATCGACAGCTCGCCTTCGGGCAGCAACTGGGCTATGTGCCCCATCAGCCGGTCCATCTGCTCGGCGCTCACGGGGTTGCTCTCCCGCTCCTCGAGCCTCAGCAGTTCGTCCTTCAGCTGCTGCCGCCCGCCCAGTGCCGTCAGCACCATCTTCAGCACGTCGGCGTAAGAATATACAATTTGTGACTCCATTTTTCTACACTGCTTTTTTCTTTGGCTGCAAAGTTAGCGTAATTTATGTGAATTTCCAAATGAATTATGAAAAAATATTCGTACCTTTGCACCCTCAAATTGTATTTTTATGATGAAAAAGCTCTTTTTACTCATATTTCTTTCCATTGTAACCCTTACGGCAATGGCAGTTCCTGCCAAGCCCGGCCTCTGGCGCACCCTGCTACTGGCCGATGGCAGCGAGGTGCAGGCCCAGCTGCGGGGCGACGAACACGTGCATTTCTGGATGGCCGACGACGGCAGCTGCTACGTAGAGCAGGACGACAGCACGTTCGTCCGCATCGACGAGCAGCAACTGCGCGCCCGCTCCCTAAGCAACAAGCGGGGCAACAACCCGGCTGCGGCACGCATGATGGCCCGCCGCAAGGTGGATATAGGCCAGCGCACCCACTATATGGGCCGGAAGAAGGGCCTGGTCATTCTGGTGGAGTTCTCGAACCTGGCCTTCAAGTCCAGCAACACGCCCGAGCTGTACCAGCGCGTGATGAACGAGGAGAACCTGCGCGAGGGCAACTTCAGGGGGTCGGTGGCCGACTACTTCAAGGCGCAGAGCGGCGGGCTGTTCGAACTGGAGTTCGACGTGGTGGGCCCCTACAAGCTCAGCAGAACCCAGAGCTACTATGGCTCCAACAACAGCAATGGCGACGACATGCACGCCGACGACATGATTATAGAGGCCTGCAACCTGGCCAACGACAGCGTGGACTTCAGCACCTACGACTGGGACGAAGACGGCGAGGCCGACCAGGTGTTCGTGCTCTATGCCGGCAAGGGCGAGGCCGACGGCGGCTCCGCCAACACCATCTGGCCGCACATGTGGACGCTCGACGAGGCCGGCAGAGAGCTTACGCTCGACAATGTGAAGATCAACACCTACGCCTGCAGCAACGAGATCGACTCCTACAGCAGGATCGAGGGCATTGGCGTCTTCTGCCACGAGTTCTCCCACTGCCTGGGCTTCCCCGACTTCTACGACATCATAGGCAACCACTTCGGCATGGGCAGTTTCGACCTTATGTGCGCCGGCAGCTACAACGGCAACGGCTTCATTCCCTGCGGCTATACGGCCCACGAGAAGATGATGTGCGGATGGCAGGAGCCCATCGTGCTGGGCGACAAGGACGTCGAGGTAGACTACCTGCGCCCCATGAGCGACAATGGCGACACCTACATCATCTACAACGATGCCCACCCCGACGAGTACTATATGATAGAGAACCGCCAGAAGTCGGGATGGGACACCAGCTACCCCGCTAAGGGACTGATGATCACGCACGTGGACTTCGACAAGGAAATCTGGGAGAACAACATTCCCAACACCATCATTTCCAACTATCAGGCCATGCTCTACGAGATGTCGTGCAGCAATGACCACCAGCGCATGACGCTCTTCCATGCCGACAACACCGAGTCTTCCTATTCTGCCAGCACCGACCTCTACCCCTATCAGCAGCTCGACAGCCTCACCGCCACCTCGCGCCCGGCGGCCACGCTCTTCAATGCCAACAGCCGGGGCTCGAAGGCCATGCTGGGCTCCATTCTCAACATCAGGCAGAACAGCAACGGCATCATGAGCTTCAGCTACCGCGCGCCCGCCCCCGAGGCCGCCCCCGACACCACGCAGACGCAGGAGGACATTCTGTTCTACGAGTCGTTCGACCAGTGCATGGGCACCGGCGGCAACGACGAGCTGTGGAGCGGACAGGTGGCCAACTCCGTGCTGAAGACCGACAACGAGGGCTGGACGGCCGAACGGTCGTATGGCGCCAACCAGTGTGCCCGCTTCGGCACCAGCAAGATACCGGGCATGGCCGTCACGCCCGAGATCAACATCAACGGCGAGGCCGTGCTCAGCTTCAAGGCTGCCCAGTGGGGCACTGACGGCAGCACGCTCGACCTCTCTGTGAGCGACGGCACCATCAGCCCTGCCATGATCGAGCTGCCCAGCGAGGAGTGGGGCACGTTCACCGCCAACATCCAGGCCTACGGCCCTGTCCAGATTACCTTCCTCCCCCAGAAGCGGCTGTTCCTCGACGAGGTCACGGTCACCCGCCCCGGTGTCGTGCCCTCCGCAGTACGGTATGTCGCGGCTGAACCGCAACACGCGGGGCAGGTATTCGACCTGCAGGGCCGGCTGATGGGCCGCGAGCCACTGAAGAAAGGCATCTATATCAAGAACGGAAAGAAAATCATCATCAAATGAAGAACCTGCTCAACCGTCGCACCATACGCAAGTATGCCGACAAAGAGGTATCGGCCCAGCTGCTGAACCGACTGATGAACGAGGCTGCCCGCACGCAGACTATGGGCAACCTGCAACTGTACAGCGTCGTGGTGACCCGCTCACAGGCCATGAAGGAGCGGCTGGCACCCGCCCACTTCAACCAGCCTATGGTCACCCAGGCCCCGGTGGTGCTCACCATCTGCGCCGACTTCAACCGCACCAGCCAGTGGGCCCGCTGCCGCAAGGCCCAGCCGGGCTACGGCAACTTCCTGTCGTTCCAGAACGCCGCCATCGATGCCCTGCTCTACACGCAGACGCTCTGCAACCTGATGGACGAGGAGGGGCTGGGCTACTGCTACCTGGGCACCACCGTCTATATGCCCCAGATGATCATCGACACGCTGCAGCTGCCGCAACTGGTCATGCCCGTGGCCACGCTCACCGTGGGCTGGCCCGCCGAGGAGCCCGCCCTGAGCGACCGCCTGCCCTTGCAGAGCTTCGTCCACGAAGAGACCTACAAGGACTACACTCCGCAGGACATCGACACCTACTACACCCCGAAGGAACAGCTTGACGAGAACCGCCACTTTGTGGAGATCAACCACAAAGAGACGCTCGCCCAGATCTTCACCGACATACGCTACACGAAGAAGGACAACGAGGCCATGTCGGCCACCCTTCTTCAGACGCTTCGCAACCAAGGCTTCATTGACTAACAACGAAGGCTCCGTTACGGCGCAATGGAGGCTCCATTGCATCCTAACGGAGCCTTCGTTGCAACCCAACGGAGCGCTCCATTATTTTTCACTACCAACACTAAAACAACATGAGAGAACTACTACTATCACTTTTTGCCCTCTTTTCCGTGCAAGCCTTGCAGGCCCAGGTGTCCTTTGGCAAGGCCGAGAAACTGAACGACGGCTGGCGATTCCTGCGGGTCGACACGGCCTGGAACGTGTTTGAAAGCCCCGAGATGCAGAGCACTGACTACGACGATTCGCGCTGGCGCACCGTCGCCCTGCCCCACGACTGGGGCGTGGAACAGCCCATGTCGCCCGACAAGGGCTCGTGCCAAGGCTATCTGCCAGGAGGCATTGGGTGGTATCGAAAGACCCTCTACTCCCCTCCCTCTGAGGGAGGGGCCGGGGGTGGGTCCGTTGGGTCTCTCACCTTCATCTACTTCGAGGGAGTCTACAACCATTCCGAGGTCTATCTGAATGGTCATCTCTTAGGCAAGCGCCCCAGCGGCTTTGCCTCGTTCCTCTACGACCTGACACCTTATTATAATAAGGAGGGCCAGAACGTGCTGGCCGTGCGGGTAGACCACTCGCAGGAAGCCGACTCGCGCTGGTACACCGGTTCGGGCATCAACCGCAATGTGTGGCTCATCACCGCCCCCGAGGTGCATCTGGCCCTCTGGGGAACGGCCTACCGGCTGAAGAGCATCGACAAGCGGAAAGCCGTGGTCGAGGTCGATGTGGAAACAGCCGACGAGCGCACCACGAAGTCAGCACTCGCGCTTACGGCTACCGTCACGCTGACCGATGCCGAGGGAAGAACGGTGGCAACGGCCAGCACCAAGATGGGAACGCAGGAGAAGAAAACGGTGAAGCTCACCGTGACCAACCCGCAACGCTGGATGCTCGAGCGCCCCTATCTCTACACGCTCACGACCCGGCTGTCAAATGGCGACCAATCGGTAGTACGCGCCGGACTGCGCACGCTCGACTTCTCGCCCGACAAAGGCTTCGCCCTGAACGGCCAGTGGATGAAGGTGAAGGGCGTCTGCCTGCACGACGATGCGGGCGTGCTGGGCACCGCCGTGCCCAAGGAGGTGTGGCACCGCCGCCTGCTGGAGCTGAAGCGCATCGGCGTGAACGCCATACGCATGAGCCATAACCCGCACGCCCCGGAGCTCTACGACCTGTGCGACGAGCTGGGCATGCTCGTCATGGACGAGGCCAGCGACGAGTGGGAGTTTCCCAAGCGCAAGTGGATGAAGGGCTGGAACCAAGGCCGTCCAGGCTTCGAGGGCACCTACACCTATTTCGAGGAATGGATAGACCGCGACGTGGCCGACATGGTGCGCCGCGACCGCTGCCACCCCAGCATCTTTATGTGGTCCATTGGCAACGAGGTAGACTATCCCAACGACCCCTACTCGCACCCTGTGCTCGATGGCGACGGCACGGGCTTCACCCAGCCTATGTATGGTGGCTACAAGCCCGAACAGCCCCATGCGGAGCGCATAGGCCGCATAGCCCAGCGGCTGGCCAAGATCGTGAAGGACATCGACCCCAGCCGCCCCACCACCGGTGCACTGGCCGGCGTGGTGATGTCGAACGAGACGGCCTACCCCTCGGCCATCGACGTGGTGGGCTATAACTACACGGAGAGCCGCTACGACAGCGACCACCAGCGCTATCCCGGGCGCGTGATCTATGGCTCGGAGAACCGCCACGACCTGCCTGCGTGGAAGGCGGTGCGCGATCATCAGCACATCTTCGGCCAGTTCCTGTGGACGGGCATCGACTATCTGGGCGAGAGCGGCGTGTGGCCGGCCCGCGGCTCGTCGGCAGGCCTGCTCGACCTGGCTGGCCAGCGCAAGCCCTTAGGCTGGTACAGGGCGGCCCTGTGGAGCGAGCTCCCCACCTGCTATATTGGGGCCTATGGCCCAAATAGGACCAATAGGGCTAATAGGACCAATAGGCCATATGAGCCCCATGAGACCCATAGGCCCTATAACCTCTCAGCCCCCCACCCCTATGCTCCCGATAGCTGGAACTTCACTGAGGGCCAGACGGTGCGCGTGGTGTGCTACACCAACGCCCCTTCGGCACGGCTGCTGCTGAACGGGCAGCCCATCGGCGGGGAGCCAAAGCGCGATGCCAACACCGATATTCTGTACTGGGACGTAGACTATGCCCCGGGCACGCTGCGCTGCGAAGCCGCCAACGGTGCCTCCTACGAGATCAAGACCACCAAGGCTCCTTACGCCCTGCGACTATCCACCGACTCGGTGGCCCACGTCTTTGTTGAGGTGGTCGACGAGGATGGCAACGTGGTGCGCCAGGCCGACCACGAGGTGACGCTGACGGTGCGCGGAGCACGTCTGCTGGGTATGGAGAACGGCAACATCTCCGACAACACCGTGGCCGGTCGACAGCGCAGGAACACGCTCCGCGTGCACAACGGCCGCCTGGTGGCCTACATAGAGCCACAAAAAGAGGGACAGCTCACCCTGCGTGCCGCTGCCCCCTTCCTGCAAACTGCCGAATGGCCGTTGCCCTGAAAGGCTACTTCTCCTCTACCTTCTCTACCTTGAAGTCGCAGGCCGAGAACCACTCCGAGCTATAGGGCTCGCCCGTGAAGGCGGGATCGGTCGAAACGCCGTAGCACAGCGTGTCGGCATGCTCCAGCCGCACGTACACCTCGACGGGGCTCCAGCCAAAGCCCCGGCCATCGTTGGCTTCGCGAATCAGTCGGGCCCTCTGTGCCAGCGCCGAGTCGTTCAGCTGCTCGCGGGCCTCCTCCCATAGCTTGCCGCCCGTATTGCCATAGACGGGCACCATGGTCTTGGCCAGCGGACGGTTGCCTGCCGAGGGAGTCGTAGCGTAGATGTAGACGCCCTCGCCCTGGGCACGGGCATTGCAGCTGATGCGGAAGTAGCCCGAATCGGCTGGCAGCAGCTGGGTCTCTACCTGGTAGACGGCCATGCAGTTGTTGTCGTAGGCATCTAGATAGGCCTTGTCGTTGCCCAGGAAGTACTCGCCACTGCTGGAATAGCTGCCGTGGCAGTTCTCGTGCTTCAGCAGTTTCCACCCATTTCGCTTCATATAGTCACGGTCGAAGTCGCTCATCCAGTTCTGGCGTTCGGCACGGTGCTCACGCTCATACTCGTCGTGCATCACGCCGATACTGCCACCCAGCGGGACGAGACAGCACAGGGCTATGATCCAGATCACGATGAGCACGATGCGCTGGGCCACGCCCATCGGCTTGATCTTCTTGAGCAGCGACAGCACCATGTGTACGATGGCATAGACGGGAATAAAGAGCACCGTGAGCAAAGCCACCACGAAGCCTATCAGCATGGCGGGGTGATCTGCCCAGACGTCGGCCAGCCCCATGCCGCCCAGGGTGAAGGGCATGGTCACGGCGTGCGAGGCAGGCATCAGCAGGGCAAACACGGTGGTCATCAGCACGCCAAGGAAGGCAATGGCCAGGGCGCCGCCAATGACCACGGCCAGGGCCACGAAGAAGCCGATGATGACCTTCAGGATGATGGAGAACACTTCGCGCAGGCCCGATGTCTGCAACGGCTGCTTCTGCTGGTCATCGACCACGACATCGGCCAGGTTCTGAGGGTTTACCTCTTTCCCTTTCATGCGCAGCTGTTCCTCGGGGGTATTGGCCTGGGGCAGCACGATGGCCAGCACGATGTAGAGCAACAGGCCCGTGCCATAAAAGAAGGTGAAGAGCACCGTGCCCAGACGCCAGAAGGTGACGTCGGTGTCGGTATAGGCAGCCAGACCCGAGAGCACACCGGCCACCATCTTGTCGTTGGGGTTGCGGTAGAGCTTCTTGGGTGCCTGCCCCTGCTTGGCGTAAGAAGCGGAGGAGGAGGCTGAAGCGTTCGTATAGCCAGCGTCATCGGCACGCTCGGCATCGTCGCCGGCCAACTGCTCGGGGCGGCCTATACGGGTGATGATGTCCTTCACGTGGTCGATGGTGATGGCCACCGTGCCCTGCTGTTTCAGTTCGTCGAACAGCTCGGCAATACGCTCCTCAATATCGTTGGCTATCTCGTCGCCCCCGGGCTGAGGTCCAAAATACGAGTGCAGCGAAGCCATATAGTGCTGCAGCATGTCGTAGGCATCCTCGTCGATCTGATAGAGGCGGCCACACAGGTTAATGGTGAAGTTCTTTTTCATAACGGTTAAAGGTGAAATTCTTTACGGGTGTTTTTTAAGTAATTAATGGTGTTCGACAGCTCGGTCCAGGCGGTGTCGAGCCCTTCGAGGAACTGCTCGCCTTCGTGGCTCAGTGCGTAGTACTTACGGGGCGGGCCCTGGGTAGACTCCTGCCACTGGTAGGTCAGCAGGCCGTCGTTCTTCAGTCGGGTCAGCAGGGGGTAGAGCGTACCCTCCACCACCAGCAGCTCGGCATCCTTCAGCTGCTGAATGATGTCGCTGGCATACGAGGGCCGGTGCTTCAGCAACAGCAGCACGCAGTACTCCAACATGCCCTTGCGCATCTGTGATTTTGCATTCTCAATATTCATTGCCATATCGCTAATTGTTGGTTTGACGGTGCAAAGATAGGTAAAATATTAGTACCTTGCAATACAAAGTACTATTAAACATTCGATTGTTTACAAAGTTTAACCCTTCGGGGCTCGTTTCAATCCCTTCACTTTTCAAAAACACTTTTAAGAAAAAGGTTGCTAACGTTGGCTAAAGTGGTATAAAAAGTTTGGGCAGCCCTGCATAAAAGGCTACTTTTGCAACATGAAAAGCAAACATATAGCACTCTTAGCCATCGCGCTGGCAGGCTGTCTGACGGCTTCGGCACAGAAGAAGCGGGTGGTAGTCGATGGCGACACGGGGCGTCCCATCGCCAACGTGAGCATCACGGGCAAGGACTTCACCGTCGTGACTGACTCCCTGGGCCGCTTCTCCCTGCCCAAGGACTGCAAGACGCTGGTGTTCTCTCACATCAACTACGTGAGCTACATCGTCAACGTGAGCGATCTGGAAGACAAGGTGGCCCTCTACCCCAACTATCAACAGTTAGACGAGGTGACGGTCTTCGGTGCCACCACTGGCGAAGACCCGTTGGCCGACCTGAACAGCAGGCTGGGCCTCAACAAGACCGATGCGCAGCTCATCGGGGCCAATCCCAACGGCAACCTTTTCGGCCTGCTGAAATACATCATCCCCAAGAAGTGGCGCACCAGCCGCAAGGAACGAGAAAAAGAACGGCTGAAAAAGGCACTCGAAGACTACTAATATTTAACGGATATATTTAACGGAACACGAAGACACGAAGACACAAAGATTGCTACTCAGTGCGCAGCTCTTTGTGTCTTCGTGTCTTCGTGTTCCGTTACTATTCTGTACTAAGTGATTACTCCACGATGATGGGCTTGTACTTTGGTACAAGTGCCTTCATGATGCACCAGCCAATGAGGTAGGCCACGGCGCAGATGCAGAACACCACCATATAGGCAGCGGGCTTGCCCTCGAAGCCGAAGAACGAGAAGGCAGCGCCCTGCTCGGCAGCCCAGGTGAAGAACTGGCCCGAACCCATGTTGATGGCCATGGAGCCTAAGCCACCCGTCATAGTGCCCAGACCGACGATGGTGCCGATGGTGCTCTTGGGGAACATATCACCGATGGTAGAGAACAGATTGGCACTCCAAGCCTGGTGTCCGGCACCGAGCAGACCAATCAGAATGGCGGGCCACCATGCGCTATAGGCACCAAGGGGCTGTGCCAACAGACCCAGAACGGGGAAGCAGGCAAAGATGAGCATGGCACGCATACTACCCAGATAAGGATTCATGCCACGATTCTCCACAAAGTATTTTGGCAGATAGCCACCACCGATGGAGAGTACTGTCACAATGAAGTAAAGGGTGAAGATGAGCAGAATACCCATCGTTGAGTCACTGGTATAACCATACTGATCGCTGAAATAAGCAGGAGCCCAGAACAGGAAGAACCACCACACGCCGTCGGTCATAAACTTGCCCACGAGGAAAGCCCACGTCTGCTTGTAGGTAAAGCACTTGAAGAACGGGATGGCCTTCTCTTCCTTCACGGCATCACGATCCTGCACATCGGCCAGGTCGTTGTCCTGCTCAATGTAGTTCAGCTCAGCCTGATTCACGCGCTTGTTCTGACGAGGCTTCTCATAGAGCCACATCCACAGGCCCATCCACACGTAGCCCAGCACACCGATGATGATGAAAGCCATCTCCCAGCCCCATGCACGGGCCAGCAGGGGAATGGTGGCGGGAGCTGCCAGCGCACCTACCGATGCACCACTATTAAAGATAGAGGTGCTGAAAGCACGGTCTTTCTTGGGGAAATACTCGGCCGTAGCCTTGATGGCTGCAGGGAAGTTGCCAGCCTCACCAACGGCAAGAATCAAACGACAGGACAGGAACAGATAGACGGAAATAGTTGCAATGGCCACAGCAGCATCGCCAGTGAGCTGTCCAAGCTCAGCTACTGAGCTATAACCCTCAATCTGCATGGCTGCCCAGCCGCAACCGGCGTGCAGCACAGCACCTGTAGACCACACAAAGATAGCAATGAGATAGCCCTTCTTGGTGCCCATCCAATCGATGAACTTACCTGCAAACAGGTTGGCAATAGCATAGAACAGAGAGAAGAGACCCGTGATTGTGCCGTAGTCGGCATCAGTCCAGTGGAACTCGGGAGCAATAAAGTCCTTCCAGGTTAATGACAAGACCTGACGGTCCATGTAGTTGACGGTGGTTGCCAAAAAGAGCAACGCACAGATGACCCAACGGAAGTTGCTCATCTTAGTAGTTGAAATTGGTGTCATTGTTTATAGATTATTTGATGTCAATCACGGGAATATTGTCCTTGTCGTTGTAATAGAGGTTCTCGCCGGCCATACCCCAGATGAAGGTATAGTAGTAGGTGCCGGCAGCGGCGTGCATCGACCACTCGGGGCTCATGATGGCCTGCTCGTTGTGCAGCCACACCACGCGGCTCTCCTGCGGCTCGCCCATGATGTGGGCGATGGTCTGGCCTTCGGGCAGGTTGAAGTAGTAGTAGGCCTCGATGCGGCGGCCGTGGGTGTGGGGCGGCATGGTGTTCCAGGCGGCGCCGGGGTTCAGCTGCGTCAGGCCGAGCTGCAGCTGGCAGGGGCCCTCCTCGAGCACGTCGTTCACGATGAGCTTATACACCGTGCGGTTGTTGCACTCCTCAAGCGAGCCCACGGGGCCCCAGACGGCGGCCTTCAGCGAGCCCTTGCGGCCGTCGAGCGTGATCCACTGCGTCTTGTAGTGCTGGTGGGCCGTGGCCGAGTTGAGGTAGAACTTAGCGGGTTTCGCGGCGTCCTTCGAGCGGAACTCCACCACCTTGTTTACATCCTTGTCCTTAGCGATGTGGCCGCGCCCGATGTAGAGTGCCTCCTTCGGTGCGAGGGCATACTCCTTGCCGTCGACGATGACCCAGCCGT
>JAFVEE010000087.1 GCA_017478085.1 Prevotella sp. | reverse complement strand
CTGAGGAAATAGGGCACGCCCTCGGTTATCATCTTGTAGATGACCCGCGTCTTGTCCACATATACGTAGCCATCCCGGCGTATGCGCTCAAAGCTCTGTATGCCTGCGGGATATTTTCTTCGTGTAGCCATAATCTCTCGAGTTTTCTTTCAATTGCGGTTCTTGCCCATTCGCCTGCGTCTTTATCTGGCTGGGCAAACAATCCTTGGTGCAAAGTTAGCAATAATTGTGCAAAACGCGCCCGCTTCGCCCAATAATTTATGGTATCATAACATTTGGAAGGGGGATTTGGAAAAGGGAGAATTTCAATTCAGCCTATATTACAAGACAATGCAGCGTTGGTTGTGTGACAACCAGCACTGCATTGTCTTGTTATTCAGCCTCCATTAGGCTGCAATTCAGGCCTAATTGCAAAACGTCCCAATCTGCGCCAGTCGGCAGGGGCAATTTTTCTATTTGACCAAATACTTCCTGCCACCCATAATGTAGAGACCCTTGACGGGCTGGCTTATGCGCTGGCCCTGAAGGTTGTACATGCGGCGATCGGCCTGTGGAGTGGCATCGCTGACAACAGGCACGAGGCCCGACAGGACTACGTCGCTCATGGTGCAGCCCCAGAACACGCTGGGGTCGCTGGGCACGCGGGTACCGTCCTTCTTCAGGAGCCATACGTTCTTCACCGTGACGGTACCGCTGCTCTTCAGGCACTGCAGGGTGATGCGGCTGATGGTGCCCATGGCGGCGGTGAAGCTGAGGGTGCTCTGGGCGGTGGTGATGGGCTGGTACTTCTCGGCGGTGGCATAGACCTTGTACTGCAGGAGCCCGGCGGCGGGGGCGCTGGCCAGCTCGAGCGCTATGCCGCTATAGTCGGAAGCGGAGGTCTGGCCAGTGAAGAGGTTGAACTCGCCCCACTGGTTGGTGTAGTTGACCGTGGCCGTGATGCAGGTGTTGGTGTAGTCGCTCCTCACGGGCAGCACGGGCTGGTAGCTGGTGCCGTGGTAGGCCTGCAGCAGGGTCTTGGCCAGGTCGGCCTGGCTGAAGGCGGGGAAGAGGCGCGAGGCGCCGTCGCTGATGCCCATCCAGTAGAAGGTGCCGATGCCGCAGGCCTTGGCCTGCTCTACGAAGTACTGGCAGAAGCTGAGGAAGTTCTGGCGGTTGTCGGCATAGTTCACGTCGCTGTCCCAGTCGATGGTGCCCCACTCGCCTATGATGAAGGGCACGCCCTTCTGCTGCGAGGTGTTCTTCAGGTAGGCCATCATCGACTGCACCTCGGCCTTCACGCTGCTCAGGTTGCCTGCCTTCAGCCCGGGGTAGCAGTGCAGCTGGATGATGATGTGGCCGGGGGCCGCAGGGTCGGCAGGCACCTGCATGCGGGTGATGGGCTCCTGCAGGTGAGTGCTCCAGCTGCCGCGGCCGTCGCAGGCGCCGTAGGTGTTGACCACGAGATTGCGCGTGGCGTTGTTGCCGCCGGTGGCGCGCACGGTGCTCACGAAGCTCTGGGCGTAGCTGTTCAGGCCGTTGTAGGCCGTAGTGGCGGCCTGGGCGCTGTAGCCGCCGGGTGCCGACATGGAGGCGTAGCACCAGGAGCTGTAGGC
Source organism: Prevotella sp. (assembly GCA_017478085.1). Lineage (GTDB taxonomy): Bacteria > Bacteroidota > Bacteroidia > Bacteroidales > Bacteroidaceae > Prevotella. The sequence goes on along the minus strand of JAFVEE010000087.1, from coordinate 10,387 downwards.
ATCGAGCATCTCGTTGTAGCTCTCGAACAGCAAGTGCTGGTCGTAGTCGCGAAACTCGGTGGCGATCTGCGTCCAGAGGTGCTCGTAGCGCGAGCGGTTCTGAGCATAGTTCTGCTCGTCGGCCTTCAGCCAGTGGTAGCCGGTCAGACGGCCCTGGTCGTCGTAGCTGTCGGCCCCGGTGTCGTGGTGCACGTTGAGCAGGCAGTACAGGCCCTGGCCCACGACGTAGTCCACCACCTGATGCACGCGCTTCATCCAGGCGGCATCCACGTTGCCGTCCTTGTCCATGTGGTTATACCAGGTCACGGGCACGCGTATGGCCCCGAAGCCGGCATCCTTCATCATGGCCAGGAGCTCGGGGCGGGTGGTGTACTGCCCCCAGCAGTTTTCCGAGGTGAGGTCTTGCTGGCCCCAGTAGGCGGGGTTGTTGATGTCGGCCACCTGCTGGCTGTTGGCGTCGAGGGTGTTGCCCAGGTTCCAGCCCAGCCCCATGTTCGCCACGGCCTGGGCGGCGGTCTCGAAGGGGGCGGTCTGTGCAAGGGCCGCGGTAGTGGTCATGGCCAGAAGGGTTGTGGCCAGGAGAGTAGTTTTCTTCATAGGGTGAGTAGTATTTATGTTTTTTTGACGTTATTCTTTTGAAAAGAAGGGTCGTTTCTTGTGTGTGTATGTTAGCGGTAGACGCTTACGATGGAGTCGGCCACCTGCTCCATAGTCCAGCTGAAGGTGTCGTGCGAGCGGTCGGCGCGGTCTACGAGCCCCATCCAGTAGAACGAGGCTGCCTGGTAGCGGCGGCACAGGCGGTTCATGTCGGCAGCCTGGCGGCCGGCCTCGGCCTTCTGGGCGGGCGTGCAGTTCTTGTTGATGGTCTTCTCGTGTTCGCCATTGGTGCCATACTCGCCAATGATGACGGGGTAGCCCTTGCTGATGATGTGGGTGGAGAGGTCGGCAAACATATTCTCGATGTCGCGGCGGCAGGCATCGGTCCACTGCATGTGGTAGCGGTTCACCCAGTCCCAGGGGTCGTAGCTGTGCACCTCGACGGCCAGGTGGCTCTGGTTGCCGCAGGGGTCGGTGGGCAACGCCAGCCCTGAGAGCACGTTCTTGCCGTGGGCCCCGGCGTAGGTGTTGACCACCAGATTGCGGCTGAGGTTCTTGCCGCCCGTGGCCCGCACGGCGCTGACGAAGCTCTGGGCGAAGCTGTTCACGTACTGCAGGTCGCCAATAGACTTGGGCTCGCTCCACCGCTTGTTGTTGTCGAGCATCTCGTTGTAGCCCTCGAAGAGCAGGCGCTCGTCGTAGTCGGCGAAGCGCTCGGCTATCTGCCGCCACAGGTTTTCGTAGCGCTGGTGGTTCAGCGTGTAGCTGCTGCTGTCGGCCCGCAGCCACGATGCGTCGTGGGCCCCGGTGTCGTGGTGCACGTTCAGTATGCAGTACATGCCCGCGCTGATCACATAGTCAACCACCTGCTGCACGCGGTCCATCCAGGCCTCGTCAACACGGCCCGTGGCATCCATGTGCTGATACCAGGTCACGGGCACCCGTATGCCCCGGAAGCCCTTCTGCTTCATGGCCGCCATCAGGTGGGCATCGGCCACGGGCTGCCCCCAGGCCTTCTCGTAGTCGGCAGGCGCCCCGGCGGTGCGCTGGGGCACCCAGGCACCGTGGCAGTCGAGCGAGTTGCCCAGGTTCCAGCCCGGCGTCATATTGAGCACGGCCTGCGCAGCCGTCTCGAAGTCGGCATCACTACGGAAAGGCACCACCGGCAGGCCGCGCACGCTCTTCAGGTTGCCCGGCTGAAAGGACTTGAAGCAGTAGCGCACGGCAGTGGGGGCCGACACCTGAGGCGACGATACCATCACCGTCTTGTGGCTCTCGTTCAGCCGGGCCACGGCGGGCTGGAACTGGCCGTCAGCCCCGGCCACCTCGAAGCCGGTGATGTCTTGCCAGGGCGACAGGCCCTGCTCGGCATACTTGAAGAACACCTCGATCTCGGCCCCCTGCACCTCTATGTGGTCGAACTCGGGCGAGTCGCAGTGAATGCTCTTCTTGCCGTAGGTGCGGTTCAGGGCCATATAGGCCAGGCGGTTGCCCACCTCGCGCTTCTCGGCGGGGTGTATCTGGTTCAGCTCGTAGGGCTCAACGAGGTCGTTGGTCGAAATGATGCCGCTGTTCTCGATGATGCGTGCCGCCTTGTGCTGGCACTCGCGGAAGATGGGGGCGCTGAGCCAGTCGCCATAGCCGCCCCAGGGGGCTATCTCGACGAAGTAGAAGGGCAGCTGCTCAGCAGTGCCGCCAAACTCGCGGCGCCAGGTGTCGACCATCGTCTTCAGCCGGTAGGGGTAGGTCTGGTCTTTGCCCACGTTCGACTCTCCCTGATACCACAGGAAGCCCCTCACGGTGTAGTGGCGCAGGGGGTGCAGCATGCCGTTGTACATGATGCAGGGCGTGTAGTAGTGCCACCACGAGCCGTTCCAGCCTTCCTTCTGCTCCTTGGCTATATCGACATCGTCGTAGGTCTTCACGATTTCCTCTGGCAGCCAGCCCTCTACCTTCGAGCCGCCCCAGGCACAGGCTATGACGCCCACCGGCACGTCGAGCACGCGCTGCAGCATCTGAGCGAAGAACCAGCCGGTGGCACTGAAGTAGGGAGCCGTCTCGGGCGAGGGCACCTGCCACTGGCCGGGGCAGTCCTCGACGGGCTTCGTCTGGCCGTTCTGCTTGATGGGGGCCACCCTCACCCAGGGGTTCTCGGCGGCAGTGGCTATCACCTCGTTGCTGCCCTTCACCGGGCAGTTCCAGAAGCCCTCCAGGGGCATCTCCATGTTCGACTGGCCCGAGGCGAACCACACCTCGCCTATGAGCACACGGCTGAGCGAGAGCTGCCGCTGCCCGTTTTCCGAGAGCACGATCTGGTGCTCGCGCTTTTCGGCGGCAGGGGTCTTCAGCGTGAGCTGCCAGCGGCCCTGGGCATCGGCCTTCGCCGTAACGGGGGCCTGCAGCCAGTCGGCCTTGGCGCTCACGATGGCCCCGGCGGTGGCCTTGCCCCAGAGGCGGGCATCGGAAAGCTGTTGCAACACCATATTATCGCCCACAATCTGGGGCAGTTCAATCTTAGCCCCGGCAGTCATTGCCGCCAGGAGGCTGCTTAGGAGGATGAGTCTTTTCATTGCTGGTTGTATTTCTTGATGATGTTCAGGGTGGTCGTGTCGCAGTCGAAGACCGAGTTCAGCCCCTGCTGCTCCTGTGCGGGGTCGCCCAGATAGGCATCGCCCACCTGCCACTGCTCGTGGGAGGGACGGCCCTCGCCAGCCCATCCCCAGAAGTTGCAGCCATAGACCGAAGGCTCGCTCTTGATAAGCGAGAACACGAAGTCGTAGTAGCGGTCGCGGCCCTGGGTGGCCGAGCCGGGGGCAAACACGAAGCCGTCGCGGGGGTAGCCGAACTCCTCGATGACCAGGGGCTTCTGCAGGCGGGTGGCAATAGCGGTGTGCTGCTTCAGGTAGCGGGCCGTATTGCTGCACGCCCGGTCCACGTGGGCCACCAGCGAGTCTTTGCTGGCCCAGTTCCAGTTGAAGGGCCACACGTGGGCGTTCATATAGTCAATGTTGGGGTCGGAACAGATCTTCTCGTAGAGAGCAGAATCCTCCTCGCAGCCCCAGATGCCTTCGGAGCCTATGCTGATGAGGTGGTGGCCGTCCAGCTGGCGAATGAGGGCCGACGCCTTGCTCAGCCAGGCGGCGAAGGGCTCTTTCATCTCCTGGCTGAAGGCACGCGGCTCGTTGCCTATCTGCCACGACATGATGGCAGGATCGTCGGCGTAGGGAAGACCCGTGTAGCGGTTGGTGCGGCCCACGATGAACCGCACATAGTCGAAGAACAGCAGCTGGGCCTTCTCGTTGGCCGAGAACTGGGCCACGTGCTGCATGAAGGCCGGATAGCCTGCCTCGTTGGGCCGGGGCGTGGGCCCGCAGCCCGCCTGCTCTAAGTAGTAGCCGTAGCCCCCACTCCACTCCCACGAGTTGTTCAGATAGAGCACGGCCTTCATCTGGCGCTGGCCCATCTGCTGCAGCAGATAGTCAAGCCCGGCCAGGATGGTGTCGTTATACACGCCCGGTGCCACTTGCAGCGTGGGCTCTACCTTGGTGGTCACGCCACGCTCGCCGTCGCTGCCCACCAGTATGCGCAGGTTGTCGAGCCCCAGGGCGTGCAGCTTGTCGAGCTCACGACACAGGCGGTCGCGGTCGCCCCCCTGCCCTTCCGAGCCCAGGATGGCACCGTACCAGAAATTAGTTCCCACGAAGCGGTACTCCCTGCCGTCGAGCACGAAGCCCGCACCCTGCCGCTCCACGAAGCCTGCGGCCTGCCCAGCCGTCTTCTCCGTGCAGCTGTTCATCATCGCCGCCACCGTCAGCAGCAGCATTGCAATCCATGTCTTTCTCATTTCGCTTGTTTTGTTATACGTTGCAAAGATACCAATAATTTTGATATTTACAAACGTTTCGGACGGTTTTCTTGGACGTTTCAAATAAAATGCGTACTTTTGCGGACAAAACGAAACTATAGCTATTAACTAAGTATGAAAGCAAGACTCCTTTTTTCTGCTGCCCTGCTGGCCTCGGCCCTCTCGTCGGCCTATGCGCAGAGCGAACTCTATCCCAAACACTTCGACCTGGAGCAGGTGACGCTGCTCGACAGCCCGATGAAGACGGCCATGGAGCTGAACTTCAGCACGCTGATGCAGTATGACGTAGACCGACTGCTGACACCCTACGTGCGCCAGTCGGGTCTGGCTGCCACCACCGACACGAAGAGCCCCTACTACCAGTGGGAGAAGCTGCACCCCACGTTCCCCAACTGGGGCGGTGCCGACGGCTTCAACCTTGACGGCCACGTGGGCGGCCACTATCTCTCGGCCCTGGCCCTGGCCTATGCCGCCTGCCGCGACGAGGCTATGAAGACCCAGCTGTACGACCGACTGCAGTATATGCTACAGGTGATGAAGGACTGCCAGGACCAGTACGACCAGAACACCGAGGGGCTCTATGGCTTCATAGGCGGCCAGCCCATCAACGATTCGTGGAAGAAGCTCTACAAAGGCGACCTCTCGGGCATTCGCGGCAACTGGGGATGGGTGCCCTTCTACTGCCAGCACAAGATACTGGCTGGACTGCGCGATGCCTTCCTCTACGCCCAGAGCGGGCAGGCCAAGGCTATGTTCCAGAAGCTGGCCGACTGGAGCATCAACGTGGTGAGCAAGGTGAGCGACAGCGACCTGCAGGGCTTCCTGGACTGCGAGCACGGCGGCATGAACGAGAGTCTGCTCGATGCCTACCAGCTGTTTGGCGATGCCAAGTACCTCGCAGGGGCCAAGCGCTTCACGCACCAGACGATGCTGAACGGTATGCAGACGCAGAACAAGACCTTCCTCGACGGTCGGCACGCCAACACGCAGGTGCCTAAATATATTGGTATGGAGCGCATCTTCGAGCAGGATGCCACGCTGACGAGCTACCAGAAGGCCGCCGAGAACTTCTGGACTGACGTGACGCAGAACCGCACCGTGTGCATAGGCGGCAACTCGGTGAGCGAGCACTTCCTGGCTGCCTCGGCTGCCAACCGCTACATTGACCGTCTGGACGGTCCCGAGTCGTGCAACACCAACAATATGCTGAAGCTCTCGGAGATGATGAACGACCGCACGGGCGATGCCAAGTATGCCGACTTCTACGAGTATGCTATGTGGAACCACATCCTCTCTACCCAGGATCCCACCACGGGCGGCTACGTCTACTTCACCACCCTGCGCCCGCAGGGCTACCGCATCTACTCGCAGGTGAACAAGGGCATGTGGTGCTGCGTGGGCACGGGCATGGAGAACCACTCCAAGTATGGCCACTTCATCTACACCCACGAAGGCTCGAAGACGCTCTACGTGAACCTCTTCACGCCCAGCCGCCTGGAGAGCGCCGACTTCATCGTGACCCAGCAGACGCTGTTCCCCTGCATCAACACCGCAGCCTCGAACATTCCCACCCCGCAGACGGCTACTACCGAGATTACCGTCGAGAAGGCCGGTACCTACACCATCGCCGTGCGCCATCCGGCCTGGGCCGGCGCTGAGTATGGCGTGCAGGTGAACGGCACTGCCGTCAATCAGGCCGTGACCAAGGGCGTGGCCAGCTATGTGAACATTAACCGCACGTGGAAGGTGGGCGACAAGATCACCGTCTGGCTGCCTATGGAGCTGAAGTACGTGGAGTGTCCTAACTATACCGACTACATCGCCTTCACCTTCGGCCCCATCCTGCTGGCCGCACAGACCACGGCCGCCTCGGCCGACGAGGCTGCGGCCACAGGACTGGTCTACGAGCAGCTGCAGAACGAGTATGGCGACGAGGGCCGCATGGACCACGACCCGGCATCGAAGGCCTCGTCGAAGAACCTGCTCACGGCTCCGCTGCTCATTGGCAGCAGGGCCAGCGTGCTGAGCCTCATTGAGCCGCAGGACCTGTCGAAGCTCACCTTCACCATCGATGCCAGCCGCAAGGGCGTTGAAACCTATAAGTGGAGCACGCTGACGATGCGCCCCTTCTACCAGATTCACCACGCCCGCTACCAGTGCTACTGGTACCAGCAGACCGCCGAGAACTTTGCCAACAGCTCGATGGCGCAGACCGAGGCCGCCAACGAGGCGCTGGCCGGGCGTACGCTCGACTTTGCCGCCCCTGGCGAGCAGCAGAACGAGGCCGGACACCTGGGCAACCACTCCGGCGACAGCAGCACGGGCAACTACAACGGCGAGAGCTATCGCGATGCCAAGGCGGGCGGCTACGTGGAGTACACGCTCTACAACAGCGAGGGTGTGACCGAGAACCTGTCGATTATGTGTCGCTTCACCACTGCCGACAACGGGCGCAAGGGCTCGCTGATGGTCGACGGCGTGAAGATTGCCGACGTGGTGGTGACCTCATCGGCCAAGAATGTGGATAACGGCTTCTACAACATCGAGTATGCCATACCCGCCTCGGTGGCTACCAACAAGGGCAAGGCCAAGGATAAGTTTGTGGTGCGTCTGCAGGCCGACCAGGGCACGATGAACCCCGGCCTGTACTATATGCGACTGATGAAGGACTATAACCCGCAGGCCAATGCCTACCAGTTTCGGGCCAGCGACTGGACCACGGGCGATGCCGGGCGCATTCCCGCCAGCAGCATCACCTACGACAACGAGCGCAACGTGATCAAGGCCAAGGCCACGGGCAACAACAACATTGCCTTGATGATGAAGTATCAGGACCTGGACTATGATATTGACAAGGATCAGAAATTTATGGTAGTGCGCGGCATCAACCTGCGCACTACCAGTCCTTATAGCTACCTGTGGTGGCTGAACGGCTCGAACCACGGCACGCAGGTGGCTCCCACCACGCAGAAGAGCATCACCGTAGGCGGGCAGCAGCAGGCCCTCATCGCCTGGAATATGTCGACCAGCGGCATCTACGAGAACTTCACGGGCGACCGGCCCAGCGTATGTATCGGTCAGACCATCTTCGGCCTGACCGCTTCATCAACAGACGGTTCGTGCGAGATTCACGACATCAACTTCGTAGCCGACGTGGCTCAGTACGAGCAGACCGCCACAGGCATCGGCGCAGCGTACCATTCCGCCACCTCCACCACCCCCGCCGTTTACGACCTGCAGGGCCGCAAGGTGGCTCGCGACAAGACCGGCAAAGGCATCTACATCAGCAAGGGCAACAAGTACGTAAAGTAACTACTGGGCAATGCTGTCGGTAGCTACCGAGTCGCGCTTCTCGCGGGAATAGTAGTAGCTGTAGCGGGTCTCGTAATAGTCGTTAGGCGAAGTTACCTTTATCATATCGAAAGCAGCCAGCGTCTCGCCGGTAGACCCGTTGTCGAAGTAGCCGCTGAAGAATTGTCTGTTCCCTTGCCAGTACACATCGAAATCGCGCACAACGACAACATAAGGCGAATCATCGTAGCGAATGTAGATACACCCGTTGCGCACTGACCACGTGAAGAAAGTCTTGGAATAGCTGCGTCCATACCAGTCTATCTCATAGCCTGTTCCACCAGCCTCCCACGACCCGCGCTGACTGAAGTACATCTCCACGTCGGTATACTCTACGGCGCGGCCATACCTGTAGTTGAAATAGTCACGCTGACGAACAACACCCTGCCACACGCCTTCCAGATCGTAGGCCAACATCGTATCGCTATCGCAACTGGTCAGCGACGTCATTGCCACCAGTGCCATGAGCAGCATTGCTGCGTGTGTAAAAATCTTTTTCATAACGGTTCTCTTTTTAAGTTTTCTATGGTGCAAATATAGGCATTCCGGCAGAAAGTGCCAAGAGGATTCTCCTATTTTGCCATAGGGAAATGCCTACTTCTCTGTTTTCTTGCCAAATTCGGGGTCGATCTTGATGAGCGAGGCCACTACGAAGGTGATGGCACACAGGCCCATGACCAGCAGGAAGAACGAGCGATAGCCTATGGCATCCTTCAGATAGCCCGAGAGCATGCCTGGCAACATGAGGCCCAGATAGCTGATGCCCGTGCAGATGGCGTAGTGCGAGGTCTTGAACTGCCCCATCGAGAAATAGAGTATATAGAGCGTGAGGGCGGTGAAGCCCATGCCATAGCCGAACTGCTCGATGAACAGGCACGAGCTGATAACGGCCAGGTTCGAGGGCATGGCGTAGCTCATCCACACGTAGACCAGGTCGGGCAGCGTGATGGCGCACACCATAGGCCAGAGCCACCGCTTCAGGCCGTCGCGACTGGCCAGCATACCGCCCACGATGCCGCCCAGGAGCAGACCGATGACACCCACCGTGCCGTAGGCCAGGCTGAACTCCTGTGGCGAGAGGCCCAGACCGCCCGCCGAGTTAGGACGCATGAGGAAGGTGGTGCACATCTTGGTGAGCAGTGCCTCGGGGAAGCGGTAGAACAGCAGGAAGAGCAGGGCAAACACCATCTCCTTGGCAGGCAACTTCGTCATAAAAGCGCGAAGAACTATTTTCAGCTCTCCGTTCTCAGTTTGGCTTGCTTGTCTCTCTTCCGGTCTTGGCATCACATAGCTGTGGTATAGCCAGATGGCAATGAAGAGGCCGGCCAGGCCATAGAACACCAGACTCCAGGTGAAGGCTTCGCGGTTGCGGAACACCAGTTGCAGCTGCCCGGCCAGATAGACGAGCACCACATTGCCAAAGATCACGGCGATGCGATAGAACGTATTGCGAATGCCCACAAACCACGATTGCTGGTGCTCGTCGAGTTCCAGCATATAGAAGCCGTCGGCAGCAATGTCGTGGGTGGCACTGCTGAAGGCCATCAGGAAGAAGAAGAACATGGTGCCCTGGAACCAGAACGAGGCATTGAGCGTGAAGGCCACGCCTGCCAGCGACGACCCTAAGAGCAGCTGCATGGCCAGAATCCACCAGCGCTTGGTCTTATACAGGTCGACGAAGGGACTCCAGAAGGGCTTGATGACCCAGGGCAGTCCCAGCCAACTGGTATAGAGGCCTATCTCGGCATCGGTCATGCCCAGTTGCATATACATCACGACGGCCACCGACATCACCAGCACATTGGGGAGGCCTTCGGCAAAATAGAGGGTCGGAATCCACGACCAGGGGTTGCGTTGTCTCATTTGTATATCTTTTTGATTTCAGCACCACGATAGTAGTAATACAGTATCTCGTCGTAGCAGTAGCCCTGCTCGCCCATCACGGCGGCACCTATCTGGCACAGGCCCACACCGTGGCCCCAGCCCTTGCCCTTCAGCACGAAGCGGCCGTCGGGCTGTTTCTCTACGTCGAAGGCCGAGCTGAGCAGATGGGTCTCGCTGAGGGCGCGCCGTATCTCCAGCTCCTTGCCGATGGTAAACGTGCGCTTCGAGCCCACAATCTGCAGTTTCCAGATGCGACCACTCTTGCCGCGCTCCAAGGGGATGAGGTCTTCAATGGTGCCCAAGTCCAGCTTCAGCTTGCGGTTCACCAGTTCGGTGAGCTCCTGCTGCGAGTACTCCACCGTCCAGCGATAGAAGTCGGGCGTATCCTGGTCGTAGTCGTTCAGTACCTGCCGCAGCACCCGCTCGTCGTGGGTGTTGCAGAAGGGGTCGTCGACCGACACCAAGTATGACTTCGGCGTGTCTTCCCAGCAATACTGGAACTCCTCGGTCTTGCCGCCACAGCACTTCGAGAAGCGGGCATCGCACAGCTCGTCACCATCGGTCAGCACCTGGCCACGGGTAGCACGGACAGCCTGGGCAGGAAGGGAAGAGGGGATCCTTGTAATCCCTTGGTATCTCTGGCAATGGTCGTCTGCACAGACATCGAAGAGCGTGTGGTCCTCACGGTCG
>JAFVEE010000086.1 GCA_017478085.1 Prevotella sp. | reverse complement strand
TTTTTTGAATCTTTTTATGTTGTTTTTCCTGCAAAATTAATCATTTTCCTCCAAGTAGGCAAGGGTCAAGGCCCCCTCCACTGCACTTTTTGTTAATTTTGAAACACATTTTGTAGATTTTGAAAGTCCCCCCCTTTTTTTCACTAATTGGGGGAAATATTCTTTTTCACTAATTGGGATAAATTTAACTCACTAATTGAGATAAATATAATTTCACTAATTGGGATAAATATAATTTCACTAATTGGGATAAATATAATTTCACGAATTGAGAGAAATGTAATCTTTTCTTTCACGATGCCCCCTTGGCATATCATCTTCAAACATAATATTTATCTCAATTCGTGAATTACATTTATCCCAATTAGTGAAATTATATTTACTAAAGTTTCCCACCCATTGCCCAGCCGATGCCATAGGCATCTGATAAGGGTAGCCAGCCATACAGCCGTGCCGTAGGTACGGCGAAATGGCTGGTAAATAGGCGGCAGTAGCCTGCGTGCCTTTAGGTACGCGACTGAAGCAGAGGGTTATCGCGTACCTAAAGGCACGCTTCCCTATGCCATCTTTTTACCAGCCATTTTATGGCTGGCTACCCCTATCAAGCCCCTACAGGGCTTTCTTTTACTGTTTTTCATAAGGGTGGGAAAGTTCAGTTATATTTATCCCGATTAGTGAGTTAAATTTATCCCAATTAGTGAAATGCTATTTCTCACAATTAGTGAAAAAGGGTCTGGGCTCAGAAGCTGAAGGCGATGACGTAGCGCATGCCCCACTTGGGACTGGTGGGCAGGTCGTTGTAACTGAGACGGCGCACGTACTCGACGTGCCAAATCTTGAAGATGTTGTGAATGCCGAGCACCAGTTCGGCATAGGGGCGGTGGGAGTCCATCACGTGGCTGCCCTCGGGGAAGTACATCAGGCGGCTGTTGCCGCGGTTCTGCTCCAGAAAGGGATTGTTCTTGTCGGTCAGCGTGCCCCAGAGCATGCGCACGCCGACGTACTCCCGCCAGTGCAGCTTCTTGATGAGCGGCAGCCGGTTGAAGATCTTGCCGTTCAGGTCCCACGACACCATGAGCGAGGCAAAGCGGTCGTTCAGGAACTCCATCGTGTTGATCAGGTTGAACGTCTCAGGCGCGATGATGTACGACTGGTTGGCGGCGGGGTGAATGAGCAGCGGATAAGGCACCTGGTTCCACTCAATGCCGCCCTTGGCGCTGATGTCGAGCTTGCCCCAGCTGCTCAGCCAGAAGCGCTTGAAGATGCTCAGCTCCGTGTAGTTATGGTTGTAGTCGCCCCCCAGAATGCCGTCGAAGCCTATGGTGTGGGCCATGCTGAACACCGGGGCGTCGAGATTGATGACACGGCGGCGCAGTTTGTTGTTGATGTACGTCTCGCCGGGGGCGTAGCGCAGCCGCCCGGTGACCTCGGTAGTGCGCAGGAAGTCGCCGTTGCCCGTCTTGCGGAACTCCGTGGGCACGGGGCTGTCGAGCCGCTGGAAGGTCATGGCCCCACAGCTCTCGCTCTCCTCGATCTTGCCGTTGAGGGTCAGCTTCAGTCCCCAGTCGGTCTCGTAGTCGAAGGTGACCTGCTGGCGGTTGTAGAGCATCATCTTGTTGGTCTCAGCCCACTTCAGCGCCACCATGAAGTTGTCCTTGTCGGTATCCATAAAGCGGTCGCCGGGCGAGCAGACATCCTTATTGAACTGGATGGTCATGGTGCGGCGGGGGAACTCATGGGGCAGGTATTTCTTCGGGTTCAGCGAGTAGGTGAACTCCACATTATAGTAATCCTTCTTCGACCCCCATCCATGGCCGTAGTAGCCCGAGAGGAAGAAGTGCTTCGACAGGTTGGCCGTGGTCTTGGCCGAGAGTCGCGAGCGCCAGCCGTCCACGTAGTTGTTGGTGAGAATGGTATTCACGGGGCAGAGGTCTATGTAGTTGGGCGTGCTGGTCTCCACGGAGTTCTCGAAGAGGGCCTTGAGCCCGAAGATGACGTACTTCATGCCCTTGATGTTCTCAATGCGGTGAATGAACTTGTCCATAGAGCTCTCGCTCTTGGTCAGCTCTACCTGCCGGTACTGGTTCCAGAAGGCCTCGTCGCGCATCTGTGCATCGGCTTCGGTCACCTCGTTGCGCAGCCCCTTGAACAGCTTGTTGGGTATGGGGTCGAAGGCATAGTCGCTCAGTCGCGTGGTGCGGATCACGCTGACGGCGCGGAGGAAGCTCAGGAACTCCAGCTCGGTGCTCATATCGTCGGTGGTGAGCACCCACTGGCCATTGGGCAGCTGCTCGTAGTCCTGCACAATCTTGACGTTCTTCACGAAGTTGACGTTGCTCTGCCGGGGTATGGTCATTTCGCAGCGGCGCACGTGGAGCGACGAGTCGTTCAGTATGTAGAGGTCGCCACGGAACCCCATGTCGTTCTGGTTGTTGGGCAGGAAGGTCAGGTGGATGCAAGAATCGCGCACTCCCACCGGCGCGTCGACCCCTTGCCTATCTACGGCCACCGTGTCCTCTATATAATAGCGGTAGAAGCCTATGCCCTCCTCGGCAATGGGCGAGATGAAAGGATACTGTAGCAGCCGGATATGATCCTGGTAGAGGTCCACATCGGTGAACACGTCCTTGACCACCGTGTTCACGATGTCGCCCGTCTGGAACAGGTCGTTCACGCCCTTGCTGGTCTGGCCGGTGATGATGGTCTTCTCTGAGCGGGGCTCGCGGCGGTAGACTTTCTGCGACACGGTCTCGTCGACGCTGACGGGCAGAATCATCTTGCCGGTGACGTTGCTGGTCTCTACCTGCTCCACCAGCCAGGGGTGCTTCTTGAAGGGGCCCTCCTCCAGCTGCTCAGGCTTCAGGTCGTTCAGCGAGAGGGTTATCTTCTCGTACTTGTTGTACTGATAGTAGTCGTTCGTGCCTAAGTCGGTTTTCTTCTTCGCGGCGACCACACGCCGCATCAGCTCCACGGCAGGGTTGTCCTTGCGGCTGTACCTGCTGCGACTGGACTTCACGGTGACCTCAGACAGCTGCTGGTTGTCGGGCGTCAGGCGGATGTTCTGCTGCGACTTCGTCTTGGCCGTGACGGGAATGATGCGCGACTTGTAGCCCACGGCGCTGAAGGTGATGTTCCACCCCTCCTTCCGGGCTATCCTGTACCTGCCGCTTACATCAGAGACTGCCGACAGCTGGTGCCCCTTGTAGACGATGCTGGCAAAGGGTATGCTGTCGCCCGTCTCGGCATCGACGATGACACCGTAAATCTGCTGGGCACCGGCCCTAAAGGCCAGCACACAGGCGAGTGTCAAAAAGATGAGTCGCAGCCTTGCCGTCATTTAAACTCGTAAGTTATATAATCCTCGCCACGCCCATTCATGCGGAGTGTGCTGAAGGCTTTCGTCCTGGCATTGACGGTGAGGACGAAAGAGGTGAAGAGTTGCCGCTTCTTCTTGCCTGCCGGCGTCACGGTGATGACCGTGCTGCCCCCCTTGGTCGTGACCTTCGTCTCGTCGCTCTGGGGAATGGGCTGGCCATTGACGACCGCCGTCAGCACGGCATGGAAGGTGGCAAACTGGGCATTCTTCCGGCTGTCGGTGGTGTGCTGCTTGCCGCCCAGGGTGATGGTGAACTTGGTGCCGTCCATGATGAGCTGTTCGCGCCCCTGGTCTGTCGTAATGCTGATATAGTCTGGCTTGCGAATGGTCATCGTGCCTGTTGTCACGGCATCCTTGGCGATGGCGGCCCGGTGCTGGGTGCGCGTCACGGTCTGTGCCCCTGCGGGGGTAATCAACAAAGAAAAAATAATAGCCAATAAAGCTACCAGGTGTCTTGTCCTCATGTATACAGTCCTCCATTGATTGAAATTACTTCGCCTGTGATATAGCCCGAACGGGGCGAAACGAGGAAGGCCACCAGGTCGGCCACCTCCTCAGGCGTGCCGAAGCGCTGGGCCGGGATGGTCTTTCTGAGAGCCGCCTCATCCAGCCCCTCGGTCATGTCGGTCTTGATGAAGCCCGGGGCAACGGCGTTCACCGTGATGCCGCGACGGGCCACCTCCTGCGCCAAAGCCTTGGTGGCAGCGATGATGCCGCCCTTGGCCGCCGAGTAGTTGGTCTGGCCGGGCAGACCTTTCAGTCCGCTGACGCTGGCCATCGAGACGATGCGCCCGAACTTATGCAACTGCATGGCGGGCAACAGCGGCTGGGTGACGTTGAAGAAGCCCGACAGGGTGATGTCCACCACGCGGTGCCAGTCGGCCTCGGGCATCAGGGCCATCACATTGTCGCGGCGAATGCCGGCGTTGCTCACCACCACCTCGATATACTCGCCGTCGTGCTGCCGCTGCCAGCCATCCAGTGCCTGCCGCGTCTGCTGGCTGTCGCTCACGTCGAAGGGCAGCAGCTCGCCCTGCCCGTTGATGAGCTCCAGCGTGTGCCGGGCCTCGGCTTCGTTGCTGGCATAGTTTATCAACACGTTGTAGCCCTCCTGGGCCAGTCTTACGCAGATGGCCCGGCCGATGCCCCGGCTGCCACCCGTCACTAATGCAAACTTCATATTTTACTATTTTACTATTTCACAATTTTACTATTTTACAATTTGACTATTTCACTATTTACTGCTTCTATTGTGCTGAGTGCCGTCTTGGTCACTCCCTCCAGGCCGTGTAGCACCAGGCTCTGGCCCGTCAGGAACAGATTGGGGATGGGCGTCTTGGGCGACAGTATGGTCAATAGCGGTGCGTGGCAGTTCTTCCTGACGCCGAAGGCCGAGCCGCAGGGCGACAGCGAGTAGTCGCGCCACGTGAGCGGCGAACTGGTGTATCGCTTCTCCACCATCTCCGACAGCCCGGGGATCACCCACTCGGCCAGCAGGATGCACTCATCGGCCAACCGCTCTTTCTGCTGCACGTAGAGGTGGCCTCGCTGACCCACCGTGGTGTCGGACCAGTGCTGCCATAGGAACCATGGCATGGGGGTGAGCAGGTCTATCTGCCGCACATACGGCGTGCCGTCCTCCGGCACCCTGGCGCTGACCATCACGCCGCCCACACCGCCCACGTCCTCGTGGAACGTCCACACGTTCGGCTTCCGATAAACGTACTTATTATGGTTGAAGTAAGGCAGTACGCCCGGCTTTAGCACCAGCGACACGGTGAACATGCCAAACGTGTTCTCCAGGGCACCGATGCGCCTACGGAACAGGCCCTTCAGCACACCGGGATCCCTGATCCAGCCAAACGTCAGCTGCGGGTGCACATCGCTGATGAACAGGCTGCCCTCGAACACCCGGTCGCCAGAGCAGCAGGCCGCCACAATCATACCGTCCTTCAGCTCTAAGCGCTTCACCTCGGTATCGCAGCAAATGTCGCCACCGGCGGCCTTGATGTCGCTGACCAGCGAGTTCACAATCAGGTTGCCACTGCCCACCAGTCGCCAACTGCTCTGCACATAGCTGCTCAGGGCGTGGGCAAAGCTGAACAGCGGCAGCGACTCGCGCCTCAGCTCTATGCGCATGGCGGCTGCCGAGAGAACGTTGATGAGCAGCGGGTCGCGGAAGAGTGATGTGAGGTAGTCGTAGGCGTTCTGCTGACAGCACTCCTGCATCGGGGGCAGATGGCGCAGCAACCGCACAAACCGCTCCAGCGCACGGCGCTCCTGCGGGAAGAAACCGCCCAGGGTCTCGGCAAAACGGTCGAAGCCCTCGGCCAGCGGGAATGTCTGCCGGCCTATCGTTACGCGGTCGAAGCCGTCGGCATCGAGCCGCTGCCAGGGCAGCCGCAGCAGTCCCAGCGTCTCAAAGGCATCGTGCAGCGGCTGTCCCTCGGCCAGACCGCCCACGTAGTGCAGGCCGGTGTCGAACTCCAGCTCGCCCCGACGGTAGCTCTGCAGACAGCCACCCGGCTGGTGCTGCCGTTCCAGCATCACCACGCTTCGCCCGCTCCGGGCCAGCTGGCGGGCACAGATCAGCCCGCCCAGTCCGCTGCCTATGATGACCACGTCGTACTTCATTGGCCTTTACGATTGAGCCATCGGTAGACGGCAGGTTGAACGACGTAGGAGAGGACGATGGCCGACAGCAGGCCTACAAGGGTTGAGAAGCCCACGCTGCGTATGGCGGGATGGACGGCCAGCAGCATGCTGCCAACGGTGACGAGCAGCGTGAAGGCAGAGAGCAGGATGGCGGTCTTGTGGTAGTTTAGAGGGGAGAGGTGAGAGGGGAGAGGTGAGTGGTGAGAATTTAGAGGTGAGAGGTGAGAGGGGAGAGGTGAGAGATTAGAATTTAGAGGTGAGAGGTCTGAGGGGGGAGTTCCTATGAGGCCGTGCATGATGAAGATGCTGTAGTCTACGCCGATGCCGAAGATAAAGGTTGAGATGATGATGTTGATGAGGTTGAACTGCTGACCGAAGAGGTTCATGGCACCCAGCACGATGAGCCAGCTGAGCAGGATGGGCATGAAGCCCAGCAGCGTATGCCTGATGTTGTACCTGAACGACAGCCACAGCACCACCAGCACGAAGACCATCGACAGCCATTGCAGGCGGTCGAAGTCGTGGCTCATCTGAAGCAGGGTGTCGGTGGTATAATAATAGGTGTCGAGCACCAGCAGATGGGGGTCGCTGCTGACGGCATCGCAGATGCGGATGTAGTCGCTGTCGCTGCTGCGCACGGAGTCGTTCTGGCAGCGCACGGAGGTGAAGCACAGCCACGTGCCGTCGTAGGATTGCTCCATCAACGTAGACAGGAATCCCTGTGGAATCAGGTCGGTCAGGTAGAGGGCATCGGCCTCATAGTCGGCAGTGGCAGCATCGAAGAACGCCTCGAAGGCTTCTGGCCGCAGTCCGGCCTGTGGTGCCGTCTCGCCGATGAGCCTCCTGACGGTAGCCAGACGGCTCTCGTTCCAGTATTCCTGCCAGGCCTCTATGCGCTGCTGCTGTCGGCTCAGCGGTACGAGCAACTGGTCGGTGGGGCTATAGCTCTTCACCAGACCGAGCCGCTGCAGGGAGTCGAGCTTCTGGCTGAGCACGTCGAAGTGCTCAAGGGCTTCCTCCATGGTGCGTCCCTGACTGGCAAAGTATTTGGTCTTGTCGCCTGTGTAGGTCTTACTGCTCAGCAGGTCCTCTGAGTGCTTCACCATCGGGTGGTCGTAGCCCAGGTTGTGCATGTCGGCATCGAAGTGGGTGCCGCCTATGAGATAGGCGCCAATGAACAGGGCAATCAGCAGAATGAAAAGCCCACCCAGGCCCTTCCTAAGGGAGGGATGTTCTGACAGATAGTGGAACGACTGGAGCCTGTCCAGGTAGCCCAACATCCCTCCCTTGGGGAGGGCTTGGCTGGGCCGTAGCATCTGCGGCAGGTAGACAAGCGAGAACAGCGTCGTGCCCAGGATGGCGAACGAGGCGAAGAGCCCGAAGTCGCGCAGCAGGTCGGTCTCGATGAACAGCAGTCCGGCAAACGAGCCGATGGTGGTCACACAGCCTAAGAGTACGGGCTTCACCTGGTCGCGCAGCAGCTGAACAGGGTCGCTTACGTACTGGTGGTGGGTCAGAACGTGGAGCACATAGCTGAGCGCCACGCCCAGCACCACGCCGCCGATGCCCAGCGCCAGGAGCGAGAACTCGCCTTTCAGCCAGTACATGATGGTCAGGCTGAACAGCGTGCCGAAGGCTACGGGCAGCAACAGCAGCGGAATGGTGTCCCACCGGCGGAAGCACAGCAGCAGGAACACCAGCACCAGTACGAGCGCTCCGGCAATGGTGGTGGTCAGGTCGTGCTTAATCTGGGTGGAGTTGTAGAAGCCGCTGGCCGGCGTACCGTGATAGCTGATGTCTACGTCGGGATGGGTCGCGGCAAACTGATCGATGAGCTCGTTCATCGTCTGGAACAGGGCCGAGCCCTGCCCCGTATTGGTGGCAGAGTAGCGGGGGGTGATGAAGGCTATGCAGACGGTAGAGTCGGGCACGAAGAAATGAACGGCCTCACCCCCAGCCCCTCTCCCAAAGAGAGGCGAGTAGTCACCTTTGCTGTCAGAAGCCTCCGTAGCAGAACTATCCACTCCCCTCTCTTTGGGAGAGGGGCCGGGGGTGAGGCTTTTTACAAGCACGCCGCGTATGCCCATAGGGTCCATTTGAATAAGTTCGGGAAACATGCTGCCGAACTCACCAGTCAGGTCCTCACGGTTCTGCTGCATCTGCCGTTCAAAGTGCTGGCGCGTCAGCAGGGTGTCGAAGGCGGCGTAGGCAGAGGTGTCGATGTAGGCGGGCAGGTGCTCCATCAGGTAGTCCACGCCGTCGGGCAGCAGGTCCTCGGGCAGGCTGTAGAACACGTCACCAATGCTGTGGACTACCGAGTCGCGGGCCAGCAGCGAGTCGACGAACTCGTCGCAAATCTCGGCAAGCCGGGTGCAATCACTCCCCTCTTCCTTTGGAGAGGAGGCGGGGGTGAGGCTGAACAGCAAGAACGTCTTGTCCTTGATCTTCAGGTCGGCAAAGGCCAGCTTGGTGGTTCCGTCCTCATTCTTCGACGACGGCATCAGCTGGTTGATGTCCTCCTCTAAGTGTATCTGTGCAGCAAAATAGCCGAAGAACGCGAAGAGCGCCACCATCGACAGCCAGCAGGCCGCCCGATGGTTGCTGAAATAGCGGTAAATGCCGATAAACAGTTCTGTCATTGCATGAATATCTTTAGTTTTGCCGAGGCTATCTCTTCTTCGCCAATGCGGCAGTGGCCCTGCACGAGGGTCACGCTGCCGAAGGACAAGCCAAACGCTATCACCGTATGAACCACCTCGCCGGCCGCAGCACGACGATGGCACTCGAAATGCTTCACCTCGCCGATGAGGCCGATGCGCGGCTCACCGCCACTGGCCGACTGGAAGCCCGCCAGGGCCGCTGCCGACTGGGCGATATGCTCTATCAGCCCAGTCTCGGCCAGCGTGCCGTCGGGAAGCACGAAGAGGTTGTCCGCACGCACATACAGGGCTGTCTGGGCTGCATTCTCTGCTGTAGCCTCAAACTCGTCCACCATCACAAAAGGTTTGCGCTGCGGAATCAGCCGTTCTATCTCGACACCCTTATATTTCATCCAGTGACAGACCCCCTTAATTCTTAACTCTAAATTCTAAATTCTAAACTAAATTTTCCCACCCTTTCCCGGCCTATGCCGTTGAGCAGCCGATGCCAGAGGCATCAGATAGTGGTAGCCAGCCATACAGCCGTGCCGTAGGTACGGCGAAATGGCTGGTAAATAGGCGGCGGTAGCCTGCGTGCCTTTAGGTACACGACTAAAGCAGAGGGTTATCGCGTACCTAAAGGCACGCTTCCCTGCGGCCATCTTTTTACCAGCCATTCCATGGCTGGCTACCCCTATCAAGCCCCTACAGGGCTTACTTTCGCTGTACCTCATAAGGTGGGAAAGTTCAGTTCTTAACTCTAAATTCTAAACTCTAAACTCTAAATTCTAAATTCTTCACTCCGGAAGGTG
>JAFVEE010000085.1 GCA_017478085.1 Prevotella sp. | reverse complement strand
CGTCGTCGGCCGTGCTGTGGAACTTCAGCATCACGTAGGGCAGGTTGCGCAGTTCGGCCAGGCTGAACTCAGCCTGCGCCCATCCCGTCTTGTCGGCTGTCTTCCCGTCCACATAGCCCACGATGGTGGTCTGCTGCAGGTTGTCTACGGCCTCTATCTGTATGCGGGCGGTCGAGTTGCGCTTAATGTTAAAGTCGAACGTGAGTTTCGGGTTCACCGTCTGCCTCAGGTCTATCTTGCCCGAGTTCAGCCACGCCTCGTCGTAGTAGTCGTAGGGCACCCACACGAAGCAGCCGCCGTCGCCGTCGCTCGAGCCCGTGGTGTTCACGTGCCAGTAGTTGCCGTAGTAGGCAGCGGCATCCAGCCACCAGTAGTGGTCGGTGTTGGTCTTGCCGCCGGCAAAGCTCTCAGTGATGGGCAGCTGGTAGGGGTCGCCCACCACGATGACGTTCGAGTTCTGGAAGTCGCTCTCGCCCGCCTTGTTCACCGCCTTGATGCGGAAGCGTGCCAGCGTCTGCTCGCCGTCGATGGCATCGATGTCGAGGCTGGTCGCGGTGATGCCCTGCGCCAGCAGGATGTCGGCTTGGTAGCCGTTGGGCAGATAGACCGAGTAGGTCACGTTCTGCGGGTTGAAGTAGTGGCCGTTCTCGCCCCGTGTGGGAGCCTGCCACGACAGCGTGTAGTGGTCAATGTGGTCCACCAGCTCCACGTGTGTCACCACCGAGGGAACATCCTCGCCCACGTAGACCTCGGTCGTGGCGGGCAGTCCACCGCCCATGGCGCTGAACGCCCTCACGATGTAGGTATGGTTGCCTATGGTGGCCTTGGCGTCGGTATAAGTTGCCTGCGAACCGGGCTGCAGGCCCTCGGTCAGCGTGGCAATGAGCTGGCCGTCGCGCTCTATGGTCACCTTCTCCAGATCGCCCTTCAGCTCCTGTCCGTCGCTCTGTCGTGAGGGCAGCGTGAAGCTGAGCGTGGCCTGCAGGGCACCCTCCTCGCCCGGGGTGGCCGTGAGGCTTCCCACGGGAGCCGGCGTGGCTGCCGAACCCAGCTCGGCCACCACCACGTCGTCGATGTAGATGGCATACTGGTCGGCGGGGCTCAGTGCCTGGAAGCCGAAGCGATAGCTGCCCGTGGCCGTCACCGTGGCCTGGTAGCTGAAGTCGCGCCAGTCGCCTATGGGCACGAGCATCTCGTCTTGCAGCAGCTGGTACTTCGTGGGGTCGTCGCCCTGGCCGAAGGCAATGGCGATGACCTCCGTATAGTAGTTGCTGCCGGCGGGCTTCATGCGGAACTGCAGGTTGTAGATGGTGCCCTCCTGCAGCTGCAGCTCGGGCGTGAGCAGCCAGTCGTTGCCCTGCTTGCTGCTACTATAAAGATAGGTGGCCCAGAAGTTGTTCTCGCTGAAGCCGCCCTTCGAGGCGCCCCACAGCCAGGTGTCGCCGTCGTGGTTCAGGTCGAGCACGGTGAAGCGGTTGAAGCCCGCCTGCGTGTCGAACGACTCCTGGAAGAGCACGTCGCCGGCCTCGGCCCGTGCCTGCTGCTGCCAGCCTGCCAGTAGCAGTAGTGCCAGCATGGTAAGAATGTGGTGTTTCATTCAGTTTTGGTTGTTTTTGTATATATTTTATTTCAATTTCGTGGCAAAATTAATAAAATTATATGAAAATGAAACAGAAAACGTATTAATTTCTTTTGCCAAACGTTGATTTTTGTGTATTTTTGCAATCCGAAATTGAATATTTATCAACTAAACATAGCTTTTTATGCAGAAAACAATCCGTAGACTATTCGTGCTCGCCGTGCTTCTGGGCTGCCTGTTCCAGGCCAAGGCCCAGAGCTACCTGCTCAACGAGAGCTTTGAAGACGAGCTGTTCCCGCCCCAGGGCTGGACGGTGCTCGATGCCGACGGCGACGGCCACACGTGGCTGCGCGGGGTGACCAACCTCGACAAGCATACGGGCAGCGCCGTGGCCGCGAGCTTCACGCTCGATCCCGACTCGTGGCCCTTCACCTACTATGCCCAGCAAGACAACTGGCTCATCACCCCGCCCATCGAGGTGACGGGCGATGCCTACCGCCTGGTGCTCTACTACTGTGCCGAGGACCTCGACACACGCGAGCCCTTCGAGGTGCGCGTGTCGACAACGGGCACCCAGCCGTCCGACTTCACCGACGTGCTGGCCCGCGAGGTGGCCAGCAACGGCTATGAAGACGATATCGTGTTCAGCCGCATCGAGCGTTCGCTCTCGGCCTATCAGGGGCAGACCATCCGCGTGGCCATTCGCCATACGGGCGTGCGCAGCTATGCCCTGGGCATCGACGATGTGCAGGTGATGAACATGCGGGGCCCGCAGCGCGTCAGCGGACTAACGGCCACGGCTGCCGCCGCAGGGCAGCTGGCCGCCACGCTCAGCTGGACCAACCCCACGGCCAACGGCAACGGCGAGGCACTGGAAGCGTTCGACGTACTGATCAGCCGCGACGGCGAGCTCATTGCCACGCTCAAGAACCAGGAGACCACCTACACCGACAATAGCGTGAGCACCGGCCGCCACACCTACGAGGTGCGCGCCAGCACGGCCGAGGGCCCTTCGCAGGCCCGCACGGCCACCGTCTATGTGGGCGAGGACGTGCCTGCCGCCGTCACCGCTCTGCTGGCCACCATCGACCATGGCCGCGTGCATCTGTCGTGGACGGCACCGGCCCAGGGGGCCAATGGTGGCTACGTAGACTCGGAGAGCCTGGTCTACGAGGTATGCCGCGTAGTCGACGGGAACGCCACCATGCTGGCCACCGACCTTGCCGCCACCACCTTCGACGAACAGCTCAGCGACGGTCTGACGGCCTACTACACCGTGGCTGCCCGCAACGCCACGGGCACGGGCGAGGCCGCCAAGTCGAACAATGTGGTGAGCTTCATCAACACGTTCACCGAGGTCAGCGTGGGTGCCGACGCCACCAACTTCGTGGGCAATCCCCGCCTGCCCATTAACATGTGGGGCGGGCGCACCGGCATCAGCCAGACGCTCTACTACCCCGACGATATGCAGTATGCCACAGGGCAGATTCACCATATTATATATAAGAACAGCTTCGGCACGAGCAGCAACTTTACGGCCCGGCCGCTGAAGATCTATATGGGCCAGACCACGCAGGCCGACCTCTCTGCCGGCTGGGTGGCCATAGACGGCCAGCAGCTGGTGTTCGACGGCACGGTGGCGCTGCCCTACGGCGACAACGACATCGACATTGAGCTCACCGCCCCCTTCAGCTACGGCGGCGACAACCTCGTGGTCACGGTCGTTGCCCCCGACCACACCGTGGGTGCCTACTTCGACCGCTTCTACGTGCTTGACAATACGGCCCACGCCAACCGCTCGCGCCTGGCCGACACCGGCGATCTGTCGGTTCTCGCCTCGACAGCGGGCACGCTCTCGGCCGCCGTGCCCTACACGCGCTTTGCCCTGGAGGGCGAGGGCGTGGCCACGGTGAGCGGCACCGTGACCGACGCCGCCACCGCCCTGCCGCTTGCCGGGGTGCAGCTGAGCGTAGACGGGCTGAACCTGCAGACCACCACCGATGCCGGGGGCCGCTATATCCTGGACAACGTGAAGTCGGGCGCACAGACCTTCCGCCTCGCTGCCACGGGCTATGCCGTGCTGACAGAGACGGTGAACGTGCCCAAACAGGGCAGCGCCGTGCAGGACTTCCAGCTCGCGCCGTTGCCGCAGGTGACGCTGTCGGGCCTCGTCAAGGCCGGCGACACCGGACTGCCCCTGCAGGGTGCCACCGTCACGGCCGGGGGCTACGACACCGCCCGGACCACCACACTGGCCGACGGCACCTTCGCGCTGACGCTCTACGACGGTCAGGACTACTCGCTCACCGTGAGCCGTCCTAACTACGACGTCTATCGCAGCGACGAACTGTCTGTCGCCGACTCTCCGTTATCCATTACCCTGGAGCGCAGTCTGACGCCGCCCTTTGGCGTTGAGGCCGCACCCGTGGCCGACGGCTCGGCAGCCATCGTCTGCTGGCAGAAGCCCACCGACCGCACGGGCCGCACGCAGCTGACCCGCTGGGGCGAGAGCCTGCTGCACGACTACATGCTCACTGAGTACTACAGCGACCACGACTACTACGTGGCCCACGCCTGGACGGCACAGGACACGCAGGACTCGGCCATGGTGGGCCAGAGCTTCTTAGGTCTGCGCGTCTATATGCAGGCCACCAGTGGCGAGTTCACAGCCACCGTATGGCGCGGCACGCGGGCCGACCATGAGCCCGTCTTCGAGCAGCCCATCCCCCTCGGCGCCATCAGCAGCGAGGGCGGCTGGGTCGACATCACCTTCGCCGAGCCCGTGGAGATTCGCCAGGGCGAGGACTACATGGTGGGTGTGCACGCCTTTGGGGCCGACGATCAGGATGTGTTCGGCGTGAACGGCTCGTGGGACTCGCCCATCGAGGGCAAGAACAACGTGAAGTGGAGCTACGTGGCCTATACCTATAACAGTCTCTATGCCCTGAACATTGCCGCCCGCGTGGGCGTGCCGGCCACCGAGGCGGGTGTCAGTGCGGCCGATGACTCGACGCCTGCCTGCCAGTACAACGTCTACCGCCGCGCCCGTAGCGACAGCGAGTGGACCCGACTCACCGCTGCGCCCACAGCCGAGACCCAGTTTGCCGATGCCGACTGGACGCGGCTGCCGTCGGAGAGCTATCTGTATCGGGTGACCGCCGTCTATCAGCAGGGCGAGTCGCTGCCTGCCTATAGCGACACGCTGGTGCGCGCCATCGACACCGATGCCGGCGTGGTGGCCTTCGTGCAGCCCGTGAAGCAGACGGCCACCGTGAGCCAGACGCCGGTCAGCGTGCTGGTGCACAACTACGGCGAGAAGCCGCTCGGTAGCATACCCGTGGCATGCACGGTGACGCGACTGGACGGCGACACGCCCGACACCCACGAGCTGCAGGGCACGCTGAGCCAGACGCTGAACCACGGCGAGGAGGCCGAGGTCAGCCTGGGCACCATCGACCTGGAGCTGGGTGTCTACCAGCTGACGGCCACCACCACGCTGCCGGGCGACGCGCAGAGCAGCAACGATGCGTTCACGCTCACGCTCTCTAACCAGCCCAACGTCACGCTGCAGGCCATGCGCTGGAACGCCTATGGCAATGCCGGCCCCATCACCATCGAGAGCAACGTGCCCGAGCAGGCTGCCTTCAAGAAGGAGGTCACGCCGGGCGAGTCGCTCATCATCGCGGGCGAATATTTCGAGAACCGCTTCTATGCCTTCACCGCCACCTGGTGGAGCGAGCCGCAGCTCTTCGCCGTGCTCGACCCCGCCAGCTGGACGCAGGTGAGCACCACCGCCACCACCGACTTTGTGCAGGACATGGCCTACGACTATGCCAACGACCGCATGCTGGCCATCGCCGTGAACAGCAGCAACGAGAGCACGCTGGCCACGGTGAACCTGAAGAACGGCGAGCTGACCCTCCTGGGCAGCACGGGGCTGAACCTGCACACGCTGGCCTGCAACACGCAGGGCGAGATCTTCGCCGTGAGCGATGGCGGCCTGCTCTACCAGCTCGACCCGAAGAGCGGCAAGCCCTCGCTGGTGGGCGATACTGGCGTGGGCGATACGAAGTACCTGCAGTCGATGGCCTTCGACCACGCGTCGGGCCGCCTGTTCTGGGTGCACACCAGCGATACCATCGACGGCGAGCTGTTCGAGCTGTCGCCGCTCACGGCCCGCAGCCAGCGCCTCGGCGAGGTGCTGTGGCAGGGCGAGGCATCAGAGATTGTAGGCCTCTATACGCCCTACGACAAAGCTTCTTCTGGTGTAGAACGCGCCACGTCCGGCACCGCCGCCACCGGCACCGCCGCCATCTACGACCTGCGCGGCGTGCGCCACGAGCGTCCCCGCCACGGCCTGCAGCTGTTGCGCCAGGCCGACGGCACCGTGCGCAAGGTTTTCGTGCGCTAAACGCCCCATACACAGAAGTGACACCAACTGGTGTTACACCAGTTGGTGTCACTTTTCTATTTTCTTCTTACAATGCTGATTTCCATGTATTTAGGTTAAAAAAGCATAATGTACACCAATTGGTGTCACACCAGTTTGTGTCGCCCGATTTTTTATTTTACCTTTGCAGTTAAAATACAGAGAACCTATGAGCAAGCCTTTTGTATATGGAACATCGGTAGAGGGCGACCTCTTCACCGACCGCGAACTGGAGACCGAGCGACTGCGGCTGAACTTCGAGAACGGCATCAACTCGGCCTACGTGCAGCAGCTGGCGTGGAACATCTTTGCGATGACGCAGCATGAGGTCGACGAGGAGGCTTTCGCTGCCGGTCTCGAGGCCACCATAGCCCAGGCCGCCCCGCTGTTTGTTGAGCAGGTGAGCGGGCTTTCCACTTTCCAGCTGAACTTCATCCGCGCCCTTTGCCACGGCTTCCGCCGCGACTTCACAAAGAGAGAGGTCACCAGCCGCTTCAACCTTGGCACCCGCTCCAACCTTCCCAAGCTGCTCAGCGCCCTCACCGACCGCGAGCTCATCGACACCACCGAGGAGGGTACCACCCTGGCCGACCCCCTCTTCGAGCTATGGTTCAAGCAGAATATGATGTAAGCAATATTTAGCTTGATTATCCTCAGCCGCACCAGCAAAACGCCCCGAAGGGGCAACACCGATTTACCGCAGCCACACCAGCAAAACGCCCCGAAGGGGCAACACCGATTTACCGCAGCCACACCAGCAAAGCGCCCCGAAGGGGCAACACCCCACAGCCCAGGGCAGCGCCCTGGGAATGATGTGTGCGCAGCCCACGCCCTGAAAGGGCAGAAGCACACCTGCCG
>JAFVEE010000009.1 GCA_017478085.1 Prevotella sp. | reverse complement strand
TGGAATGCTGATACGCTACGCTCCAGTTGCAATATGTTGACGAGCATCTTCATCATGTTCTTGACCACGTGGAGTCCACGGAAATCTGTGGACACAGAAAAACGACCAATGTTCACGCTGGGATAACTCCTGAACTGCTTGTCGCGTGGGAAACTACTGCGAATCTTCTTCCAGCGGCTGCCAATCACTTCGCTCTTGCTAATCTTGTCGTTCAACAGACAGAAGTAGGCGGCAATACGTCCATCGTCGGCTTCGAGGATGAAAGTATTGGCAATGCGAAGTTCCTGCGCTGGCTTTGCATCGTCGAGCAGGAACTTGTTAAGGTCTTCGTCGCCACAGTCAAAGGCGGTCAACGGATAGTCGGGAGTAAGGGGAACGAGTCGCATAGTTTTACCAGCACCATTCAATTTTAATAGGGGAGTTGGCTATGTCCTCTTCCAGCTTGCGGCGGTTCTCGGCCCGCTGCTCCTTGCTCATGTGCTGAACCTGCAGCCTTCGCATCTCGAAGTTGAAGGCATCCTCGCCCTTCAGCACGGGAGTCTCTCTGATTGGTCTTGCCATATTGTGTACACTTTTAAATGTTATAACGCTGCAAAGGTAATCATTTTATCTCAAAAAAAGAAACGTTTTCCTGTAAATCTACTTTTGCAGACCTTTTTTATTCGCAACTAAAAACGGGACCTCCGGTGATGGAGGCCCCGCGTATGGAAATGAAATGGCGAGTGGGGGAAAGGTTCTCCCCCTGCCCTTTGTGTCCTACTCGCTGGTGAGCTGCACGACGTAGTAGCCTCGCTTGCCGGTGGGGAAGATGCCCTTGACGATGAGCACGGGGTCTTTCGACGCGGAGGCGTCCTTGACGGCCTTCTCCAGATCGTCTACGCTGCGCATGGCCTCGTCGTTCACCCGCTGTATGATGAAGCCCTTCTGTATGCCGGCGTCCTTCATCTTGCCGCCGCTCACCTTGATGACCTCGAGGCCGTAGGTGATGTCGAGCTGATTCTGGGTAGCCTCTGTGACGGGACGGAAGTCGGCTCCCAGCACGTCCATGTCGGCGTTCTTCACCACCTTGGTGTTGCCCTGCTCGTTGCGCAGGGTCACGGTCTTCGAGAGCTTCTTCTTGTTGTGCAGGTAGGTCAGCGTAACCTTGTCGCCGGGGCGCTTCTGGGCAATGATGCCGCTCAGGTCGCCGAATTTCTGCACCTTCTGGCCGTCGATCTCGGTGATCACGTCGCCCTTCCCGATGCCAGCCTCCTCGGCGGCGCTGCCCTCGGACACCTCGTTCACGTAGATGCCCTCCATGGTGCCGTAGTCGGTGGGCTCCTTGCCCTCTTCCTTCTCCAGGTCTACCTGGGTCTTCACGTCGCGGCCGCTGATGCCGATCATGGCGCGCTGAACGGTGCCGTACTGCTTCAGGTCGTCGACCACCTTGTTCATCATGGCCGTGGGAATTGCGAAGCCGTAGCCGCTATAGCTGCCGGTCTGGGAGTAGAGCATGGCGTTGATGCCCACCAGCTCGCCGCGGGTGTTCACGAGTGCACCGCCCGAGTTGCCCGCATTGATGGCGGCATCGGTCTGGATGAAGCTCTCCACGCCGTTGGCTCCCAGCGTGCGGGCCTTGGCGCTGATGATGCCTGCGGTCACGGTGTTGTTCAGCCCCAGGGGGTTGCCGATGGCCAGCACCCACTCGCCCACCTTCACCTGGTCGCTGTTGGCTATCTGGATGGCGGGCAGGTTCCGGCCGTCGATCTTGATGAGGGCCAGGTCGGTGGTCTTGTCGGTGCCGATGATGCGGGCCGAGTACTCCTTGTTGTCGGTGAGGGTCACGGTGAGCTCGTCGGCCCCGTCGACCACGTGGTTGTTGGTCACGATGTAGCCGTCGGCCGAGATGATCACGCCGCTGCCCGTAGCCTCCTTCTTAGGAGTCTGCACCTTGCGCTCCTGTGTGCCGCCCTGCCCGCGACCGAAGAAGCCGCCGAAGGGGTCGAAGAAGTCCTCGAACGGGTCGCGCTGCACCTTCACGGTCTGAATCTTCGAGTTCTGCACATACTTGATGTGAACTACCGAGGGCAGGGCCTTGTCGGCGGCGTAGGTCAGGTCTACGGGCTGTCCGGCGGGCAGCGATGCCACCTGGGCCACCTCGTTGGTCTGTGGATTGGCTGCGCAAGTCTTGTTGAATGCTGCTACCGAGAAAACAATGGCTACCACGCAAAGTGCGGGTGAAATGTAATTTGCAATCTTTTTCATATTCGCTTGATGTTTGTTAATAATCTTTTTGCTATTCTTTTTTGTCATTGCAAATATATGGTCAAATTTTCTGAATGTGCCAATTTGTCGGCGATTTTTCTTGCATTTTAACACTTCAAAAACGGCGTTTAAAATCTGTTTGCGTGGCCGGAAGTGAATTTTACATTCGTTTAATGACTTAATTTAAAATAAAATTAGTAACTTTGCGGCCTGAAAGCACTGCCCCGGCCTGCCGCTGGCCTTTCTGAAAGGAGAGACGAGAGGAAAGTCCGGGCAGCACAGGGCACCCCACTTCTGAAAGTAGAAGCAGTTGGCGACAGCTGGATATGGAAGAAGAGAACGACCGCCAGCCTTCCGGGGCTGGCAAGGGTGAGAAGGTGGTGTAAGAGACCACCAGCCGGCGGGCGATCGCCGGGCTGTTCCATCTGGGGGCTGCAAGTTCGCGTATACCGTCGCTCTGAGGGCGGCCCGCCCAAGACGGAGGGTAGAACGCTGGAGACGCACGGCGACGTGCGTAGTAGATAAATGGCAGGCACTGACAGCTTGTCAGTACAGAACCCGGCTTACAGGGGCAGTGCTTTCTCTTTTTTATTTTCGAGTATTGAAACACATAGGAGCAGAGAGGGAGGGAGAGAGTTTTGAACATTCAGCGACTGATAAGGTTTCTCCAGGTTGACATCTGGCGCGTACAGGCCGACGAGCTGTCGCCCGTCCGGCGGGTGTTCTACGCGGTGGTCAAGGTGCTCTGCCTGGCCATTCGCTTCTTCACCACCCGGCGGGTGCTCACCCAGGCTGCTGCCCTGACCTATAGCACGCTGCTGGCCCTGGTGCCCATTATGGCCGTGGTGTTTGCCATTGCCAGGGGCTTCGGCTATAATAAATATATAGAGGTGTGGTTCCGCGACGCGCTGGCTTCGCAGCCGCAGGCGGCCGAGGTGATCATTGGCTTCGTCAACAGCTACCTGGTTCACACCAAGAGCGGCATCTTCCTGGGGGTGGGCCTGGTGTTCATGCTCTACACGGTGCTCATGCTGGTGAGCAACATCGAGGCCACGTTCAACGAGATCTGGCAGGTGAACAAGCCGCGCAGCATCTTCCGCACCTTCACCGACTATCTGGCCATGTTCTTCATGTTCCCCATTCTCATCGTGGTGTCGTCGGGCCTAAGCATATTTCTGGTCACGGTGGCCTCGTCGCTTCCCGACTTCCTGCTGCTGGGCGGCTTCGTGAGGTGGCTGGTCAAGGCGTCGCCCTACGTGCTCATGTCGGCCCTGTTCATTGCGCTCTATGTGTTCATGCCCAACACCCACGTGAAGGTGAAGAGCGCCATCGTGCCGGGCATCCTGGCGGGCATCGCCATGCAGTGGCTGCAGTTCTTCTACATACACTCGCAGATCTGGGTCACGGGCTATAATGCCATCTACGGCTCGTTTGCCGCCCTGCCCCTGTTCATGCTGTGGGTGCAGATTTCGTGGACGATATGTCTTTTCGGGGCCGAGCTGAGCTACACCAGCCAGAATCTGGAGTACTACGACTATGATGCCCATACGGGCGACATCAGCCATCGCTACCGCATTATGCTCTCGGCCATCCTGATGTCGCGCATCTGCCGCCGCTTTGCCGAGGGGCGCAAGGCCTACACCGCCGGGGAACTGCGTTCGGCGACGGGCATTCCCATCCGTATCGTGAACGACCTGCTGTTCAAGCTCATCGAGGCGCGCATGCTCATCGAGGTGACGTCCGACGAGAAGGGGGCCGCCTCCCAGTATGTGCCTGCCGAGAGCCTGGAGAACCTGAGCGTGGGGGTGATGACCGACCGGCTGGAGGCTCAGGGCAGGTGGCAGATAGACCTGCCCGTGGGCCAGATGATGACCGACGACTGGCGCCGCGTGCTCGAGGCGCGAAGCAACTACTTGCAGGAGTTGCGCAAGATTTCCTTTTGAAAAAAACGTGTGATTAGTTGAAGAAGTTCCACGAGATGCCGAAGTGCAGCACGGAGCGGTTCTGGGGATAGTGTGGCGCAAGAAACACCATCTTGT
This sequence comes from Prevotella sp., assembly GCA_017478085.1. GTDB lineage: Bacteria > Bacteroidota > Bacteroidia > Bacteroidales > Bacteroidaceae > Prevotella. Next base: position 14,370 of record JAFVEE010000009.1, on the reverse strand, counting down.
TGAGCGATGTGCCCGTAACGTTCTGCATCATCAGGAAGAAGCGGGCGTGCTTCAGGTGCAGGTTGGCATATACGTCGACGAAGGGGAAGTTGCCCAGCTCTATGCGGCTGTCGGCGTTCTGCTGAACGGCAAACTGGCCTATCTGCGGCAGGTAGTCGGGCGCATAGTACTTGCTGAACCACGTGGCCGAGGCACCCAGCTCTACGAGCAGCACCTTGGCGTAGGTGAACTTCAGGTAGAGGTTCGAGAAGACGTTGAGCGCAGGCAGGGGCAGCACGTCGGCGTCGGACGTTGACTGGTAAGTCACCGTGTTGTCCCAGTGCAGGGGGCCCAGTGCCAGGGGCTGCTCCAGCTGGGCGGTGAGCACGTTGATGTTGCCAGAGCTTTGGGCCAGGCTTCCCGTCAGGGCGGTGCGCGTCTCGCTGTTGCTGGCGTAGCTCATGGCAAAGTAGGTCAGGTTCTGGATCTCCTCGATGGCCACGCGCAGGCGGGTATGCGTCTTCTCGTAGGCAAAGAGGCCCTCCACACGCGTGCGGGTGGTCATAGAGAGGTCGTCGTTGTCCCACCACAGGTGCTTCGAGTGGTAGTGGCGCTCGAAGAACGTGGGGTTCAGCCGGTGGAAGAAGGCCTTGGCGGCCAGACGCACGGTGTCGCCGAAGAGGGGGAAGTTCAGGTCGGTATTGAAGTCGAGCTTCAGCTGGCCCGCATCCTCGCCTATGAGCCACGTCTCGGCATCGAGGCCGAAGTGCAGCGTCTGGCCCTGCGTGCGGGAGAGGCGGCCGCCCACGCTGATGTTGTGTTCGGACCAGTGCTCCAGGAAGGCGTTGCCGTCGTCGTTGAGCTGGGGCATCTGGAACCGTCGCAGCTCGTGGGTGCCGAACACTTTGATGCCGGCCTTCATCCATTTGTTGAAGCCCTCGAGCAGGGCCAGGCCCAGGGTGTTCTTCACCAGCGTGTGCCTGGTCTTGTCGTAGATGGAGTCGCCCCGGAAGGCCTTGTCGCCGGCATTCATCGGGAAGTAGGTGTTGGCATAGTAGTTGGAGGGCGTGTAGTAGGACTGGTAGATGTGGTCGTAGTCCTGAAGCTCGAGGGTGTGTATGAAACTGGTCACGGGCACGAACTCGCGCTTCATGAGTTTCTCAATGGAATCGTTCTGCGCCTCAATGGTCATCAGGCTGTCGGCCTGCTCTTTCGACGTGACGCTAATGCGGGTGGTGTCGGCAGTCAGCGAGTCGGCGGCCAGCGAGTCGGCGGCTGCGGGCAGTGTGCCTGCTATGCGAGCGCCGTCGGGGCGGCCCTGGGGGGCAGCCTCGGGCCTGCCGGTATGGTCGGCGGTTCCGGGCTTGCTGAGGGGGGACTGCCCGCTCTGCCTGGCGGCTTCCTCAGCAAACTGGCGGGCCTTGATCTCCTCGTCGGTCATCTTCACCTTGCGGTAGAAGCCCAGGCTGTAGCGATGTGTCAGGAAGAGGTGCTTCGAGTCGTTGCGGTTCCAGTTGTCCTGAAGCACGGTGGGAATCTCGTTGTCAGAGTAAGAGTATTCTATCAGTTCGGGGTGGGTGATGTTGTCGTCGTTGGAGATGCCTCCGTTCTCGGCTTCTTTCTGGTGGTAGAACGTGGTGGCGATGTGCATCTGGTAGCGGTCGCCCAAGTACGAGCCGTAGAGGGTGGCGCCGAAGTGCGATGTGCTCTGGTTCTGGAAGTAGCCGCGCGCATAGCTGTAGTTCAGGTCGAAGCCCAGTCCTATGCGCTTGCCGGCATTGACGGCGAACTTGGCCCTGAGGTGGTCTTCGCCCGTCTGCTTGTCGCCGCAGTTGTCGTAGGTCAGGTTGGTGATGGGCGACAGCGTGTTGGTGAAGTGCAGGCTGTCGGGCGGTGTCATCACCTGGTCGTAGAGCTGGGTGAAGAGGAACTGCTGGTTCTCGGGACGGTCGATGAAGATGCGCGACAGGCGCGGCGTGTAGTTAGAGCCCGTAGTGTTGTACTGCCCTTGGCGGCCCATGGCGAGCGTGGTCTGCGGGTATAGGTGGGGTAGGGTGTCGACGGGAGTGCTGACGATGTCGCCCAGTTTGCGGTCAACCTTCCACACGTAAATGCCCTTGGGCACCACCTTGCTCTTCTTCGTGGTGTCGTTGCGGTTGGGGTTGAAGCTCTGGTTGCCCTCGCTGTCGAACTGGTTGAAGTTGCCTTCGCCGTCGAAGCCGGTCACCGTCTGGCCAGCGGCCAGCGCGGGCAGCAGGGTCGCCAGCACCAGGAGCAGCAGGTATGGTTTGCGCCTTGTCATCGTCATACGTGTCGTCGTCGTGGTTCAGTGCTTCATGATTCGTAATGCGCTCTCGCCCATCTTCACCACCATGGCCACCATAACGATGTAGAGGCCCGTGGTCTTGTCGCCCCAGACGTAGCACGCCACGCCTGCAATGGCGCCGAGAATAAAGGCCACGTCGAGTGCCTGCCTTATCCAGAAGATGGTGTCGCGCTGTTCGTTATCCTTTCCTGTCAGCATTGCTTCGGTGGTGTGTGTGTTAATTCAGCAACTGCTGGAACTTCTGGAAGATATAGTCCTTGCGGTCGATGGTCTTGCGGCGGAACTTGCCGCTGACGCGGGCCAGCTTCGTCTGCTTCTTGTTCAGGCCGTAGCGGTCGGTTATCCACTCTTCGGCCTGGTAGGTGGTGGGCTCGCGCTCTTCATCGTAAAGATAGTATATGCGGGTCATCTTGAGCGTCAGCTCGCCGTCCTTGATGTCGGCCATAAGATGGAAGAACAGGCGGGTGCGGTCGAGACTCAGGGGCTTGTTCTTGAACACGAGCCACTCCTGGTAGCTGGCCACCACCTTAGCATGGCTCTCGTCGTCGGTCAGCACGATGCGGCTCTGCTCGAACTGGTTGTCTTCCTTCGTCATTTTCGTCATCTGCTTCAGCACGATGTCGTAGATTTGCTCCTTGCTCTTGCCGGGAGCCTTGATGGTGGTCTCGAACATCACTTTGCCGTTCACTTCGGGCACGGCGCCAGCCAGGTACTTCTGGTCGGGGTTGGCGGCTGTCGCACTCTTTTCGGGTTGTTCCCATGTGTTGTCTTGCGCCGTGGCTGCCAGCATGGGCATCATCAGCAGCATAGCTATCAGAACTCTTTTCATATTCTTTCGTTTGTTGTTTTTATTGAGGTTGCAAAGTTACGAATTTATTTTCACACGTACATCATTTAAAGTGTTAAAATAGCCAACAGAGCCTCCGTTGTACTCTTTCCAGTGCCTTTTTGCTATTTCAGTTCTATCTCTTTCTGCAGGCGTATAATCTCGTCGCGATACTGGGCGGCCTGCAGGAAGTCGAGCTGCTTGGCGGCCTCCTTCATACGGCGGGTGGTCTCGGCGATGAGCTTCTCTATCTGCTGACGGGTCATACGCTCCACGATCGGATCGGCAGCAGTGGTGAATTGAGAACTGGGGGTTGAGAGCTGGGAACTGGCCAGCTTCAGCTCCTTGATGTCTGGGCGGTCATCCTTGCTTAATGCGCTCTGTTTCAGTGTCTTCACGACTTGCGTTGGAGTAATGCCGTGCTCCTCGTTGTAGTGCAGCTGCTTTATGCGTCGGCGGTTGGTCTCGTCGATGGTTTCCTGCATCGAGCGGGTGATGGTGTCGGCATACATGATGACCCGTCCGTTCACGTTGCGGGCGGCGCGGCCAGCCGTCTGCACCAGACTGCGTCGTGAGCGCAGAAAGCCCTCCTTGTCGGCATCGAGGATGGCCACGAGCGACACTTCGGGCAGGTCGAGGCCCTCGCGCAGCAGGTTCACGCCCACCAGCACGTCGTATGCTCCGTTGCGCAGGTCTTCCAGAATCTTCACGCGGTCGAGCGTGGCCACGTCGCTATGGATGTAGGCCGTCTGCACGCCGTGGTTCAGCAGGTATTCGCTCAGCTCCTCGGCCATACGCTTGGTCAGCGTGGTCACCAGCACGCGCTCCTTGCGCTCTATGCGCAGGCGAATCTCTTCCAGAAGGTCGTCGATCTGGTGCTCCGAGGGGCGCACCTCGATCTCCGGGTCGAGCAGGCCTGTGGGGCGTATCACCTGTTCTACCACCACGCCCTCTGCCTCCTGGAGCTCGAAGTCGGCTGGCGTGGCTGAGACGTAGATCACTTGGTTCACCTCGTGCTGGAACTCGTCGAACGTAAGGGGGCGGTTGTCGAAGGCGGCAGGCAGCCGGAAGCCATACTCCACAAGGTTGGTCTTGCGGGCACGGTCGCCGCCATACATCGCCCCGATCTGCGGCACGCTCACGTGGCTCTCGTCGATAAATAGCAGGAAATCGTCGGGGAAGAAGTCGAGCAGGCAATAGGGCCGCTCGCCGGCGCGGCGGCCGTCGAAGTAGCGCGAGTAGTTCTCAATGCCCGAGCAATGGCCCAGCTCCTTGATCATTTCCATATCATACTCCACACGCTCCTTAATGCGCTGAGCCTTAATCTCATCGCCCATTTCGTTGAAGAAATCAATTTGCTTTACCAGGTCATCCTGAATGTCGTGGATGGCCTTGTTGGTCTGCTCCTGCGTGGTCATAAAAAGGTTGGCAGGGTAGAGCTTGTAGTCGGCATAGCGCCCCAGACGGTCGAGGGTCACGGGATCCAGTTCCTCGATGGAGTCGATCTCATCGTCCCAGAAGGTGACGCGCAGCACCATCTCGTTGTAGGCCATATAGATGTCGACGGTGTCGCCCTTCACGCGGAAGTTGCCGCGTTCCAGCGCGATGTCGTTGCGCACGTAGAGCGACTGGACCAACTGCCGCAGCAGGGCGTTGCGGTCGAGCGTCTGTCCCTGGCGCAGCTCTATCACATTGTCGCTCAGGGCCGTGGGGCTGCCCATACCGTAGATGCACGAAACCGATGATACAACGACCACATCTCTACGTCCTGATAATAAAGCAGATACGGCACTTAGGCGCAAACGGTCAATCTCCTCGTTGATGGCCAGGTCTTTCTCAATGTAGGTATCGGTGTGGGGCAGGTAGGCTTCGGGCTGGTAGTAGTCGTAGTAGCTCACGTAGTACTCTACGGCATTCTCGGGGAAGAAGCCCCGCATCTCGTCGTAGAGCTGGGCAGCCAGCGTCTTGTTGTGCGAGAGGATGAGCGTGGGCCGGCCTATGTTCTGAATCACGTTGGCCATAGTGAAGGTCTTTCCGCTGCCCGTCACACCTAAGAGCACCTGGGCGTGGTCGCCCCTCAACACGCCGTCGGTCAGTTCGTGTATGGCTTCCGGCTGGTCGCCCGTAGGCTTGTATTTTGATGTCAGTTTGAAGCTTGGCATAGTCTTTTCGGTGAAAATTGAGGTGCAAAAATACAAATAATCTGTGAAATGTGTGAAATCTGCGGTTAAAAAATATATAAACTCTTTGCAATTCGCCCGAAAATGAGTAATTTTGCACGCTAAAATAATTAAAGAATGAAGAAAAACCTGTTTTTCGTGGCCGTCGTGGCCTTCATCCTTGCCGGTTGTGCCAATGAGTTCAACAAGGTGCTGAAGTCCACCGACTACGACTACCGCTACGAATATGCCAAGCAGTGCTTTGCCCAGGGCAAGTACTCCAAGGCCGAGACCCTGCTCATAGACCTCATTGCCTTGAAGAAGGGCACCGACGAGGCTCAGGAAGCACTCTACATGCTGGCCATGTCGCAATATATGAACCGTGATTTCGACATTGCCTCGGAAAGCTTCAAGAAGTACTACCAGACCTACCCCAAAGGCGATTTTGCCGAGCAGGCCGCCTTCTACGTGGGGCAGTCGCTCTATGAAGGCGCGCCAGAGCCCCGCCTCGATCAGACACCCACGATTGGTGCCATCAACGCCTATCAGCAGTTCCTCGACTTCTTCCCCGAGTCTCAGCAACGTCCCGTGGCTCAGCAAAGGCTGTTCGAGCTTCAGGACAAGCTGGTGCAGAAGGAACTGCTCTCGGCTCAGCTCTACTACAATCTGGGCGGCTACTTCGGCAATATCAACTCGAACAACGAGAGCAACTACATATCGAGCATTATCTGCGCCCAGAACGCCCTGAAGACCTATCCCTTCTCCCGCTGGCGTGAGGACTTCTCGCTGCTCATTATGAAGAGCAAGTTCCAGTTGGCCGAGAACAGCAGCCAGGACAAGCGCCTGGAGCGCTATCGCGATGCCGAGGACGAGTGCTATGGCTTCCTGAATGAATACCCCGAATCGAAGGACAAGCCCCTGGCCGAGAAGTATATTGCCAAGTGCAAGAAGGTGGTGGGCGACTAAAGTTAGCACGGTTGCCATAAATAGTAACCACACAAAAAGACAAGAAATCAAGAAAACAATAAATCAAGAAACATGGATTACAAGAAATCGAAAGCTCCGGTAAACACCGTGACCCGCAACATTATGGACTTGTGCGACGAGACTGGCAACCTCTACGAGAGCGTGGCCATCATTGCCAAGCGTGCCAACCAGATTAGCGTGCAGATCAAGGAAGACCTGTCGAAGAAACTGGCCGAGTTTGCTTCCTATAACGACTCGCTCGAAGAGGTGTTCGAGAACCGCGAGCAGATTGAAATCTCGCGCTACTACGAGAAGCTGCCCAAGCCCACGCTGCTGGCCACCCAGGAGTTTATTGAGGACAAGGTGTACTGGCGCGACCCGATGAAGGACGCTGCCGTTGCCCAGCAGAAAGAAGTGGTAGAGGCATAAAGGCGGAGGGATGCGTAGCTATGATTCAGCGTAAACAGACCCTCTTCCTGCTCCTGGCCTTCGTGCTCACCGTGGTGTGCATGTCTACCCAGGTGGGAACCCTCTACAACGAGAGCGGCACCGTGGCCGCCCGCATCTACAACCTCTGGCTCACCGATGGTCAGGGAGGTCATTCGTTTGCATCGGCACCGCTCTTCGGCGTACTGCTCGTCGATGCCCTGCTCATGCTCGTCACCATCTTCCTCTATCAGAAGCGCAAGCTGCAGGCCCGTATGTGCCTTGTCGGTATGCTCCTGGGCGTGGCGTGGTACGTGCTGCTGGCCGTTCTGCCCCAGCAGACGGGCGGCCAGCTCCATCTGGAATGGCCGTCGGTGCTGCCCGCCATAGGTGTCATCCTTACCTTTATGGCCCGCAAGGGCATTCTGGCCGACGAGAAGCTGGTGCGCTCGCTCGATAGAATCAGATAAGCAAAGAAAAATGGAGATCAAGACCGCCGAGTTCACCCTCTCTTCGCCCACGGTGTCGATGTGTCCCAACGACACGAAGCCCGAGTATGCCTTCATAGGCCGTTCCAATGTGGGCAAGTCGAGCCTTATCAATATGCTCGCCCGCAACAAGAAGCTGGCCAAGACCTCGTCGACCCCCGGCAAGACGCTCCTCATCAACCACTTTATTATTAATAAGGAGTGGTATCTGGTCGACCTGCCCGGCTATGGCTTTGCCAAGCGGTCGAAGAGCGAGATACAGAAGCTGGACCAGATGATTCGCGGCTACATTCTGAACCGCGAGCAGCTGGTCAACGTGTTCGTGCTCATCGACATCCGCCTGGAGGCGCAGCCCATCGACCTGGAGTTCATCAACTGGCTCGGCATGTCGGGCATCCCCTTCGCCCTCGTCTTCACCAAGGCCGACAAGCTCACCGCCGCCAAGGCCCGCCAGAGCGTGGAGGCCTACAAGCAGAAACTGTTAGAGACGTGGGAAGAGCTGCCCCCAATGTTCGTGACCAGTGCCGAGAAGCGCGAAGGGCGCGACGAAGTGCTGGGCTACATAGAGCAAATTAATAAGGAACTGAAGAAGTAAGGCGAGCACAGCGATGGCCAAGGATACCCCATACCTCGACGTACAGAATCTCACGAAATCGTTTGGTGCCCTCGTGCTTTTCGAGGACATCTGCTTTTCTATCGCCGAGGGTCAGAAGGTAGGGCTCATCGCCAAGAACGGTACGGGCAAGTCGACCCTGCTCTCGATCCTGGCCGACAAGGAGGGCTACGACAGCGGGAGCATCGTGTTTCGCCGAGACCTGAAACTGGGCATTCTGGAGCAGAGTCCCCGCTTCGATCCCGAGGAGAGCGTGCTCGATGCCTGCTTCAACCACGAGAACGACCCCGAGAAGGTGCTCCGCGCCAAGCAGATACTCACCCAGCTGAAGATTCGCGACCTCAGCCAGCCGATGGGCCAGCTCAGCGGTGGCCAGCAGAAGCGCGTGGCACTGGCCAACGTGCTCATCCTGGAGCCCGACCTGCTCATCCTCGACGAGCCTACCAACCACCTCGACCTCGAGATGATAGAGTGGTTGGAGGGATTCCTGAACCGGGGCAACAAGACGCTCCTGATGGTCACCCACGACCGCTACTTCCTGGACCGTGTGTGCTCCGTCATCCTGGAACTCGACGACCGCACCATTTATACCTATCGTGGCAACTACTCCTACTATTTGGAGAAACGACAGGAGCGGATAGACAACCGCCGGGCCGAGATTGCTCGCGCCAACAACCTCTACCGCACCGAGCTGGAGTGGATGCGTCGCATGCCCCAGGCCCGCGGCCATAAGGCCAAGTACCGCGAGGACGCTTTCTACGAGCTGGAGCGCGTGGCCAAGGCCCGCATCGAGGAACGGCAGGTGCGCCTCAAGGCCAGCAACGTCTACATTGGCAGCAAGATCTTCGAGTGCCAGTATATCTCGAAAGCTTTCGACGAGACCGTCATCCTGTGCGACTTCTACTACAACTTCTCGCGCTTCGAGAAGATGGGCATCGTGGGCAACAACGGCACGGGCAAGAGCACTTTTATCAAGATGCTCCTGGGCGAGCTGCAGCCCGACAGCGGACGCATCGTCATCGGCGAAACCGTGCGCTTCGGCTATTTCTCGCAGGAAGGGCTGAAGTTCGACGAGAGCCAGAAGGTCATCGATGTGGTGCGCGACATTGCCGAGTACGTCGATCTGGGCTCCGGCCGTCATCTCTCGGCCTCGCAGTTCCTGCAGCACTTCCTCTTCACCCCCGAGCAGCAGCACAACTACGTCTATAAGCTCAGTGGTGGCGAGCGGCGCAAGCTGTACCTCTGCACCGTGCTGATGCGCAACCCCAACTTCCTGGTGCTCGACGAGCCTACCAACGACCTCGACATCGTGACCCTGCAGATCCTGGAAGAGTATCTGCAAGACTTCCCCGGCTGCGTCATCGTGGTAAGTCATGACCGCTATTTTATGGACAAGGTGGTCGACCACCTGCTCGTCTTCCGTGGTCAGGGCGTGGTGAAGGACTTCCCCGGCAACTATACGCAGTACAGGGACTACGAGGATAGTATGAAGTACGAGGACAGCCCCGTGGCAAAGGCCGACCCAACGCCTCGTGCGTCAGCCCCCGAACCCCGGAAAGAGCAGCCGAAGAAGAAACTCTCTTTCAAGGAGAAGCGCGAGTTCGAGCAACTGGAGAAAGACATCGCCTCGCTCGAGGCCGAGAAGAAACAGATAGAGCAGGCCCTTTGCGGCGGCACCACCTCGGTAGACGAGATCACCCGCATGAGCAAGCGGCTGCCCGAGCTCAACGACGAGCTCGACGAGAAGTCGATGCGCTGGCTGGAGTTGTCGGAATTTGTGTAATCAAAAAAAGAGATGTTGACCCAGCAATACCCCTCGCGCCTGCTCGAACGTGCCGTTCAGGAGTTCTCGAAGCTGCCCGGCATAGGCCGCAAGACCGCCTTGAGACTGGTGCTGCACTTGCTCAGGCAGGACACGCAGGAGGTGGAGCAATTTGCCGAGGCCGTCGCCACGATGAAGCGCGAGGTGCACTTCTGCCGCACCTGCCACAACATCAGCGACACCGACCAGTGCCCCATCTGCGCCGACCAGCGTCGCGATGCCTCCACCATCTGCGTGGTGGAGAACATACAAGACGTGATGGCCATCGAGAATACCCAGCAGTACCACGGGCTTTACCACGTGCTGGGTGGCATCATCTCGCCGATGGACGGCATAGGGCCCAGCGACCTGGAGATCGATTCGCTCGTGGCGCGTGTGGCCCAGGGCAGCGTCGCCGAGGTCATCCTGGCCCTGAGCCCCACGATGGAGGGCGACACCACCAACTTCTACATCTTCCGCAAGTTGGGCGCTTTCAGCGATGTGAAAGTCAGCATCATAGCCCGTGGCGTGGCCGTGGGCAACGAACTGGAATATACCGATGAAGTGACACTGGGTCGCTCCATCTTGAACCGAACACCCTTTGCGGGTTAAGAAAAAAATGAAACAAGTAAGAAAAATACTCATGACGCTCTTCTGGACAACCGTGTCGATGGCTTTGCTCATCGTCGCGTTGTTCGAGACAGGGCTTCTTGAACCCGGCATCGCCGCTGGCGAGCCTACGCAAGCCGAGATCATAATCACCTACATCATTGAACTGGCCACCATCGCCGTCATACCAACGGCCCTGCGCCTCTTCAAGTTCAAGAAGGTAGAGGCCGACCTGCAGCAGCGACACGAGGTGGCCCTGCAGAAGTGGGGCGTGCTGCGCCTGTCGATGCTCGAGGCCGTACTCTTCGCCAACCTGCTGCCCTACTACGTGTTTATGAACACCTCGTTCGGGTATCTGGCCATTATGACCGCGCTTTGCCTGCCGTTTGTCTATCCTTCTTTGGATAAGTGCCGCTACGAAGCGTTCTTGGATGAGGAGGCTGGTGAAGATGGGAGAGAGGAGGGCCCGGCACAATGAAGCTGAGCGTCATCATCGTCAACTACAACGTGCGCTACTACATTGAGCAGTGCATCAATAGCGTGCTCAAGGCTACGAAGGACATTGAGACCGAGATCTTCGTGGTCGACAACCACTCGCACGACGGATCGGTGAACTACCTGCGCCGCCATTTTGGTGAGCGCATCAACCTCATTGAGAGCAACCACAACCTGGGCTTCGCCCGTGCCAATAACATTGCCATTCGCCAGTCGCAGGGAGAGTATGTGCTGCTGCTCAATCCTGATACCTTTGTGGGCGAAGACACCATCGGCACCGTGCTCCGTTTTATGGATGAGCACCCCCAGGCGGGTGGGGCAGGGGTGCACATGCACAATAGCGATGGCTCCACTGCCCGCGAGTCGCGTCGGGGAATGCCTACGCCCTGGGTGTCGCTATTGAAGATGCTCGGTTTCTCGCGCCGTTACTACATGAGCCACTTGCCGTGGGACCAGCCGGGGCAGATCGACGTGATGAGCGGAGCCTTTATGATGCTTCGCCGTTCGGTGCTCGACCAGGTGGGACTGCTCGACGAAGACTTCTTTATGTATGGCGAGGACATCGACCTGAGCTACCGTATTCTGAAGGGAGGCTACCAGAACTGGTACGTGCCCGTGCCCATTGTTCACTACAAGGGCGAGTCTACACAGAAGTCATCGTTCCGCTACGTCCACGTTTTCTATCAGGCCATGCTCATCTTCTTCCGAAAGCACTATGGGCACCTGTCGCTCCTGGTCACCCTGCCTATCAAGACCGCCATCTATGCCCGTGCCCTTGTGGCCTTGCTTCAGATGGGCTATTGGCGCATGCGCCGTTCGCTGGGCTTCACCAGCCGTCGCGAGCGCACCGTGCCCGTCTATAGCTTCGTGGGCAGCAAGCATACCCTCTCCAAGTGTCGCAAGCTGTCGCTGCGCAAGGGCCTCGATGCCCGCTTTGCCTCTAACATCGACAAGATAGAGCCCTGCGACATCCTCGTTTACGATGCCGACACTTATAGTTTTGCCGACATCATTGCCCATGCCTCATCCCGCCCCTCACCCCTGAACCAGATAGGCACCTACTCTTGTCACACCCACGTGCTCATTACTCCCCGCGAAATCATCCTATGAACGAAGAAGAAGTAGTACGCCTCAGGGCCATGGAACCCGAAGACCTCGACCTGCTCTATCGCATCGAGAACGACCCCGAGTTGTGGGGCATCGGCGCTACCAACGTGCCTTATTCGCGCTACACTCTTCATGACTACATTGCCCAGTCGGCAGGCAACATCTACGTTGATGGTCAGGTACGGCTCATCATTGAGACGGCTCGTCAGGGACAGGTGGTGGGTATAGTCGATATGGTCAACTTTGATGCCAAGAACTGCCGGGCTGAGCTGGGCCTCGTCATCGAGTGTCAGTACCGTCGCCGTGGCTATGCTATGAGCGCCTTGCGGCAGGTGGCCGACTACGCCCTCCGTGTGCTTCATCTGCACCAGCTCTACGTCTACGTCTCGTCTACCAACCAGCCCTCCATCTCCCTTTTCCAAAAGTTGGGCTATCTTCACACTAACACCATCAAAGACTGGCTTTTCGACGGTCAGTCCTATACCGATGCCCTGCTTATGCAGAAGCTACTATAACTCAGTCCAATCTATTGCATAATGAAAAGAGAAGAGAGATACAAGCAGGTCTTGGAGCACTTCAGGCAGCAGATGCCCGAAGTGAATACCGAACTTCAGTATGGCAACGTTTTCCAGCTATTAGTGGCGGTAATCCTGAGTGCGCAGTGCACGGACAAGCGCATCAACCAGGTGACGCCCGAGCTGTTCCGGCGCTATCCCGATGCACAGTCGATGGCCGGTGCTGAGGAGTTTGAGGTGCTGGAGTACGTGAAGAGCGTGAGCTATCCCAATGCCAAAGCGCACCACTTGGTGCAGATGGCGCGAACGCTGGTAGAGCACCACGGCGGCGAGGTGCCGCAAGACATGAACCAGCTGCTCGATCTGCCCGGCGTGGGGCGCAAGACGGCCAATGTGATTCAGGCCGTAGCCTTCGGGCAGGCTACCATGGCGGTCGACACCCACGTCTACCGCGTGAGCCATCGCTTAGGACTGGTGCCTAAGACGGCCAACACACCGCTGAAGGTTGAGCGGGCACTGATGAAGAACATACCCGAGGCCGACATTCCCAAGGCCCACCACTGGCTGTTGCTGCATGGCCGCTACGTGTGCACTTCGCAGCGGCCGCACTGCGACAAGTGCGAGCTGGAACACCTGTGTCCCAAACTGATAGAAGGTTCAAAACTGCAAAAATAGGTACCCCTTATGGAGATTTATTTCACTGGCATTGTCATTGCCATTTCCACATTCCTCATCATAGGCTTCTTCCACCCCATTGTCATCAAAGCCGAGTACTACACGGGCACACACCTTTGGTGGGTGTTCCTGTTGGTGGGAATCGTGTCGATGGCTGCCGCCCTTTTCATCGAGAATCCCTTGATCTCATCGGTCATTGGCGTTTTTGGTGCCTCATCGCTTTGGGGCATTGGCGAGCTGTTCTCGCAGAAGAAACGTGTGCAGAAGGGCTGGTTCCCTATGAACCCCAAGCGTAAGCACGAGTACGAATCATGAAGACCGAGCTTATCCTGATGGGGCGCACCGTGGGCCGCGAGTTTGCTGCCCTTATTGATGACTATAGCGGGCGCATTGCCCACTATATGCCCTTCGGCATCACCGTGATTCCTGAACTGAAGAACACGAAGAGCCTTACAGAAGAGCAACAGAAGATAATGGAGGGCGAGTTGATAATGAAACAGTTACAACCGCAAGACACCGTGGTGTTGCTCGACGAGCACGGCCATGAGCCCCGAAGCGTAGAGCTGGCCCGGTGGCTACAGAAGAAGCAGACCACCTGTCGTCGCCTGGTGTTCATCATCGGCGGCCCCTATGGCTTCTCGCCCGTCGTCTATCAGCGGGCCAACGAGCAGTTGTCGCTTTCGCGCCTCACGTTCTCTCACCAGATGGTGCGCACCATCTTCCTCGAACAGCTCTATCGCGCGTGTACTATTATTAAAGGTGAGCCTTATCATCACGAGTAAACGTTAAATAAACGTAAATGTTGGTACAATCACCTTTGTAGCTTTCTCGATTCTTAATTAATAGTTGTACCTTTGCACCCGCTTTTCGAAGCACAATTCACATAAAGTCTAACTTTATTAATTACAAACAACAATTTTTTAATTATTATGTCAGAATTAACAAAGAACGTTCAGCCGTTGCAGGACTTTAACTGGGACGAGTTTGAAAATGGCACCGTGGGTACCGCCAGCAAGGAAGAGCTGGACAAGGCCTACGACGAAACCCTGAACAAGGTGGCCGACCATCAGGTGGTGGACGGTAAGGTGATCAGCGTCGACAAGAAGGAAGTGGTCGTGAACATCGGCTACAAGAGCGACGGTATCATCCCCGCCAGCGAGTTCCGCTACAATACCGAAATGTAAGAAGGCGACACCGTTGAGGTGTACGTTGAGAGTGTAGAGGACAAGAGCGGCAAGCTGCTGCTCTCGCACAAGAAGGCTCGCCTCTCTAAGTATTGGGAGCGCGTCAACCAGGCTCTCGAGGAGCAGCAGGTCATCCAGGGCTACATCAAGTGCCGTACCAAGGGTGGTATGATTGTCGACGTGTTCGGCATCGAGGCCTTC
>JAFVEE010000084.1 GCA_017478085.1 Prevotella sp. | reverse complement strand
TGTTGTCGGTGTAGCCCAGGATGTTGCTGCCGAAGGTCTCGACGGCTGCCGGTATGGTGATCGTGCGCAGCGAGGGACAGCTGTATAGGGCATAGCTGCCTATCGAGGTGAGCTTGGTGCAGGCCTCAAGGTTGATGCTCTCCATCACATAGTTGTACTGGAAGGCATTGTCGCCGATGGTCTGCAGCTGGCTGCCCGTGGCAAAGGTGAGGGAGCGCAGCGAGTCGATGCTGTAGATGCCCCACTTGCCGATGGTGGTCACCGAGGCGGGCACCGTCAGCTGGCGCACATGGTCGCAGTCTTCCAGGGCACTCACCATGATCGCGGTCAGGCTGTTGCAGTCGCCCAGGTTGATGTTCTCCAGGGCGTAGCAGTTCATAAAGGTCTCTGTGCCCAGGATCTGCAGCTTCGTGTTCAGCGTCACGCTGACCAGCCTCGAGCAGCCGGCGAAGGCGCTGGCACTCAAGCCGTCGGGGCCGCCGGTGGCCACGATGTTGCGACCGAACACGATGCTCACGATGCTCGAGCGGTTGCTCACGCTGCCGCCAACGTACTTCACCTCGTGGCTGCGGCCATTGGCATCGCTCACGGCATCGGCAATGACGATGCGGCCACGCTTAGCCTCGTCGGTGGCGTAGGTCTTCACACCCTTGAAGGTGGCAGGGCCGTCGGCGCTGTCATAGCTATAGGTCAGCTGGTTGCCGTTGGCATCGGCCACTGTCACGTCGTCGGCCACTGCCTTCAGCGGCATGCCCAAGGCCATCGCCCATGCCAGCAGTACGCCAGACAGATGGTTAGTAATCATTCGCTTCATAATGCTTTAGTTTTGATGTTTATTAAATATTCGGCAAAGATAGAGAAAAATTTTGGAACGCACGAATCGGGGTACTCTCATAATCGCAGAAAAACCGTTCAAAATCGCAGAAATTACGGAGCCTCCGTTGTGACGGAACGAAGCCTCCGTTGCAACAGAACGGAGCGTCCGTTGTCTTTCAACGGAGCCTCCGTTGCGACCTAATGAGACGTCCGTTCCGAAACGACCTGATTTCCAGTGTTTTGTGGAATTGGTGTACTGCTTACCCATTTTTCAATTTGTCTCATGGCCCCAGGGGCATAAGTTAATCTTCTCAAAATGCTTGGGGGTTCCGCGTTTTTTTCCTATCTTTGCCCTACGATTCTGATTATTACCTTAAATTTTGAAAGCTATGTACGGAAAACTGAAAGATCATCTCTGCCAGACTCTCGCCGAGATTCGCGAGGCCGGGCTCTACAAAGAGGAGCGCCTGATTGAGAGCTCCCAGCGGGCTGCCATCCAGGTGGCAGGAAAGGAAGTGCTGAACTTCTGCGCCAACAACTACCTGGGCCTGAGCGACCATCCACGGCTCATCGAGGCTTCGAAGCAGATGATGGACCGCCGGGGCTTCGGCATGTCGAGCGTGCGCTTCATCTGCGGCACGCAGGACGTGCACAAGGAGCTGGAGCAGGCCATCAGCAACTACTTCAAGACCGACGACACCATTCTCTATGCCGCCTGCTTCGATGCCAACGGCGGCGTGTTCGAACCCCTCTTCACCGAGGAGGATGCCATCATCAGCGACGCGCTGAACCATGCCTCGATCATCGACGGCGTGCGCCTTTGCAAGGCGAAGCGCTACCGCTATGCCAATGCCGACATGCAGGAGCTGGAGCGCTGCCTGCAGGAGGCACAGGCACAGCGGTTCCGCATCATCGTGACCGACGGCGTGTTCTCGATGGACGGCAACGTGGCACCGGTCGACCAGATTTGCGACCTGGCCGAGAAGTACGACGCACTGGTCATGGTCGACGAGAGCCATTCGGCTGGCGTGGTGGGAAGGACGGGCCACGGCGTGAGCGAGTTCTTCAACACCTACGGGCGCGTAGACATCTACACCGGCACCCTGGGCAAGTCGTTTGGCGGCGCCCTGGGCGGCTTCACCACGGGCCGCAAGGAGATCATCGAGCTGCTGCGGCAGCGCTCGCGCCCCTATCTGTTCAGCAACTCGCTGGCACCCGCCATCATCGGTGCCTCGCTCGAGGTGTTCAGAATGCTGGGCGAGAGCAACGAGATTCACGACCGCCTGGTGGAGAACGTGGAGTACTTCCGCTCGCGTATGATGGCCGCCGGCTTCGACATCAAGCCCACGCAGAGCGCCATCTGCGCCGTGATGCTCTACGATGCCAAGCTGTCGCAGGTCTATGCCGCCAGGATGCAGGACGAGGGCATCTACGTGACGGGCTTCTACTACCCCGTGGTGCCCAAGGGCCAGGCCCGCATACGCGTGCAGATTTCGGCTGGCCACGACCGCGCGCAGCTCGACAAGTGCATCGAGGCCTTCATCAAGGTGGGGCGCGAGCTAAATGTCCTGAAATAGGAAGTAGGCCGTTTTTCGCTCAAATATGCATATTCTTTTGCGGATATGCATATTTTTTTGTACCTTTGCCCGCAGGATAATCAACCATCAACCATAGACTGTATGAACAAATTTAACATATTATTATGCGGCATCGTGCTGTGCCTTTTCTGCACGCTGAGCGGTCGGGCCAACGAGGTGGCCGACTCGCTGCTGCGACAGCTGCCCACGCTTGAGGGGGCCGAGAAGTCGGATGCTTACAACATGCTCGACGAGGTGCTGGGCAACTGCAGCGACTTCGACCGTCAGGCCAGAATCCTCATCGACTGGGCCGAGTTCGAGCACCAGCGCGGCAACAAGAAGGGCGAGGGCCAGGCCCGCATCAACCGGCTCATTGCCCTGAACAACGCCGGGCGCTATGCCGAACTGACCGGCGAGGTGGAGGACCAGATGAAGTGGTTCGCCCAGAACGGCCAGTGGGAACGCTACTACATGGCGTGGAACACCAAATGCGATGCCTATTACTACGACGAGAAACTGCAGACGGCCCTGCGCGAGGCCCGCCTGATGCAGACCGATGCCGGCGAGCGCAACAACGCGATGGGCAAGGCGATGGCCAGCCTGCAGATGGGCAGCATCTACCTGGACCTGGGGTTGCAGAAGCAGGCCATCAGTGCCTTGCGGCTCAGTCTGCAGATGTTCTCGGCGACGGGCGGGTCGAGTGGCATGGAGAGCCAGGCCTACGACTACCTGTGCCAGGCCTACGATGCCGAGGGCGACTATGATGCCGAGCTGCAGACCAGTCTGGACTGGCGCAACGAGCTGGACCGGCTGTCGCGTGGGCGCAACACGGGCCAGTCGAGCCTGAACGGCGAGTATATCACCAACGGTCTGTCGCAGGCTGCCGCCCTCATAGGCCTGGGCCGCATCAGCGAGGCCGAGCGCGAGATCAAGTCGGCTGAGATCATCAACTCGGCTGCCCATAACCCCATCGGCAAGCAGCGCACCTATATGATCCGCTCGCGCCTGGCCCTGGCGCAGGGCAAGCTGAGCGAGGCGCTGCAATGGAACGACCGCCAGATGGCCCTGGGCATGGAGAGCGGTGTGGACACCCGCTACCTGCGGGCCGACATCCTGCTGCGCATGGGCCGCTACGAGGAGGCTGCCCGCCTATATAAAGAGGTGTTCGAGGAGAAAGATACGATGTTCACCCGCGAGATGCGCATTCAGCTCGACGAGTTGCACACGCTCTTCAAGGTCGACGACCTGAAAATGCAAAACCAGATGGCGCGCTCGCGGCTGCATACGGGGGTCTACATCTTCCTGGGCATCGTGGTGGGGGCCTTGCTGCTGTTCATCTACTTCCGCCATAAGGCCGCCATGCGCTTGGAGCGCGAGCACCAGTTGCTGGTGGAGAGCAACGAGAAGCTGGCGCAGAGCTACCGCGAGCTGAAGGTGGCCAATGCACGGGCCGAGGAGTCGTCGAAGATGAAGACGAACTTCATTCAGCAGATTTCGCACGAGATACGCACGCCGCTCAACGTGCTGAGCGGCTTCACCCAGATCATCACCACGCCGGGCATAGAGCTCGACGAGGCCACACTTTCCGAGGCCAAGCTGCGCATCACCGAGAATACCGACCGCATCACAGGACTGGTGAACAAGATGCTGGAGCTGAGCGATGCCAGCAGCCAGACCGTGATAGAGCGCAACGACGAGGTGCCGGCCGTGCAGATAGCGGCACAGGCTGCCGAGGAATCGCGCATTGGTCAGGCTACGCACCTCACCTTCGACTTGCAGCTGGGCGAGGGCACCGAGTCGCTCATGCTGCACACCAACCTGTCGTCGGCTACCCGTGCGCTGGTGCTGCTGCTCGACAATGCGCGGAAGTTCACGCGCTCGGCCGAGCCTCTACACCCCGAGGAGCAGGATCAGAAGCAGGCCTGGGTGGTGCTCAGGGTGCAGGTGCCCACCGGGGCATCCGGTCGTGTGGCCTTTGTGGTCGAAGATACGGGCATTGGCATCGCCAAGGAAGAGGCCGAGCATATCTTCGACGAGTTTGTGCAGCTGGATGAATACTACGACGGAACGGGCATCGGCCTCACCGTAGCTCGCTCACTGGCCCGCCGTCTGGGGGGCGACATTGTGCTCGATACTACTTACGAGGACGGTGCCCGTTTCGTATTTACGCTTCCTTTATAAAGTCTTTCTTAGAGTGCCTCGAGCATGCGCTTCAGCACCACCGAGCAGCTAATCTCGCGGTTGGCGGCTTCGGGAATGACGAGCGAGTTGGGGCTTTCGATCACGTCGTCGGTCACGATGAGGCCGCGGCGCACGGGCAGGCAGTGCATAAACTTGCCGTTGTTGGTCCACGACATGTGCTCGGCATCCACCGTCCACGAGCGGTCGTCGCACGTTATCTTACCGTAGTCCTGCGGGTTGGTCACGCCGGGGTTGCTCCAGTTCTTGGCATAGATGAAGTCGGCTCCTTCGAAAGCCTTGCGCTGGTCGTACTCCACGCGGGCTCCGGCCACAAACTTCGGGTCCAGCTCATAGCCCTTGGGGTGCGTAATGACGAGGTCTACGTCTGGGTCGGCCTGCATCCACTGTGCAAACGAGTTGGGCACGGCCTGCGGCAGAGCGCGGCAGTGGGGGGCCCAGGTGAGCACAACCTTGGGCCTACCCCCAGTCCCTCCCTTGGTGAGGGGGGTGTCAGCGCTCAAGAGCCCCTCCCTTGGGGAGGGGTTGGGGTGGGCCTCCTTGATGGTAATCAAGTCGGCAAAGGCCTGCAGGGGATGCACGGTGGCCGTCTCCATAGCGAAGACGGGGCGACCGCTGTACTTGATGAACTGGTGGAGCACCGTTTCGGCATAGTCGTACTCGCGGTCGGTGAGCCCGGCAAACGAGCGCACGCCGATGATGTCGCAGTAGCAGCCCATCACGGGGATGGCCTCTAAGAGATGCTCGCTCTTGTCGCCATCCATAATCACGCCACGCTCGGTCTCCAGCTTCCAGGCTCCGGCGTTCACGTCGAGCACGATGACGTTCATACCCAGGTTCATGGCGGCCTTCTGCGTGCTGAGGCGGGTGCGCAGCGAGTTGTTGAAGAAGATCATCATGAGCGTCTTGTTCTTGCCCAGATGCTGATATTTAAAACGGTCGTTCTTGATTTCAAATGCCTCGGCCATCGCCTTGTCCAGCGGGCCCAGGTCTTCTACATTGATAAAGCTTTTCATATTTTTTTTTTACTATACTCTTGTTTGTCCTTCTCCTTCAATGAGCCACTTGTAGGTGGTAATCTCCTCTAAGGCCATGGGGCCGCGAGGGCCCAGCTTCTGCGTCGAGATGCCTATCTCAGCCCCGAGGCCGAACTGGGCACCATCGGTAAACGAGGTGGGGGCGTTCCAGTACACGCAGGCTGCATCGACATGCTGCTGGAACTTGCGGGCGGCCTCTTCGTTCTCAGTGACGATGGCCTCGCTGTGGCCCGAGCCATAGCGGTCTATGTGGGCCAGAGCCTCGTCGAGCGAGTCCACGGTCACCACATTCATCTTGTAGTCCATAAACTCGGTGTCGTAGCGGCTCTCATCGTTGAAGAAGAACTCCACCTTTCCTTCCATCGGGCTGAGCAGTTCTGGCAGGTCGCCGAGCCGGTCTTTGTGAATGAGCAGCGTGTCGAGCGCATTGCAGACGCTGACGCGCCGCGTCTTGGCGTTGCAGACGATGGCGCGGCCCTTGGCCAGGTCGCCGTCCTTGTCGAAATAGGTGTGAACCACGCCAGCCCCGGTCTCGATGACGGGCACGCGGGCCGTGTCGCGCACGAAGTCGATGAGCTTGCGCCCGCCACGGGGTATGCACAGGTCGATGTAGCCCACGGCGCTGAGCATCTCGCCCGTGGCCTCGTGGGTGGCGGGCAGCAGGGTCACCACGTCTTCTTCCACGCCATACTGCCGCAGCACCTCGTGTATGAGGGCCACTGCCTCGCGGTTCGAGCTGTCGGCATCCTTGCCGCCCTTCAGCACGCAGGCGTTGCCGCTCTTGAAGCAGAGTGAGAAGACGTCGAACGTGACGTTAGGCCGGGCCTCGTAGATCATGCCGATTACGCCGAAGGGCACGCTCACCCGACAGAGGCGCAGACCGTTGGGCAGCGTCTTCTGCTTGGTGATATGGCCCAAGGGCGAGGGTAGGGTGGCCACGTTGCGCATGTCGCTGGCAATGTCGCCAAGGCGCTTCTCCGTCAGCTGCAAGCGGTCGTATAGCGGGTTGGTGCGCTCCATCCTGGCCAGGTCCTGGGCATTGGCCTTCAGTATTCTCTTTTGTTGGGCCTCAATGGCATCGGCCACGGCCAGCAGGATGTCGTTGCGCTGCTGGTCGCTCAGCAGTGCCAGTGTCTTGCTTGCCTGCTTCACTCGTTTGAAAGTCTCTTCTAACTGCATGGTATAAATTCCGTATGGGGTGTTTCGTCTTTATGCGTAATAAGGTCTATGAGTATGTTCTCGCGCTTGCCGTTGGCAATGACGACGCGGATGCCGGCCTGCTGAATCTTCGTGGCCGTGGCATACTTCGACTGCATGCCGCCGCGCCCGGCCGATGACTTCTCCGTCTGGATGTACTGGGACAGGTCGGTGCCGGGGGCCACCTCTTTTATCAGTTGCGAGCCGGGATCGTCGGGGTGGCCGGTGTAGATGCCGTCGATGTTTGAGAGCAGCACCAGCGTGCTGGCCTGCATCATCTGGGCGATGAGGCCGCTCAGCTCGTCGTTGTCGGTGAACATCAGCTCGGTCACGCTCACGGTGTCGTTCTCGTTGACGATGGGCAGCACGCCGTTCTCCAGCATCACCCGCATGCAAGCCTGCTGGTTGCGGTACTGCTCGCCCGGCTGGAAGTTCTCCTTCATCGTGAGCACCTGGCCCACGTGTATGTGGTACTCGCGAAACAGGTCGTAGTACAGACCGATGAGCTTGGCCTGTCCCAGGGCCGAGAACAGTTGTCGCTGCTCCACCGAGTCCAGTTCGTGGCCCACCCGCAGCTCGCGACGGCCACAGGCCACGGCACCGCTCGACACCAGGATTACTTCATAGTCGTGGCTGCGCAGCCAGGCTATCTGGTCTACCAGTGCCGACATGCGCGTCACGTCGAGACGCCCGTCGCTCCTGGTCAGTGCGTTCGAGCCAATCTTCACAACGATTCGTCTTTCCATCTCTAATCCTTCTTACGCCTTGCTGTCTTTCTGCCTGATCTCCACGCGGCGAATCTTGCCGCTGATGGTCTTGGGCAGCTCGTCTACAAACTCCACGATGCGGGGGTACTTGTAGGGTGCGGTCTCGCGCTTCACGTGCTGCTGCAGCTCCTTCACCAGGTCGTCGCCAGCCTTGTCCTTCCACTCCTTGCCCAGCACCACGGTGGCCTTTACCACCATGCCGCGAATGTCGTCGGGCACGCCGGTGATGGCGCATTCCACCACGGCGGGGTGCGTCATCAGTGCGCTCTCCACCTCGAACGGGCCGATGCGGTAGCCGCTCGACTTGATCACGTCGTCGATGCGGCCCTCGAACCAGTAGTAGCCGTCCTCGTCGCGCCAGGCCATGTCGCCCGTGTGGTACAGCCCGTCGTGCCAGGCCTCGCGCGTCTTCTCCTCGTCGCGGTAGTACTCCTTGAAGAGGCCGAGGGGAAGCCTCCCCCGACCCCTCCTAAGGAGGGGAGCCCCTGTGGCATCACTCCCCTGCAAGCTCTCCCCTCTTTCGGAGGGGTCGGGGGAGGCTTTAATCACGATTTCTCCCTTCTCACCATCCTCGCAGGGGGTGCCGTCGGGTTTGATGAGGGCGATGTCGTACTGGGCGTTGGGCATACCCATAGAGCCGGGCTTCGGCTTCATCCAGGGGAAGGTGCCCAGCGTCATCGTGGTCTCGGTCTGGCCGAAGCCCTCCATCATCATGATGCCTGTTTTTTCGTAGAACTTCTGGAACACGGCAGGGTTCAGGGCCTCGCCGGCCGTGGTGCAGTACTCCAGGCTGGTGAGGTCGTACTTCGAGAGATCCTCGCGTATCATAAAGCGGTAGATGGTGGGCGGGGCGCAGAAGGACGTCACGCGGTACTTCTCAATCTGTCTTAACAGGGTGTCGGCATTGAACTTCTCGTGGTCGAACACGAACACCGTGGCACCGGCGAACCACTGGCCGTAGAACTTGCCCCAGACGGCCTTGCCCCAGCCCGTGTCGGCCACGGTGAGGTGCAGCGAGCCCTCGTGCAGGTTGTGCCAGAACACGCCCGTGGTCAGATGGCCCATGGCGTAGAGGAAGTCGTGGGCCACCATCTTCGGCTCGCCGCTGGTGTCGCTGGTGAAGTACATCAGCATGGTGTCCGAGTTCTCGTTCTTCTCGGCAGGGCGCACGAAGGGCGGGGCTTGACGCCACTCATGCTGCCAAGAATGGAAGGCCTCCCCCGCTCGACCTATGGTCGCTTGCCTTGGCAAGAAACCCACCGAAGGAGGGGGTGTTTGATTACCAAAAGTAATGGAAGTGT
>JAFVEE010000001.1 GCA_017478085.1 Prevotella sp. | reverse complement strand
TACGAATAAGAGACCTAACTCTTTCATCGAACCGCATAATTTTGCTTCGTGCCAACTTTCAAACTTTCCTCGTTTTTCTCTGAATTGCCTTTATTTATGGGGCAAACTGCGTTAATTCTCCAAAATTGCTTCCGTATGTCAACTTTATTTAGTAATTTTGGCGCGCTATTACGGCTGAAACAATAAGACAACTATGAACTACCGAAAGACTACTACCGCAATAATCCTTGCGATGCTGTGGCTGGGAATTGTACAGGCAAACGCCCAGCATATGCAGGCATCGCTCTCGCACTATTCTACTGATAATGGGTTGGCTTCCAACGCCATATCGTATATGGCTCAAGACGATTATGGCTACATCTGGATAGCCACATGGAATGGCCTGTCGCGCTTCGACGGTTACCATTTCTACAACTACCAGACAGGTGCCGGAAGCCATATTCCCCACCTGCACAACCGCATACACTCGCTGGCCATCGACAGCCAGCAGAACATTTGGTTGCGCATGTACGACAACCGCGTGTTCGTGCTGAACCGTACCACCGACTGCATCATCAATCCCTTTGAGGGCATTTCGGGCAACGAGGAGTTCCGTACCAACTTCCCCATCACCGTGACCAGTTCGGGCTACGTGCTCATCAACATTGAAGGTGCGGGGCTCTACAAATTGCGCTTAGAGCCGGGAGGAGTGAACCAGGAACTGATCACCACGGGCGGACTGACCGTGACATCGATGGCCGAGGGCTATCAGAACGACATCTGGCTTGGCACCGACCAGGGCGTGCACCGTATGGACTTGTCCAACTTGAATATAGAGCGCAAGGGCATGTTCCTCGATGAGCACATTACCTGCCTCTATAGCAATGGCTACAACATCTATGCGGGTACTGAGAGTGGCAAGATACTCTCCTTTTCCTATGGTCAGGAGCCTGCCACCATACGCACGGGGGGCGAGCCGATCAACGCCCTGTTCGTCGACAGCCACGGCATTGTGTGGTTCAGCGACAACCGTATGGGGGCCATGCACATTAAGCCTGATGGCAGTACCCGTGAGTTCAGTCAGCATGTAGTGGTGCCCGACTACGACGGGCGCGGTGGTGTGTTCAATGAGGCCAATGGCACGGTGTGGGTACGCATGAACCACGGCGGCTATGGCTACTATAACCGCGAGACCGACCAGGTGGAATACTTCCACAACGACCCCACGAACCCCTGGAACCTTTCTAACACGGTGAATGCTTCGCTGGAACTCAGGGAGGGCGTAGTCTGGGAGTCGACCAGTCGCCGGGGATTGGAGAAACTGGAGCTGCTGAAGAACACCATTGAGCGCATAGAGCTATACCCCGGACAGGGGCCCTCGATGGCCAATGAGATCAGGACCATGCTCTATGACAACAGACAGCAGATTCTGGTGTTGGGCAACAAGGCGGGCCAGCTGTTCTTCATCAGGAACGATGGCAGCCGCAGCGTGCTTACGCAAGACTCAAAGGGGCAGCCCTTCGGTCGCACCTATGGCATATCGCAAGGTTCGCTCGGCAACTATCTGCTATGCTCGAAAGACAACGGCCTCTTCATCATTACCCCACGTCAAAACGGCTACGACATAGAAAACCTGCGCCACAACGACCAGGACGAGTGGTCGATGAACCACAACGCGGCTTACTATGCACTTGAAGACAAGCAGGGCAACATCTGGGTGGCTACCTACGGCGGGGGCGTGAACCTCCTTACCAAGAACAAGAACGGGCGCTGGGTGGCCATGCATAAGCAGAACCAGATGAAGAAGTATCCCCTCACGTCGCACCAGAAGGTACGCACGCTGGCCCTCGATCTCGAGGGCAATGTGTGGGCAGGTACTACCGACGGCATATTGATA
The DNA here is from genome assembly GCA_017478085.1 of Prevotella sp. GTDB lineage: Bacteria > Bacteroidota > Bacteroidia > Bacteroidales > Bacteroidaceae > Prevotella. Next base: position 3,432 of record JAFVEE010000001.1, on the reverse strand, counting down.
CTATCGTACAAGGACAAGAAGCTCAGCATAGAGCGGCTGAAGGATTCTGAGATAGCCCCCGACCACATACTGATGTCGACCGACGTGGTGTGCCTCATGCAGGACAGCCAGGGCAATATGTGGGTGGGTACCAATGGCGGCGGTCTGGCCCATACCATAGGGCAGGATGCCGATGGCCGCTGGCTGTTTGAGAACTTCGGCTCGGCCGACGGGCTGCCCAGTGAGGAAATACGCAGCATCACGATGGACAACCGCGGCAATGCATGGTTTGCCACCGACCACGTGCTGTGCTCGTTCGACACCAGCAAGAAGATCTTCACTACTTTCTCGAGCCTCGATGGCGTCGATGAGACCATGTGCTCCGAGGGTGCAGCCATCACCATGCCCAATGGCAACGTGCTCTTCGGCACCCTCGACGGCTACTACCTCATAGACCGTGCCAAACTGATGAACACGGCGGGCAACGTGCTGAAGCTGCGCATCACCGACTTCTGGCTGAACGACGAGCCGCAGAGCCCGCGACTGAGCGACAACTTCGACTACTACGTGCCCGACAGCCGCTACGTCAGGCTGCCCGACCACGGGTCTATGCTGTCGTTGCGATTTGCCTCGCTCAACTACCAGTTGCAGCACCGCGTGCACTATCAGTACATGCTTGAGGGCTATGACCACGAATGGAAGAATGCCGACAAGACGCGCACCGTGAGCTATGCCAACCTGCCTACTGGCACCTACCACTTCCGCGTGAAAGCCTTCCTGCTGGAGTCACCCGAGAAGTTCGACCTGCGCCAGATGGAGATTGTCGTGCCTCCCTACTTCCTGTTCTCCAGCAGTGCCATCTGGCTATACATGCCGCTGCTGGCCCTGCTGGGCATCTGGCTTATGTTCTGGCGGCAGCGCAAGCTGGCCGAGCGCTGGGCGTAGTAGGGTGGAGCAGGGCTTTTTCACATTATTTATCACTTGCCATGCCCTGCTTGTCGCATCTTTTTAGTACCTTTGCAGCCAAATAGCCCTGGGGGGCGTATCGGTTCGATCGGGATACTCATCAATTAAATCGTGAAAACCGGGCAGTCTTCTCTTGCCGATGGCGGGCCACTACCAAGCTATCCCCCAGCCACAAGCTGGCTGGCCTGATGCCGGTGGATTACAAAGACGGAGAGCACCCATAACCTGTGATCAAGGAGTTTTCATCACATCACCCCTACGTCCCCCTTTTTTATATTTTTCATTTGTCATTTATCATTTAGCGAAGCGCAAACATGTTTTCCGGCATTATCGAAGAGTTTGCTACCGTGGTAGCCATCAAGCAAGACAGAGACAACATCGACTTCACACTTTCCTGCTCCTTCACCAGCGAGCTGGGCATCGACCAGAGCGTGGCCCACAACGGCGTGTGCCTCACCGTGGTGAGCATTGAGGGCAGCAACTACGTGGTAACCGCCATGAAAGAAACGCTCCAGCGTTCCAACCTGGGCCTGCTGCGTGTAGGCGACAAGGTCAACGTGGAGCGCTCTATGCTTATGAACGGGCGGCTGGACGGCCACATTGTGCAGGGCCATGTAGACCAGACGGCTCGCTGCATAGCGACCGCCGATGCCAACGGCTCTACCTACTTCACCTTCCAGTATGATTTCGATCCCGGGAAGGCGCAGAATGGCTACTTCACCGTCGACAAGGGATCGGTTACCGTCAATGGCGTGAGCCTCACGGTGTGCAACCCCACGCCCGATACCTTCCAGGTGGCCATCATTCCCTACACCTTCGAGCACACCAACTTCTGCGACATCAAGGTGGGCTCGGTGGTCAACATTGAGTTCGACATTCTGGGCAAGTACATTGCCCGATTGCAGCAGTTGAGGTAGTCTGCCCGCAACTGCGCTTGTCCGGGCGATTAGGGAAAAGAGCCTTAGTGTGCCTTTAGCTCCGTGTTGATGTCGGCCTCAATCCCGGCAATCTGCTCGGTTGGCTCATAGCGCTTCACCACTCGGCCATTGCGAGCGACCAGGAACTTGGTAAAGTTCCACTTGATGTCGGCATTCTTGTCGTATTCGGCATCCTTCTTGCGCAGCATCTGGTCCATAAGTTTGCCTTTCTGGTCGTTCGGGTCGAAGCCGCCAAAGCCCTTCTGTGCCTTCAGATAGGCAAAGAGCGGCGACTCGTTGGCACCATTCACGTCTACCTTGTCGAATTGCGGAAACTGAATATCGAAGTTGGCCGTGCAGAACTCGTGAATCTCCTGGATGGTGCCAGGTGCCTGCGCGCCAAACTGGTTGCAGGGGAAGTCGAGTATCTCCAGGCCCTGGGCGTGATACTTCTCGTAGAGAGCCTGCAGCTCCTTGTACTGGGGTGTGAATCCGCAGCGCGTGGCGGTGTTCACGATGAGCAGCACCTTCCCCCTGTAGTCGGCCAGCGATACCTCTTTGCCGGCATCGTCCTTCACCTGAATGTCATAGATAGTCTTCACTTCCTGGCAGCAAGCGCTGCTGCAGGTGTCTTGTGCCTTGGTGCCCAGCACCAGTGCGGTTGCCATAAGGCAGATAGTAATCAGTCGTTTCATGTTGGTTGTTTGTTTTAGTGGGTTACTTATTTTTAAATGGTTATATCAGTCCTTGTTCATAACAGAGTGCAAAGGTACGAAATAAAGTGAAAAGTGAAGAGCGAAAAGCGAAAAAATGCTGCAGTTCGTCACAAAAACATGCAGAATATCCCAGAATCTTGCACGAATGGGCTGTTTGCCCTAACTTTGCAACCGTTTTCAAAGATAAAAGCAGAATATGAAAAGGATTATTTTTTGGTCAATAGCCTTATTGATTGCATGGATGATGTCGATGGCGACTCAGGCTCAGCGCCGTAGTGCAGAATCCTGGTGCCCGTTATGCCGCCTCGACCAAGGCCGTGGTTCGCATACAGCTGAAGAAGGCCCAAGGCGTGGGTCTGAGCTTCCAAGACTACGTAGACGGCATGTATCAATATGGTTCCGTATGACCAGCCCCCGTTTCTTCACCTATGTGGGCTTGCAGCGCGACCTGAACCTTCGTGGCATGGGCTCGCTGACCTTCGACCTGCGCTGTAGCGACATCTTCCACACCAACAAGACCGATGCCACGCTCTACGGCTATCGTGAACTGACCACGCACAATCCCGCTCGACACACCTTCGTGCTCGAAATTACGTGGAAGTTCATTGAGGCCCGCTCGAAGTATCGCGGCTCGGGTGCTGGCGAGAAGCAGAAGGCCCGCATGTAGGTCAATGTTGGATGCTCTTGCGTGTTTTTTTCGCGAAACTTATTACCAATACTTAGTTAATTATACATTTAATCGTTTGAAAACCAATGAGTTACATTAACAATATATAACTAATAAAATTTGGTCAAGTGCCTGATTTTTAGTAACTTAGTAGTCTCTTACCACTGCTAAGGAATGAATAAAATAT
>JAFVEE010000083.1 GCA_017478085.1 Prevotella sp. | reverse complement strand
CGCCCTTGATCCAGGCGTTGGGAGCATAGTAGCCAAAGAGGTTCTGCACGTAGACGTCGTTGCCGTCCCAGGCCACGTTGACCGTGGTGCCATCGGGCAGCCAGTTCTGGTTGGCATAGCCGCTCAGGTTCCACTCCTCGGTCGTGAGGCCCTCAGGCAGGGCGAGCAGCTCGTCGAGGTTCTCCTCGGGTTCTGCCGCAGCCTTCTTGATGACGGGATTAAGGTAGTAATCGCTGTAATAGCTACCATAGTAAGTATAGACCAGGCCATCGGCACTCAGCTGATTGGCGGTGGCATCGTAGGTGAAGACGGCATCCTCTTCCTGGAAGAAGAAGTCGTAGCCATAGTAATTTCCGAAGAACTGCTTTCCTGCAAAAGTAACGGCAGCGCCCTGCAGCTCGCCCTTGATCCAGGCTTCAGGCAGGTAGCCGCAAAGGCCCTGTAGATAGACCTCGCTGCCGCTGAATCCCAGATTCACGGTAGCAGTGGCAGCAGCGCCATAATAGTCGGTGTAGCTCAGTTCATACTCTTCGGCCACCAAGCCCTCGGGAGGCGTAACCACTTTGAGGGGCTCGCTGGGCACGAGCGTACTGCCCGGCAGCCAGAGGGGAGTGAGAGAATAGCCTACATAACTGCCCGTGCTAAGCACACGCACCATCCAGGTGCCGAACGTGATTGTGCCATCGTCGCCAATGGTGCCCACAATCGTAGTGTAGTACCACCCGGCTTCGTTAGTCTCGTCGCCCTCATAATAGAACAGGCCCCTGAGGTCATAGTCGCCATATGACGAGGTGCCAGCAGCCTGAGCACCAATTTCGATGAGGCCATTGGCCAGGTCGACACTGGCGACGAGGTTGTTGGGGAACATGCCCGAAATGGTCACTGTGCCTTCTGTAGCATCGGCAACGCTGATCTTGACGTGTGCCTCGCCCTCGGTTGTTTCAAGCGTCGACAGGTCGACAGCCTGATCGCTGGCCGTACTGTAGTTCCACACATAGTCGCCAGCCAAGGCATCAATGCTCTCCACAGCCTTCTTCGGGCTGCGGGCCACGGCCGACGCAGTCTTTGCAAATAGCGTCGTGGGGGCCGGATTCACACCCGTCATGGCGCGTGGCGACACGTTGGTCTTGGCAGGTCTCAGCATTTCGGGAACCTGCTTCAGAGGCGTTCCGCCCTTTGCAAAGCTCATCACGGCAATGAGTGCCGCTAAGAGAATGAATGTAAACTTCTTCATTAGCTTTACTGTTTTTTGAAGTTAATAATTAATATAAATGGTTATTGATGATTGCTACTTATCTTCTAATAGTGTCTTGAGTACAATTCGATATTGCGCCACAAAGTTAACGATAATTGCACGCACTTTCACTAAAATTACGTTAAAATAACCAAAAACACTTCATTTTGTGACAGAACATAGGGGCCAAGCGGCGTTTTTTGTACTATCTTTGTAGCTTCAAACCCACAATTAGTAATTATGGAGAAATATTTTGCCGATCCCCTGCGCTACGACGGAGGGATGAAATACGAGCGTTGCGGGCGCAGCGGCGTGCTGCTGCCCAAGGTGAGTCTGGGCTTCTGGCACAATTTTGGAGGCGTCGACTCGTATGAACGCTCGCGGGAAATCACCCACTATGCTTTCGACCACGGAGTGGTTCACTTCGACCTGGCCAACAACTACGGCCCTCCCTACGGCTCGGCCGAGGAGACGATGGGCCGGTTGATGGAAGACGACTTCCGTCCCTACCGCGACGAGCTGTTCATCTCGACCAAGGCGGGCTACGACATGTGGCCCGGCCCCTACGGCAACTGGGGCTCGCGCAAGTACCTCATGGCCAGCCTTGACCAGAGCCTGCAGCGCATGCACCTGGACTACGTAGACCTGTTCTACAGCCACCGCTACGACCCCGAGACGCCCTTGGAGGAGACACTCCAGGCGCTGGTCGACATCGTGCGCAGCGGCAAGGCCCTCTACGTGGGCATTTCGCGCTGGCCGCTGGAAGCCACGCGCACGGCTTTCCAGTACCTGAAGGAGCGCGACGTGCCCTGCCTCATCTACCAGGGCCGCCTGAACATGCTCGACCGCGAGCCGCAGCAGTCGGGCATCCTCGACCTCTGCCGCGAGCAGGGCGTGGGCTTCATCTCGTTCTCGCCGCTGGCACAGGGCCTGCTCACCGACCGCTACCTGAACGGCATACCCGAAGACTCGCGTATGTCAAAGGGCAAGTTCCTGAAGGAAAGCATGCTCACCGACGAGCTGCTGACCCGCCTGCGCCGCTACAACGAGGTGGCACAGGGCCGGGGCGAGACGCTGGCCGAGATGGCACTGGCCTGGATTCTGCACCAGCCGGGCGTCACCTCGGTGCTGGTAGGAGCCAGCAGCACCGCCCAGCTGCAGAAGAACCTGAAGTGCGTGAATGCCGAACCCTTCGCCGACAACGAGCTATGACCCATAGCATCACCCTCAGGAACCTGACCATTGGCTACACCTCGAAGCGGGGAGCCAAGACCGTGGTCAGCAGCATCAGCCAGTCCATTTGCCAAGGAGAGCTGACGTGCCTGCTTGGAGCCAACGGCGTGGGCAAGTCGACCCTGCTGCGCACGCTCTCGGCCTTTCAGCCCGCCCTCGGCGGCGAAATACTCATTGCCGCTCAGCCCTCAACGCCCAGTTCGCCCCTCTCCTCGTTCTCCGACCGCCAGCTGAGCCGCCTCATCGGCGTGGTGCTCACCGAAAAGCCCGAGGTCAGGAACATGACCGTGCGCGAACTGGTGGGCCTGGGGCGCTCGCCCTACACCGGCTTCTGGGGAACGCTCTCGAAGGACGACTACCAGGTGGTAGACGACAGCCTGCGCCAGGTGGGCATCGAGCAGCTGAGCAGCCGCTTCGTCGACACGCTGAGCGACGGCGAGCGGCAGAAGGTGATGATCGCCAAGGCACTGGCCCAGCAAACGCCCATCATCTTCCTCGACGAGCCCACGGCCTTCCTCGACTTCCCGTCGAAGGTCGAGGTGATGCAACTGCTGCGCCGACTGGCCCGCCAGATGCAGAAGACCATCTTCATGTCGACCCACGACCTGGAGCTGGCCCTGCAGGTGGCCGACACCATCTGGCTTATGGAGCACGACCAGCTGAGCGTGGGCACACCGCGCCAACTGGCCGACGACGGCACGCTGGGCCGCTTCGTCGAGCGGCAGGGCATCGTCTTCGACCGCAGCTCGCTCAGCGTCAAGGTCATCAACGAGAACTAATCAACCGCCATCATGCTACAGATCATTGACATCATAGAAGACACTATGGTCGACGGCCCCGGCTTCCGCACCGCCATCTATTGTGCCGGCTGCCGCCACCAGTGTCCGGGCTGCCACAACCCCCAGTCGTGGGACTTCGAGGGCGGCCACTCCATGAGCACCGACGACATTATGCGCATCATCGAGGCCGACCCCTACGCCAACGTAACCTTCAGCGGGGGCGACCCTATGTACCAGCCCGAGGGCTTTGCCGAGCTGGCACGCGCCATTCGCCAGCGCACGCAAAAGACCATCTGGTGCTACACGGGCTTCACCTTCGAGCAGCTGCAGAACAATCCCCGCCAGCGGGCACTCCTCGAGCAGCTCGACGTGCTCGTCGACGGCCCCTTCATCAAGTCGCAGCGCGACGAGACGCTCCACTTCCGGGGCTCGCGCAACCAGCGGCTCATCGACGTGCAGGCCTCGCTACAGGCCCACCGCATCATAGACTACACCCCTGCAACGTTGCCTTGAACATTGCAGGGGTGTAGTTCCTGTTTTCAGTGTATAGCCTTCTTACTTAGCCTCGTTCAGGTAGTACACCATCGTGGCGCTGCCATACTGGTCGTCGTCATCATCGTAATCAGAGTTACGATTCGAGAAGTTCTCCGAAATCATCAGCTGAGCGCCGCGCGAACCAACTTTTACGTTGCCCGATGCATAGGGATCGTTCATATCGTTGTAGTTCCACGAGTAGCGCAGCACACCCTTATCGACATTCTCCCATGTCCAGGTAGAAATGGCCAGTTCACCTTCCTGATCGTTGGTATAGATGGGCATGTAGGTGCCCGACTTGGTGAAGATGACGCCCACGGGCAAGCCTTCCTCATCGTCTTCCCATTCCTCCATATAGTCCTCCAGGCTGTCGCCATCGTCCTCGTCCCAGTCGTCATAGCCCTGCTGCTTGGCCATGTTGTACATATCGCGGCCGAAGTTCTTCAGCTCGTTCATCTTGTACTCCTTGTCATAGAGCACGTCGCCACCAGGCATCTTGATGATCATACGCATACTGTAGAAGGTCCACGTGCGGCACAGGAAGGTAGTCTTCTCATTGTCGGCCATCTGGGTCTTCTTGGCAGCGGTCAGCGTAGGAAGCTCGGTGCCGCCTTCAAGCGTGATCTTCAGCGACACGGCATTGCTGTTGCCACCCTCGATGGTCACCGTGCCCCAGCCTTCCAGACGGAAGGTGGTATCGTTAATCTTGGTGAACTTGCCATAGACAATGCCCGACACGCCGGCACGCGTCTGTATCTGCTTGGCCAGGCCCAGCAAGCGCTTCTTCAGCGTGGTCTTCTCCACCTCGCGGGCCATCGAGTAGTTGTCGGTCACAACGATGTAGTTGCCACTGGCCGTCAGCTCGATCGACTGGATGTTGGTGTCATCCGACGTAATCTCATAGAGGGCACTCTCCTTCTCGTAGGCAGGAGTAGAGAGCTTGGTCTCAAACTTACCCCATTCCACGTTGCCGCCACCATTGTCATCGTCGTCGTCACCGCCGCAGGCAGTCAGCGTCATTCCTCCAACTACCAATGCCACCAGGCTCAGCAGTCTGCTCATGCGCAAGAAATTCTTTTTCATACGAAATTGTAATTTTAATTATAATTTAAGTTGTTTAATTTAGAAACGGCGGCAAAGATACAACTAATTTTCGTTTCACGCAATTTTTTTGCCCATAAGTTGCCTATTCATCCGAAAATATGTGTAATTTTGCACCTAAATTGTCAAACATTACTACATATTATATATATGCACTCTGAACTAACCGACGAACAAGCCCTGCAGCAGGCAGGCATACGCATCACCGCCGTGCGCCTGCTCGTGTGGCGACAGGTGCGCCACGGCTTTGCCGACGCCTTCAGCCTGGCCGATGTCGAGGCCGCCCTGCCCACCGTCGACCGCTCTACGCTCTTCCGCACGCTCACCCTGCTCAGCGAGGCCCATCTGCTGCACGACATCGACGACGGCAGCGGCTCGCAGAAGTACTGCGTGTGCCATCACGATGACACCCGCCACTGCATGGGCCACGTACACCTGACCTGTCGCCAGTGCCACCGCACCTTCTGCCTGCCCCGTGTGCGCATTCCTCAGGTGCCCCTGCCCGAGGGGTTCGTGCCCGAAGAGACCGAGTATGTAGTAAAAGGGCTCTGCGCCCAGTGCGCGCAGCGCCATTCCCAGTTTCAGCACTGTCTGGCATAAGATTTTCAACGAGGCCTCCATTGCAACGTAACGGAGCCCTCGTTGCATTTCAACGGAGGCTCCATTAGGATTCAACGAAGCCCTCGTTCCGTCCTAATGGAGCCTCCGTTGTAAAAGGGTGCAAAATGGTCATTAGAAGTCTTTGGCACGGAAAAACGCGGATAGACACGGACTTTTAAAGGGAAACTGCGTTCTTCCGTGTTTTTCCGTGCCTAAAGAGCAATCTGGGATAAATAATAAAATTTTTAGCATAAACCCTTGTCGTGTCAATTTTTTTGCGTACTTTTGTGGCGAAAATTGTCAGTCCTACTAAGGTTCGATTGACAAGTGGAGAGATATTAGCAATTGTAGAACCCTAAAATGAATGCTTATGGCATAACAAAACGGCAGTAAAAACGACATAATAATATAAGAGCGTTAGCTTTTGTAGCTTCTATTCGGAATCTGGACAATTCCACCATATCAGGAGCACATCAGTTACAACGTCCGCGCTATGTAGCGTGGGCATGACTGATTTCCTGATATGGGCAAGTCCAGAGCCTCGAATAGAAATCGCATAAGTCATCCCATGCTATTCTTTTTTTTTACACAATCAAAATAATTATTATGAAACGAACAATTACTTGTATTGGCTTGCTGCTATTGACTTCAATAGGGCGGGCACAAGCACCCGAAGGGGTGGAGGCTGTAGACCTTGGGCTCCCAAGTGGAACCAAATGGGCTACGATGAATGTAGGGGCCACATTGCCCAGTGATTGGGGAAACCGCTATGCTTTCGGCGAATTGGAACCCAAGACAGAGTACACTAAAGAAAAGCACATTGCCTATTATCCGGATATGGTACACGAGTATGACATCCGTCTGCGATCACGTGACATAAGTGGTACAATAAATGATGTAGCCCACGTGAGATGGGGCGGGAATTGGCGCATGCCAACAAAGGATGATTTTGAAGAGCTCTACTACAAATGCTCAAGAGAGTCAGGCACTGTCAATGGATATTCTGGAACTTGGTATACTGGACCGAATGGCAATCGTGTTTTTCTGCCGTCTTGTGACAACAAATCGGGCTATTGGACTTCAACACCCAAATACCAACTTGTAGATCGCACCCCTATGTATTATGAAGGCCAAGCTTATTATAAGCCGGTGTCAGGTATTTGGTCTTCAAATTACGAAAGCTATCGCTATTGGTATGAAGGTGCTTACGTTCGCCCTGTTATGAGCGATGACAAGCCGGGAGAAGAAGTGCCGCTTATAGAATTGAACGAGGACGAGGACTGGGAGCCAGTCTCAGCATCGGGCATCATCAAATTCACAAAGACATTCCGCCGTGGTTGGAACACGCTTTGTGTACCATTTGGGGTATATAGTGATTCTCGACAGCTATCACAGTTCTTTGGCAACAGGAGCTATACGCTTTACGCCTTCAGCGGTTATGAGGATGGCGTGTTTAAGTTTACGAAAGCAGGAACTCAGGTATCGCCAAACACACCTTATTTATTATATTACGATGGGTCTACCAATGTGGAAAAAGTCACACGATTCCTCACTTACGACCGCTATCGCTTACCAAGCACTACAGCTGGTACCCCCGAGAAGGTTGTAGGCGACTATACCTTTACAGGTTCCTACTCAAGCTTGCCTGCAGGAAATGATGTCATTTCGTCGAACGACTACCTGCTGAACAAACGCTATTTTCAGGAAGCAGGACAGGAGAATGCCCTCAAGGCATTTGAGGCTTTCATCAAGAATACTGAGGGAGAGGACATCAGCCCGCTTGTTCAGTTGTCAACAGACGGAGTCACGCTTGATTCACGCATCGTGCTTGACGAGAACTCGACAGACTATCCAGAACCGACAGAAGGAGATGATGACCTCCGCGTGAAGAGAACTATCGTAGCAGGCGAGTGGAACACGCTAGCTCTGCCCTTCAGTATGAGCGAAGCACAGGTGAAGAGTGTTTTTGGCGATGATGTCAGGCTGAAGCAATTCGTAAGATATGAGACTGACGAGAACGTGACGAGCATAAAGGTGATCTTTGAAGATGCAAATCTTGCAGAAGATGGCCTGATGGCCAATACTCCTTACATCATTATGACCACGAAAGATATATCTGAGTTCCTGATCACAGCTACGGTTGAACCAGACTGGCCTCATACCGAGTTCCACTTTGAGGATTCTGAAAATGGCGTGTTCCGATATGGCTATTTCATTGGAACCTATGTTGCGGAAACGCCGCTGCCCGAGAACACTCTGTTCTTGAGTGACAATCGTTTCTGGTACTCCACGGGAAAGACAAAGATGAAAGGCTATCGCGCCTTCTTCGATTTCATGGATGTGCTGGGATCGCAACAGGAGGCTAATGCCCGAATAGTGCTATCGTTTGAAGAAACGACAGGGGTAAAAGGCATCATAGAAAGAGGAAAATTTGACGATAAGACGTATGACCTGCAAGGAAGATGCGTTGAAACGCCAGGCAAAGGATTCTATATCAGAAACGGTAGAAAATACATTAAATAGCAAAAGGAGAATATGAAAAAGAAGTATTTACGCCCCTCTATGACTGAGGTGAACATAGCATTGACAGGCCCCATTGCCAGTTCTGGGCTCTATTCTGAAGATGGACTCGAATGGGGTGGACGTGACGAAAACGGAACGATGGATCCTAAGGCTCGTCAGCGTAGGTTTTGGGATGACGATGAATAGACAATTGTTCCAATAATTCTTATGCCTACGGCGTAACGCGAATATGCGTGAATGGCCCGTAAATGATTCGTAAATTTTCTCTTCTGCCAATTTACGGAACATTCACGGGCCATTCACGTATATTCACGTAGCGTCGCAGACGAAAAAAAAGAAATCTCCGTGAATATTTTAGGCTGAGTTCAGAACCGCCACCGGGCTTGCACGTCCAGGTCGGTCAGGTGCGAAGCATCGATCTGCTGCAAGCCCGAGCCGATGATGTCGCGGTCGTAGTAGTGGGTGTGCCCCAGCTTCAGGTTCAGCTGCCAGTGGGTGCCCACCTCGGTGCGGGCGGTAAGGCTGAGTCGCAGGCCACGCCCGTAGTAGGCCGGGAAGCCAAACTCGTGAGGCAGCTGGCGCTCGTAGACATAGATGCGGCTGTCGTAAGAGTCGGTATCGAAGTAGGCAGCCATAAGCCCCAACTGCCACCGGCGGTGCTTCCACCCCACGTTCTCGCTCAGCATCCAGCCATGCTCTATGTCGTAGTTGGCCGCCCGCGTCAGGTCGGCCTGCGTGGTGCTGGTCCACTGGCTGCCGTCGCTATAGGTCAGGGCGAGGCGAGCGCGGTGCTCGTTGTGGCGGCGCAGGGCCGTCTTCTGCGTGTTGTCCAATTGGCGCAGGTGCATGCGGTAGCGGCCCTTCAGCACCCAGTGGCGGTGCTCATAGCGGGCCTCGACCAGGTAGTCTTGCGAATGCGACGACTGCGACACGCGGTAGCGGGCCCAGGGGAAGTAGGCCACGTCGGCATAGCCCGACAGGTGCAGGCGGCGCAGCGGTTGCCAGGTGGCCCCTATGTAGAGGCCGCTCTCGTTCTGCACCCGGCCTGCCTCGCTGAAGGCGTGGGTGTAGAGCCCCGTGTAGCGGTAGCTGTAGAAGCGTTGCAGGGCCATCAGGCTGAGGCGGGCGGACAGCTGGTAGCTCAGCGCGTGGAGCGTGGCCACGGCCCCCTGGCCGTTGATGGCCGTCTCACCGCTCAGCGATAGGCGGTAGAGGCTGTAGCCATAGTCCATGCCCACATTCACGAAACGACTGCCGCTGGCCTGGTAGCGGCGATACAGCTGCGACCTGTCGGGGTTGAGCGGACGGTCTTGATAGGTGTAGACCGCCGTCAGTCCGGCGTGCCAGCCACCGCTGGCCCAGGCCAGGTTGCCGCCCAGGGCCGTCTGGTGGGTGTTGTGTTTCTTCTGTATTTCGAGGGGTGTGCGGTGGTAGCCGCTGGTTATGATGGTGGCCACCGATCCGTCGTCGTTGTTGAGCGTGGCATCGATGGGGCGATAGGAGCCGAAGAGCGTGAGGTGCAGCGGCTGCGTGAGCCTGATGGTGGCTGCCGCTCCCTGGAAATAGTCGGCCACCGAGCGCGAGGCATGGGGCCTGATGGTACGGGTGGTGCGCCCCAGGTTCTGCAGCACGGTCAGCTTGCCCAACGAAAAGCTGTTGTTCAGCACCAGTCCCATGCCTGCCGACAGCTTGTATTTACCCACAACCAGATTCTCCACGCGCCCCAGCTTGCGCAGCTGCAAGTAGTAGGAGTAGGCATCGTAGCCCCACGAGTTGCCCGCCGCCAGGAAGGGCTCGCCCGCATCTTGCGCCCCGACGAGGCCCAGCCGCACGTAGTCGCCACTGCTGAACTCGTAGCGCAGCCAGTGGCGGTAGCGGTAGCCCAGGTAGCCGTTGCGGTCGCCGCGCCGCTCGTAGAAGGGGATGCGCCCCGCTGCCGATAGCTCGTGACGGCCCCAGCGGGCCAGGCTGTCTGCTCGGGGGAAGCCGCGTTCGGCAGGCTCTTCCTGCCCTACGCAGACGAAGAAGGGCAGCAGTTGCAGTTGGCGGTAGTCCATCGATGCCACCATGCGCAGCTCGCCCAAGGAGCGCATGGGGCCGTAGCGCTGCAAGTACTCCTGAAGGTCCATGACCTGCTGTTCCGACAGGAAGGGCAGCTGCTCCAGCTCCTGGCGCGTGACACGGTTCAGGTCTATGGGATGCTCGGCCAGCTGTTGCAGCAGTTCCTGCGTGTCGGCATCGTCGGTGGCCTCGTCGTCCTCGCCGTCCACCATCATGTCCTGCCACACCTGCTGCCAGTCGGCAGTCGTCTGCGAACGGGCGGCCAGGGTCAGGAGGGTGAGCAGGAGGAGAAGCAGGAATCTGAGTCGCATCATGGTTGCAAAGGTAAGCAAAATAATCGTTTGATAATGGAAAAAAGTATAAAAAAAGCACCCGTTCGGTGCTGTTTGCAAAATTTATACGTACTTTTGCGGCCATGAAACGATTGTTTTTCTGCTTGCTATGGCTATGGACGGGGTTGCTGGGCGGCCTGGCCCAGACAGCCGACGATGCCGGGGTGCTGCCCTCGGTGAAGGTGGGCCGCGTGCTGGCCGACGATGGCGACTCTATCCAGTATGTAGAGTGGTCGGCGGTCTACGTCTACCCCGAGCCCACGTTCAAGAGCAAGCGTCAGGAGCAGGCCTACAACAAGCTGGTGCGCAACGTGAAGAAGGTGTTGCCCATAGCCAAGGAGGCGCGGCAGATGCTCATCGAGACGGCCGAGTATATTGAGACCATCCCCACAAAGAAGGAGCGCGAGGAGCACATCAAGCGTGTGGAGGCGGCCATCGTGAAGGAGTATAAGCCGAAGATGAAGAAGCTGACGTTCTCGCAGGGCAAGCTGCTCATCAAGCTGATAGACCGCGAGTGCAATGCCACGGCCTACGAGACCATCAAGGCCTTCGTGGGTCCGCTGCGGTCGGGCATCTGGCAGGCTTTTGCCTTTATGTTCGGTGCCTCGCTGAAGAAGGGCTACGACCCGGAAGGCGTGGACCGCCTGACCGAGCGTGTGGTGCTCATGGTCGAGGCGGGCCAGCTGTAGCCGCTATTTCCCGTACTACTTCGTGCTGTATGCAGGATTCCTGACGGAATTCTGGTCGGAAAGAAATTACAAGAAATTAGCCAGAAATTACATTCAGAAATAATATATCGTAAGCAGAGAAATACATTTCTGGATAAAATTTCTGGCTAATTTCTTGTAATTTCTTTCCGACAAAATTTTCGGCAGAAAATTTTAATTGCCGTTTGTCAGTCAACCGCCGTATAGTTTTCTGACTAAAGGAAGGATGGCCGGGGGCACCAAGTGGGTGATGTCCTCACTCTGCGCCGTGAGGGTGCGAATGGTGGTGCTCGAAACGTCGAGCAGCTCAGTGCGGGCCACGGTGACGTTCTGTGGCAGGTGCTCCAGGTCGATCGTGCTGCCCCGCCGGGGATAGACCACGACGCGGTGGCCGCGCAGGATGTCCCCGGCCCGGTACCAGCGGTCGAAGTGCTCCCAGTTGTCGCCCCCGATGAGCAGAGTGAACTCGTGCTGCGGGTAGTCCTCGTGCAGGTGCTGCAGCGTGTTCCAGGTGTAGCTGGGCTTGGGCAGCCGCAACTCGTAGTTGCTGGCCACGATGCCCGCTTCGCCGTGCAGGGCCAGCCGCGCCAGCTGGTAGCGCAGCTGGTCATCGAGCAGGCTGGCCTGCTGCTTCAGCGGGTTCTGGGGCGACACCACGAGCCACACCTCGTCGAGCCCCGCCACCTGCCGTAGCTGACGGGCCAGGGCCAGATGCCCCACGTGGATGGGGTTGAACGACCCCCCGAAGAGCCCTATTCTCATCCCGCGAAATCGTTTACCAGCCGTAGCACCTCCAGCTTGGCCTGCTCCAGGTCGTCGTTCACCACGATGTGGTCGAACTGGGGGGCGAAGGTCAGTTCGTACTCGGCCTTGGCCAGACGGTTCTCGATAGCCTCGGGCGTGTCGGTGCCACGGCCCACGAGGCGGCGGCGCAGCTCCTCGACTGAGGGGGGCTGGATGAAGATGCTCAGCGCCCGCTCGCCATAGAAGCGCTTGATGTTGATGCCACCCTTCACGTCGACATCGAACACCACGTTCTGTCCGGCCTCCAACTGCCGCTCTACCTGTGCCTTCAGGGTGCCGTAGAAGCGGTCTTGGTAGACCTCTTCATACTCCAGGAACTCGTTGTTTGCGATCTTCTCCCTGAACTCCTCGGGTGTCAGGAAGAAGTATTCCACCCCGTTCTGCTCGGTGCCCCGTGGTGCCCTTGAGGTGCACGAGATGGAGAAATACAGCCGCAGCTCCGGGTGTTCCTGCATGAGCCACTGCACAATGGTGCTCTTGCCCGAACCGCTCGGGGCGCTGAATATAAAAAGTTTGCCTTTGTTCATTGTCGTTGCTGTTTTTGGGGTTTTACTGAACACAAAGACACGAAGACACAAAGATTTTTCACTCTGTGGCTATTCCTTTGTGTCTTCGTGTCTTTGTGTTTCATTAATCACTACAATGCGTTCAGAACCTGCTCCTTGATTTGCTCCAGCTCGTCCTTCATCTGGACCACGATGTTCTGCATCTCGGCCTGGTTGCTCTTCGAGCCGGTGGTGTTGATCTCGCGACCCATCTCCTGGGCAATGAAGCCCAGCTTCTTG
>JAFVEE010000082.1 GCA_017478085.1 Prevotella sp. | reverse complement strand
TCACGTGCTCTGGCCAACTGAGCTAAAGAGGCGGGTGGGCAAGCGGTCTGTATCGCGCCGCTACAACCAAGTACCTTTGCTACGTTCCCGTCCTGGAGGATTCCGAGGGAGCTGGCCGTACAGGACTTGCCCATATTTTGCGTTTTGCGGGTGCAAAGGTAGTTATTAAAAATGAGAAATGAGAAACGTTAATTGAGAATTTTGCCGTTTTTAACTTATTTTTATTGCTCTATGCGGTGAATGTGAGGGAAAATGCGTAATTTTGCATCGTTTTGAGTCAACTTGCATTTGTATGACACCCGCAGAATATGTACAGCTGAAGGCATTTGCCCGTATCGACGGCCTGTTCTTGGCCCTTTTGTGGCTGGCCAGCTTTGCCTGCTATATCGTTGGGCTAAGTTCTCCTCTATGGGCAATGGGAGCCTTGCTCCTGGCCTTCGTCACCCCTTTCTTTGTTGCTCAACGCCTGCGCCTGTTTCGTGATGTGGCCCGCGAGGGAGCCATCTCGTTTCGGCGTGGCTGGGGCTATGTGGTCTTGGTGTTCTTCTATGCCGGGGTGCTCTTTGCCATGGCGCAGTATGCCTATTTTGCCTATATGGACCAGGGCTACCTGCTTCACTCGCTCCAGAGCATGATGGAGTCGCCCGAGGCCAGGGAGATGATGACCCAGAGCGGCATGCAGGACGCTATGAAGGACAGCCTGTCGCAGTTGCAGGCCATGCGCCCCATCGACCTGGCGCTGAACATTCTCACCACCAATATCATGGCGGGCATCCTCTTGGGGCTGCCCATTGCGGCGGTGGTGAAGCAGGGCGTCAAGACAACCAATCGTGAAATTCAACAATAAGCAAACTGAAAGATGGATATTTCTGTAGTAATACCTCTTTATAATGAGGAAGAGTCAATAGGCGAACTGTATGCCTGGATAGAGCGCGTGATGACCGAGCACCACTTCACCTTCGAGGTCATCTTCATCAGCGACGGCAGCACCGACCGCTCGTGGCCCATCATCCAGGAGCTGAAGCAGCAGTCCCAGCACGTCCACGGCATCAAGTTCCGTCGCAACTATGGCAAGAGCCCCGCCCTGTATTGTGGCTTTGCCGAGGCCCAGGGCGACGTGGTGATCACGATGGATGCCGACCTGCAGGACTCGCCCGACGAGATTCCCGAGCTCTACCGTATGATTCGCGAGGATGGCTACGACCTGGTGTCGGGCTACAAGCAGAAGCGCTACGACCCGCTGTCGAAGACCCTGCCCACGAAGCTCTTCAACGCCACCGCCCGCCGGGTGAGCGGCATCAAGAACCTGCACGACTTCAACTGCGGCCTGAAGGCCTATCGCCGCGATGTGGTGAAGAACATTGAGGTCTACGGCGAGATGCACCGCTACATTCCCTATCTGGCTAAGAACGCCGGCTTCAGCAAGATTGGC
Source organism: Prevotella sp. (assembly GCA_017478085.1). GTDB lineage: Bacteria > Bacteroidota > Bacteroidia > Bacteroidales > Bacteroidaceae > Prevotella. The sequence continues at coordinate 6,388 of JAFVEE010000082.1, read as the reverse complement.
GAGAAGGTGGTGCAGCATCAGGCCCGCAAGTACGGTGAGTCGAAGTTTATGGGCTGGAACCGCTTCGTCAACGGCTATCTGGACCTCATCACCCTCTGGTTCCTCTCCACCTTCGGCAAGAAGCCCATGCACGTGTTTGGCTTCCTGGGCTCGGTGATGTTCTTCATAGGCTTCGTGGCCGCCTTCATCCTGGGGGCCGACAAGCTCTACCACCTGGCCATGCACATTCCGCAGCGGCTGGTCACCGACTCGCCCTACTTCTACATCGCCCTGACGATGATGATCATTGGCACGCAGCTGTTCCTCACGGGCTTCCTCGGCGACCTGATCAGTCGCTCGTCGCAGAGCCGCAACGATTATCAGATAGAGGAAAAGATATGATGAAGTGGGGGCTGAAGACGACAACAAGCACTACGCTGACAACCTTCTTGCTGGGCTGCCTGCTGATGGCCTGCTCCAGCATAGAGTGCCCGGTGCAGAACACGGTGTACACCGTCTACGAGCTGGCCGACACGCTCCACGACACGCTCACCGTGACGTCGCGCCGCGCCGATGGCATCGACACCACGCTGCTGAACAGCAGTGTCAACCCCACCGTGCTCAACCTGCCCATCAGCTACCGCAACCCGGTCGACACGCTGGTGTTCACCACCCAGCGGCTGGCCGTCACCGACACGGTGTGGGTGGCCAAGGACGACATTCCGCACTTCGAGTCGGTAGACTGCAATGCCTCCTTCTTCCACCGCCTCACCTCCGTCAGCTGCACCTACCACGGCATCGACTCCATCCGTATTCTTCATTCCACAGTAGACTATGACCCCTCGAACGCTCATATCCGCATCCGTTTCAAGGCTCGCCCTTAGCCTGCTCCTGCTGCTGGCCAGCGCGGGGGCTGGGGCACAGGGGTTCTTCAAGTACCAGCAAGACAGCATCCCCCTGTTCCGGGGCTTCGCCGTGTCGTTCGACCTCGTGGGCCTCGCCCAGTTGCAGCTCAGCGACTATGGCCAGTACGAGGCTGCCCTGCGGCTGAACCTGCACGACCAGTACTTCCCCACGTTCGAACTGGGCTATGGCCGTGCCAACCACGAGGACGACGAGGTGACGGGCATCAGCTACAAGACCCACGCGCCCTACTTCCGCATAGGGGCCGATGTGAACATCATGAAGAAGAAGCACACCGGCAACCGCGTGTTCATTGGCTTCCGCTATGCCTTCACCAGCTACAAGGTCGACGTGAGCCGCCAGCCCTTCCCCGACCCTGTGTGGAAGTGGGACACGTCGTTCGGCGTGAGCGGCGAGTCGTGCCATCAGCACTGGGCCGAGCTGCTCTTCGGCATCGATGCCAAGGTGGCCGGGCCCCTGCACTTGGGGTGGAGTGCCCGCTACCGCACGCGGCTGGCCCACGACGATGGCATCATAGGCAAGACCTGGTACGTGCCGGGCTATGGCACGCAGGACAGCTCGGCCTTAGGTGCCACCTTCAATGTAACGATCGACATTTAGTAGTTTTATGGAAGAACGTAAGAGCAAGAAGAATTTAGTCTGGCAGGTGCCCTTCCTGGTACTGCTCATTGTGGGTACCATCCTCATCATTCGTCAGCAGCACAACATGCCCTATCAGCATCACTCGGGCATGGTGTTCGGCACGTTCTACAACATTACCTACCAGAGCGACCAGGACCTGCAGCAGCCCATCGAGGAGGTGCTGAGCCAGGTCGACGGCGAGTTCTCCATGTTCAATGAGGCATCGGCCGTCTCGAAGTTCAATCGCAACGAGCCCGTCACCCTCTCCCCCGTGTTCCTTCGCGTCTTCCGCGCATCGCAGACCGTCAGCACCGAGACCGACGGGGCCTTCGACGTGACCGTGGCACCGCTGGTCAATGCCTGGGGCTTCGGCTTCAAGCAGCAGCAGATGCCCACCGCCCGTCAGGTAGACAGCCTGCTGACCTTCGTTGGCATGGGCAAGCTCCGCTTCGACGAGGCCGCCGGCACCATCGCCAAGGCCTCCCCCCAGATGATGCTCGACTTCAGCGCCATAGCCAAGGGCTTCGGTGCCGACCAGGTGGCCCAGCTGTTGCGGCAGCGTGGGGTCGAGAACTTTATGGTCGAGATTGGCGGCGAGGTCGTCACCCGTGGCATCAGTCCTCACCGCGTGCCCTGGCGTATCGGCGTGACCAAGCCCACCGAGGACACGCTTCAGCAGGCGGGCGAGCTGCAGACGGTGCTCAACGTCACCGACCGCGCTATGGCCACCAGCGGCAACTACCGCAACTTCTACTATAAGGGCGGGCGCAAGTATGCCCACACCATCGACCCCCGCACCGGCTTCCCCGTGCAGCACAGCCTGCTCTCGGCCACCGTGCTGGCCCAGGACTGCGCCACGGCCGATGCCTACGCCACCTCGTTTATGGTCCTGGGCGTCGATCGTGCCAAGGCCGTGCTCGAGCGTCATCCCGAGCTGATGGCCTATTTCATCTATACCGACGACCAGGGCCAGCTGGCCACCTGGTATTCCCCCTCGCTTCGTGACAAGATAGCCGACTGACCCCTTATGGACAGCCACGACCTGAAGTTCTACGACCAGCTGTTGCAGTTCCGCCTTTTCCAGGGTATGAGCCGCAGCGAACTGCTGCAGATGGCGGGCAACACCCGCTTCGGGTTCCAGAAGCTGGCTGCCGGCAAGTGGGTGGTGCGCGAGGGCGATGCCTGTCAGCAGCTGCTCTTCCTTGTAGGGGGCACGCTCAGCCTCTCTACCCGTTCCGACGACCATTCCTATACCTACGTCGAGGAGCTCTCGGCCCCCTGGCTGTTGCAGCCCGAGGCCCTCTTCGGCCTTTCGCCGCGCTACAGCTGCGACGTGCGCACGCTCAGCGACTGCCACTTCTTCACCCTGAGCAAGGACGAGGTGCTGCGCCTGCTCGACGACTTCCTCATCTTCCGTCTGAACCTGCTCAATGCTTTTGCCACCAACGCCCAACGTGTCTGGCATAAGCAGTGGCTGCGCTCGCCCCAGACGCTCGAGCAGCGCATCGTGCGCTTCTTCACCGACCATGCCGTCTATCCCGCAGGCCGCAAGGAGGTGCACATCCTTATGAAGCAGCTGGCCATTGAGCTTGCCGATACCCGCCTGAACGTGAGCCGCGTGCTCAACCAGCTGCAGGACCGTCAGCTCCTTGAGCTGCGCCGGGGCAGCATCCATATTCCTTCGCTCGAGCGGTTGCTCATGTAGTCTGTTTTTAGTAGGGTAGGGGGATTTTCCCCTCATCTTTAGGGAAACTTCCCCTACGGTTTAGGGTTTTTCTTTTTAGTAGGTGTGAAAAATGCCGTATCTTTGCATCGTGAACAAAAGCGGAAAGCGTTTCGCGATGTATTTATTCCATTAGTTAGATTTGTTTTTTAGGTTATTGTTTGCTTTTAGTACATGATTGGTTCGGGCGTCTGCGATGTGATATCGGGGGCGCCTTCTTCAATATCAAGCATCACCACCCAGCGGCCATTCTTGCGGCCACCCTCGCGGCGTAAGAGGCCATAAGCAATTAATCGTGCTATGTTATATTGAATACCTCCTTCTTTCATTCCTATGTTTAAGTCTGCAACAGACTTTCTTGTAGCCTTGGGATGCGAATACAAGTATAATAAGAGTTCCACCTGACTGTCGCTGAGACTATATCCCCTTTCCAATAATTCAAGTTTAACAAGATCTACTTCTTTAGGAATAAAGCTATACTCCTTTTGGTTGGTCTTTTGGTTGGTCTTTTGGGGGATTTCGCCCATTTGCATGGTCTTTGCATTCTTTTGTTTGGTCTTTGGTGTAGTACCTTTCCAGAAGGTAACTGTTACCGTGTAGCCATCAGACTTATATTCCGGCTCTGGTACACCCTCTTCGCGGCAGATGTCCATCATACGACGTATGCCCGTTCCCCATCCCTCCAGGTATTTGGAGAAGTAGAGCACCTGGGCGATACGGAGGTTATAGGGATAAGAGCCGTGCGGTTCCTTGATGTTTTCTGGAGTCAGCGGTTTGGGGAAATGTCCTGGATTGCTGATTTCCAGTCGGTCATCGAAAATGGCCAGTGTCACGGTTGTCCGAGGGTCTTCGTAGCGTCGATGGCACAGCGCATTCGTCAATGCTTCGCGCAATGCCTCTACGGGAATCTCCAGATGCTCCTCTCGTTGCAGTCCTTTCACCTCACCGCTCAGACTGAGATGACGGAAGCAGAATGCCATGCCAGCATCGAGCAGGTCGAAGAAGTTGCCCTCTTCCTGCTTGTTGTCGATGAACACCATTTTCTCCTTTCCACGGAAGTAAGCCATACGAAGCATCAACTGAGGGTAGTCATAGAGCTGTTTGCCGAACAGTACTACAGCCGCATTGGTTATTTTCCCATCTCGCAATAGCTTGAACTTATCCAGCAGCATCTCAACAGTGTCATCCTCAGCCGAAGCATTGATGCGTCCACTTCTTACGCCACCCCTTACCGCGTTACGGATGCGCTCCTCACTCAGGTCTTTGGCGGTGACACCCTCAGCCACTTGTGCGTCCCAAGCAAACTTGCTGGGGTTGCTGTCACGCAGCCGCTCGTCGTACATCTCGCGTGGCATCAGGCGTGTGGTACTCTCTACTTTGTAATAAGGCCTTCCGTTGCAAGTGTACGGAACATGTCTGTCCTTACAGCCATCGAAGTGGATGGCCACAAGCTGGTTGCCAGCCTTGGAGTCAGGCACGTCAATATACTCAGCCCTCACATCGACGGCAGGCTCCAGCGAGGCCAGTGCCTGGGCAATCTCCCGTCGGGTGTTGTCGCTTACTTGCTGGCCAACGATGTGCAAGCTGTCTGGTGTGACTCCGAAAATCAGCCAACCGCCATCACTATTCAGAAAGGCACAGGCGGTATGCATAGCATCTTTCAGTTCACCAGTGCTTTTCTTCAGTTCCAGCGTCTGCGTCTCACCTTTGGCTATCAATTGCTGTATATCTGGTATTGTCATAGGTAATTCTTGTTTTTCTGCCTTAGGCCGTGTGCGCATTAATTTAAGTGCGCGAGATGTCGCACAAAGGTAGTTAAAAAACTTCGAATTTAGGCAGGAAGTGGCAAAAACTTGCTAATTAGCTAATGAATTTAACTTATTTGCACAATTTGGCTGCACTTCTTGAGCTCCTTTTCGACGGGGCCTCCGTTGATGGTTAACGGAGGCCCCGTTGATGATTAACGGAGGCTCCGTTGATGGTTAACGGAGGGCCCGTTGATGGTTAACGGAGGCTCCGTTGTGAAAGGGGTAAGTTAGAACACAGATTGTGCATAATGGTGCATAATGGTGGCGGTTTACTCTAAAATACGAAAAAAGTGTTCCAAAAAGTCGTTTATTTAAAATTTTTATCTATATTTGCAACGTAATAGACATAAATGCTAACCCACAACCATAAAAGACGACGATGATGATGAAGCAAAGCACATTTTTCACCTGTCTACTTTGTCTGCTGGCAGCACTGCCGCTGACCATGCGGGGCGAAGAAGAATTGCCCTCCCAAACTGTTTCTGACGGTGTACTCACCGTGACCGTCACTGCCACGGGCCAGTTCAATAGTTCTTATTCCAGCTATCAGACACTGCTGCAGGTGCAGCCGGCTGAGCAGCCAGTCACCACCCTGAAGGTGATAGGCCCGCTCAATGGCCCTGACATCGACCGTGTGAGGAACCTGCTCAGCGAGACGCTCACCACGCTCGACCTGGGCGAGGCCCGCTTCGTGGGCGAGGGGGAGTATGTATACGACAATGTCTATAAGGCCGATATGCAGGACAATGTAGTGGGCTACCGTATGTTCAACAACAGCAGCTACCTGCACGCCATTGTGCTGCCCGCCGGCATTAAGCGCATCGAGGAGTTGGCCTTCTCCACTTGCAACAGTCTTGAGAGCGTGACGATGGGCAACGAGCTCACCTACGTGGGCAAAAGTGCCTTCGTAAGCTGTAGGGCCCTTTCCACCGTCGTGTGGTCTGCCAGCCTCGACAGCATTGCCGAAGGTGCCTTCCAAAGAACCAACCTGACAAGCGCCACGCTGCCCGCCTCGCTGCGCTACATAGGCAAGCGGGCTTTCTATGATGCCAACCTGGCCGACGGCCTGACGCTCAGCGAGGGTCTGCTCACCATCGACGACGAGGCCTTCGTGTCCTGCAAGTTCGCCTCGCTCACCCTGCCCAACAGCCTTACCCGTGCGGGCAACTCCGTGCTGAGCAGCTGCAACCAGCTGCGCCAGCTGCACTTCGGCAGCGGGCTGAAGAAAGTGCCGGGCCGGTTCATGGCCGCATCCCCCAGCTACAACCGCTATGTAGAGACCGTCACCTTTGCCGAGGGTGTAGAAGAGCTGGGCGACAGCCTGTTCTGGGTG